>NZ_CP077093.1:4792307-5110000 GCF_014268755.2 Pseudomonas vanderleydeniana | reverse complement strand
GCCAAGCCGCGAGGTGGAGCTAATCCCACAAAACCGATCGTAGTCCGGATCGCAGTCTGCAACTCGACTGCGTGAAGTCGGAATCGCTAGTAATCGCGAATCAGAATGTCGCGGTGAATACGTTCCCGGGCCTTGTACACACCGCCCGTCACACCATGGGAGTGGGTTGCACCAGAAGTAGCTAGTCTAACCTTCGGGAGGACGGTTACCACGGTGTGATTCATGACTGGGGTGAAGTCGTAACAAGGTAGCCGTAGGGGAACCTGCGGCTGGATCACCTCCTTAATCGACGACATCAGCTGCACCATAAGTTCCCACACGAATTGCTTGATTCATTGAAGAAGACGATTGGGTCTGTAGCTCAGTTGGTTAGAGCGCACCCCTGATAAGGGTGAGGTCGGCAGTTCGAATCTGCCCAGACCCACCAATTACCTGGTGCACCCTGTAGTCGATACGGGGCCATAGCTCAGCTGGGAGAGCGCCTGCCTTGCACGCAGGAGGTCAGCGGTTCGATCCCGCTTGGCTCCACCATATTCAGCTCCACCATGCAGTTGGCCAGATCGTAGAGCTTAGAAATGAATATTCGATGACGAATATTGATTTCTGAACTTTATCAGAATCGTTCTTTAAAAATTTGGGTATGTGATAGAAAGAAGACTGAACACTACTTTCACTGGTAGTGGATCAGGCTAAGGTAAAATTTGTGAGTACTCTTAATTGAGCGGCAAATTTTCGGCGAATGTCGTCTTCATAGTATAACCAGATTGCTTGGGGTTATATGGTCAAGTGAAGAAGCGCATACGGTGGATGCCTTGGCAGTCAGAGGCGATGAAAGACGTGGTAGCCTGCGATAAGCTTCGGGGAGTCGGCAAACAGACTTTGATCCGGAGATCTCTGAATGGGGGAACCCAACCAGCATAAGCTGGTTATCTTGTACTGAATACATAGGTACAAGAGGCGAACCAGGAACTGAAACATCTAAGTACCCTGAGGAAAAGAATCAACCGAGATTCCCTTAGTAGTGGCGAGCGAACGGGGACCAGCCCTTAAGTGGCTTTGAGATTAGCGGAACGCTCTGGAAAGTGCGGCCATAGTGGGTGATAGCCCTGTACGCGAAAGTCTCTTAGTCATGAAATCGAGTAGGACGGGGCACGAGAAACCTTGTCTGAATATGGGGGACCATCCTCCAAGGCTAAATACTACTGACTGACCGATAGTGAACTAGTACCGTGAGGGAAAGGCGAAAAGAACCCCGGAGAGGGGAGTGAAATAGATCCTGAAACCGTATGCGTACAAGCAGTGGGAGCAGACTTTGTTCTGTGACTGCGTACCTTTTGTATAATGGGTCAGCGACTTATATTCAGTGGCGAGCTTAACCGAATAGGGAGGCGTAGCGAAAGCGAGTCTTAATAGGGCGCTTAGTCGCTGGGTATAGACCCGAAACCGGGCGATCTATCCATGGGCAGGTTGAAGGTTAGGTAACACTGACTGGAGGACCGAACCGACTACCGTTGAAAAGTTAGCGGATGACCTGTGGATCGGAGTGAAAGGCTAATCAAGCTCGGAGATAGCTGGTTCTCCTCGAAAGCTATTTAGGTAGCGCCTCACGTATCACTCCAGGGGTAGAGCACTGTTTCGGCTAGGGGGTCATCCCGACTTACCAAACCGATGCAAACTCCGAATACCTGGAAGTGCCGAGCGTGGGAGACACACGGCGGGTGCTAACGTCCGTCGTGAAAGGGAAACAACCCAGACCGTCAGCTAAGGTCCCAAAGTCATGGTTAAGTGGGAAACGATGTGGGAAGGCTTAGACAGCTAGGAGGTTGGCTTAGAAGCAGCCACCCTTTAAAGAAAGCGTAATAGCTCACTAGTCGAGTCGGCCTGCGCGGAAGATGTAACGGGGCTCAAACCATGCACCGAAGCTACGGGTATCACGTAAGTGATGCGGTAGAGGAGCGTTCTGTAAGCCTGTGAAGGTGAGTTGAGAAGCTTGCTGGAGGTATCAGAAGTGCGAATGCTGACATGAGTAACGACAATGGGTGTGAAAAACACCCACGCCGAAAGACCAAGGTTTCCTGCGCAACGTTAATCGACGCAGGGTTAGTCGGTCCCTAAGGCGAGGCTGAAAAGCGTAGTCGATGGAAAACAGGTTAATATTCCTGTACTTCTGGTTATTGCGATGGAGGGACGGAGAAGGCTAGGCCAGCTTGGCGTTGGTTGTCCAAGTTTAAGGTGGTAGGCTGAGATCTTAGGTAAATCCGGGATCTTAAGGCCGAGAGCTGATGACGAGTGTCCTTTAGGACGCGAAGTGGTTGATGCCATGCTTCCAAGAAAAGCTTCTAAGCTTCAGATAACCAGGAACCGTACCCCAAACCGACACAGGTGGTTAGGTAGAGAATACCAAGGCGCTTGAGAGAACTCGGGTGAAGGAACTAGGCAAAATGGCACCGTAACTTCGGGAGAAGGTGCGCCGGTGAGGGTGAAGGACTTGCTCCGTAAGCCCATGCCGGTCGAAGATACCAGGCCGCTGCGACTGTTTATTAAAACACAGCACTCTGCAAACACGAAAGTGGACGTATAGGGTGTGACGCCTGCCCGGTGCCGGAAGGTTAATTGATGGGGTTAGCGAAAGCGAAGCTCTTGATCGAAGCCCCGGTAAACGGCGGCCGTAACTATAACGGTCCTAAGGTAGCGAAATTCCTTGTCGGGTAAGTTCCGACCTGCACGAATGGCGTAACGATGGCGGCGCTGTCTCCACCCGAGACTCAGTGAAATTGAAATCGCTGTGAAGATGCAGTGTATCCGCGGCTAGACGGAAAGACCCCGTGAACCTTTACTATAGCTTTGCACTGGACTTTGAATTTGCTTGTGTAGGATAGGTGGGAGGCTTTGAAGCGTGAACGCCAGTTTGCGTGGAGCCATTCTTGAAATACCACCCTGGCAACTTTGAGGTTCTAACTCAGGTCCGTTATCCGGATCGAGGACAGTGTATGGTGGGTAGTTTGACTGGGGCGGTCTCTCCAAAGAGTAACGGAGGTGCTCAGACCGGTCGGAAATCGGTCGCAGAGTATAAAGGCAAAAGCGCGCTTGACTGCGAGACAGACACGTCGAGCAGGTACGAAAGTAGGTCTTAGTGATCCGGTGGTTCTGTATGGAAGGGCCATCGCTCAACGGATAAAAGGTACTCCGGGGATAACAGGCTGATACCGCCCAAGAGTTCATATCGACGGCGGTGTTTGGCACCTCGATGTCGGCTCATCACATCCTGGGGCTGAAGCCGGTCCCAAGGGTATGGCTGTTCGCCATTTAAAGTGGTACGCGAGCTGGGTTTAGAACGTCGTGAGACAGTTCGGTCCCTATCTGCCGTGGACGTTTGAGATTTGAGAGGGGCTGCTCCTAGTACGAGAGGACCGGAGTGGACGAACCTCTGGTGTTCCGGTTGTCACGCCAGTGGCATTGCCGGGTAGCTATGTTCGGAAAAGATAACCGCTGAAAGCATCTAAGCGGGAAACTTGCCTCAAGATGAGATCTCACTGGAACCTTGAGTTCCCTGAAGGGCCGTCGAAGACTACGACGTTGATAGGTGGGGTGTGTAAGCGCTGTGAGGCGTTGAGCTAACCCATACTAATTGCCCGTGAGGCTTGACCATATAACACCCAAGCAATTTGCGAAACGAAGCAGATTGCGGTGTATGAAGACGAAGTGAACCGAAAGTTTGCCACGCACAAAGCACCGAAGACTGTCACATACCCGATTCGCTGGAGCGTTGTCCAAACAACGAGCCGGCTACAGAATTTCTTGACGACCATAGAGCATTGGAACCACCTGATCCCATCCCGAACTCAGAAGTGAAACGATGCATCGCCGATGGTAGTGTGGGGTTTCCCCATGTGAGAGTAGGTCATCGTCAAGATTAAATTCCGAAACCCCAATTGCGAAAGCAGTTGGGGTTTTGTCTTTTCTGGCGTTCGGAAGCGGACGCACAGCGTCCTGGGATGCATTCCCACGCAGAGCGTGGGAACGATCGGGGATCAACGATCAGGGATCAGGGATCGGGGATCGGAGTCAGGATCAGGATCAGGATCAGGATCAGGATCAGGGGTCAGAGGTCAGGGGTCAGGGGTCAGGGGTCAGGGATCGGGGATCGGGGATCGGGGATCGGGGATCGGGGATCGGGGATCGGAGTCAGGATCAGGATCAGGGATCAGGGGTCAGGGGTCAGGGGTCAGGGATCGGGGATCAACGATCAGGGATCAGGGATCGGGGATCGGAGTCAGGATCAGGATCAGGGATCGGGGATCAGAGACCAGGGATCAGAGACCAGGGATCATGGGGAAGGGACGGCGATGATTCGTTCCTGTACCTGCAGGTGCCGGCTTGCTGCCGATCGATGCCGCAGACGCCTTAAAAGCTCCAGCCCGCTGGCCACCGATCGTTCCCACGCTCCGCGTGGGAATGCATCCCCCGACGCTCCGCGTCACCGGCTAGAATCCTGCGCACATAAAAAAACCACCTCGGCAGGTGGTTTTTTTATGCCCGGGATTCACTCCCCGCGATAGATGCACCCGCTGGTGCAGGTCTCATGAATGCGGATCGCCGACAGTTCCGGCAGCAAGGGCTTGAGCTCCTGCCAGATCCACTTCGCCAGGTTCTCGCTGGTAGGGTTTTCCAGCCCGGGAATATCGTTCAGGTAGTTGTGGTCCAGGCGTTCGTACAGTGGCTTGAAGATCGCCTTGATCTCGGAGAAGTCACGAATCCAGCCAGTATGCTGGTCGATCTCGCCGCTCAGGTGGATCGCCACCTTGAAGGAGTGACCATGCAGGCGGCCACACTTGTGCCCCTCGGGGACGTGAGGCAGGCGATGGGCGGATTCGAACGTAAACTCTTTGAAGATTTCCAAGGTATTATCAGCTCTGAAGAATGCATGCAGCTCGGTAGTTTACCAGCTCCGCTGCGGGATGACCGAGTCAAAGCGTCAGCAGACGCTCGGCCAGTCGACCGTTATCGGCCAGTTCAAGGAATTCGTCACCCAATCGCCGGCTTTCGGCCATCGCCTTGCGCCAGTAGCTCTGGCGGCCCTTGTCGTCTCCCATGAAACGCTTGAAATCATTGCGATCAGGCAGCTTGCCGTGGGGCAGGCGGGCCAGGTATTCCCGTGACGGCGCCAGCAGCAGGACATCCTGCAGGCGTTCCGGATTGCCGCGGCGCCAGGGCAGGGTCTTGTCGAACCAGCCGGGAATGACCTTGTCGGTGAAGTGCGGATACAACACTACGTCATCGCCGTCGTAGGGCAGGTCCAGGTGATAGTCGAGCAGCCCGCCGTCGCGATAGGTGCCGCTGCCGACACCGGCGATGTCGCGCACGCCTTCCATGACCATCGGAATCGAGCCCGAGGCCAGCAGGCCCTGGCGCAGGTTCTCTGCGGCCAGAGGCAGCAGGCGCGAAGGAAAGTCCTTCAGCGGCAGCAGGGGAGGGGAGAGCCGTGGGTCATGCAGGATCACCCGCTCGAAATGCCGGGCCAGGCGCGCACGACCCAGCAGGTTGTCGGCGATCACCGAGGACAGGCCCAGGCCGAGACGACCACGGTGGTCGTCAGCCAGCAGGCCATGGCTTTTGACGATCACTACGTTGAGGCGGTAGCGTTCATTGCTCAGGATGGATGCGTCGCGTCCTTCGAGCAGATCATGCAGCATGCGCTCACAACTGCGGCTGACCTCGGCCATGGTCACGCCCTTGGCAAAGCTCTGCTCGTTGTAGAGTTGTCCCAGGCGTTCGATACCCTGGGCGGCATCCGGCAGGCAGGCGCTGGCGAACCGCCAGGCGCCAATCGACGCGCCGATCAGCGAACGCTCCCGTGGACTGGCCGGCAACCATTGGCCGAACAGCGCCAGATCGAGCCCCTGGATGCCCAGCGCCTTTGGCCCACCCGCCGCACCGGGCAGGGTACCGACATCGGCAGCCTTCAGCCCACCTTCGCGTATGCGTCGATAGGCATGCTTGCCGGCCTTGAGCGTCAGTGCGGGATATTTGATATGGATCGCAGTCATACGGCTCTCGCTTTCTGGATAGCGGAATTATAAGGAAGGTTGTCGCCAGTGGCTGCCTGGATCGGGAAAATGCAGGATGGGGAGATGGACCAAGACTTGTCGGGTAAATTCAGCTTCGTTTAAGTTGTTACGGCTACTTTGTCAGAGCAAATGGCTATTTGCCATAGCGGCGATGAACAGTGCTCGGGGAGCCGAGCTGGCTTTTTCGCTCCATCCATCGGGTAGAACTGCGCGATGCTCAGGGAATCGAGTAGCAATCGAATGGGACGCCAGCCGCGGTGAGGTTCTCAAGGACCATCAGGACAGGTAATGATCTTCAATTTGCGCGCCTGCAGTCTGTTGACGCTGGCAACCGTATGTACCCTGGTATCGGCCAGGGACCTGAACCAGGACGAAGCCCTGCGCCTTCGCCAGCAGGGGGTGATCCTGCCGCTTGAACACCTGCTGCAACAGGCCATGGGACAGCATCCAGGCGCCAAGCTGCTGGAGGCCGAACTGGAAACCAGTCACGGGGATTACGTCTACGAGGTCGAGTTGTTGACCCAGGCTGGCGTGGTCCGGGAAATCAAGCTCAATGCCAGCAATGGCGACCTGCTGAAAGACGAGGAGGACGACTGATGCGCCTGTTGCTGGTAGAGGACAATGTGCCCCTGGCCGATGAACTGCTGACGGGGCTGGCCCGCCAGGGCTACGCGGTCGACTGGCTGGCTGATGGGCGCGATGCGGTGTATCAGGGGGCTACCGAACCCTATGACCTGGTCATCCTCGACCTGGGCCTGCCCGGGTTGCCGGGGCTGGAGGTACTGCGTCAATGGCGTAGCGGCGGCCTGACGATTCCGGTATTGATCCTGACGGCCCGGGATTCCTGGGCCGAGCGTATCGAGGGCCTCAAGGCCGGCGCCGATGATTACCTGACCAAGCCGTTCCACCCTGAAGAGTTGCAATTGCGCATCCAGTCCTTGCTGCGTCGTGCCCATGGCCAGCCGAACCAGCCGACCCTGAATGCCGCGGGCCTGCATCTGGATGAAGGGCGCCAATGCGTTACCCGGGGGAGCGAGGAGATTCAGCTCACCGCTGCCGAGTTTCGCCTGTTGCGCTACTTCATGCTGCATCCGGAACAGATCCTCTCCAAGAGCCATCTGGCCGAGCATCTCTACAACGGTGAAACCGAGCGTGACTCGAACGTGCTGGAAGTGCACGTCAATCACTTGCGCCGCAAACTCGGGCGCACGGTGATCGAGACGCGTCGCGGCCAGGGCTACCTGTTCGGTGGAAGCGCCGGGTGAGGTCGATCCAGCGCCGCCTCAGCCTGGGCCTGGTCAGCGTGCTGCTGATCGTTGGCCTGATCGTCGCGCAAACCAGCCTGTGGCTGTTCGAGCTGGGCCTGCAACGCTACCTGGAGGAGGGGCTGCATGCCGACAGCGAAAATCTGTTGGTGGCGCTGGTGCGTGGTCCAGACGGTTTGCAGCTGGATGAGAGGCGCCTGTCGCCGGCCTATCAGCGGCCGTTCTCCGGGCACTACTTCCGGGTCGATTTCGCCGAGCATCACTGGCGCTCGCGTTCACTCTGGGATCAGGAGCTGCCGATGCCTGAACGGCCGGGGCTGCATGCCGACCTGCAACTGGGCCCGGAAGGGCAGAGGTTGCTGGTATTGCGCTCGGACTACCGGCGCCTGGGGCAATCGATCAGCATCAGCGTGGCCCAGGACTACACACCGGTACGTGAAAGCTTCCAGTTGATGCAACGCATCGGCCTGGGGATCGGCCTCGCGGCACTGATCGTCATCCTGCTGTTGCAACGAATCACCGTACGCCGGGCCTTGCGCCCGCTGGAAAATGCCCGCGAGCAGATTGCGCAGCTGCAGCAGGGCAAGCGTTCGCAACTGGAGACCCAGGTACCCCAGGAGCTCGAACCGCTGGTGGCCCAGATCAACCATCTGCTGGCCCACACCGAGGACAGCCTCAAGCGTTCGCGCAACGCCCTGGGCAACCTGGGACATGCCCTGAAAACCCCGCTGGCGGTGCTGCTGAGCCTGGCCTCCGACGTCCGCCTGGACGGTCACCCGGGGCTGCGCAAGGTATTGCGCGAACAACTGGAACAGATCGAGCAGCGTCTGAGTCGGGAGTTGAACCGCGCACGCCTCGCCGGCGACACCCTGCCAGGGGTGTCGTTCGACTGCGACACGGAGCTGCCGAGCCTGCTGTCGACCCTCGGCATGATTCATGGTGAACACCTGGCGTTGAGCCATACGGCCCCCCCTGGCCTGCAACTGCCCTGGGACCGCGAGGACTTGCTCGAACTGCTGGGCAACCTGCTGGACAATGCCTGCAAATGGGCGGATGCCGAGGTGCGCCTGGGCATCGTCGAAACGGCGGGGGGGTACAGGTTGAGTATCGAGGATGATGGCCCGGGTATTCCCGAGCAGAATCGCGATGCGGTGTTCAGCCGTGGCACGCGTTTGGACGAACAGACCACCGGGCATGGACTGGGGCTGGGCATCGTCCGGGATATTGTCGAAGCCTGGGGCGCGCAGTTGCGTCTATTGAGCAGCCCGCTTGGCGGACTGCTGGTGACGATCGATTTGCCGCGCAGAAGCTGAAGCCCCACGCGGGAGGGGTCAGGCCCGGAACTGATCCATCAGCCCCTGCTGCTGGTTGGCCAAGTGGTTGAGCGACTGGCTGACCCGCGCCGATTCGTTGGCCTGGCCGGACAGCGATTCGGTGACATCGCGGATGGTCGCCACGTTGTTGTTGATCTCCTCGGCCACCGCGCTTTGTTCCTCTGCCGCGCTGGCGATCTGCAGGTTCATGTCGGTGATGACCGTGACCGCATTGCCGATCTGCTGCAGGGCGGTCACCGCCTGGCTGACCTGCGCGACGCTGCCCTGGGCCTGGCGATGGCTGTTGCCCATGGAGCTGACCACCTCGCGAGTGCCGCTCTGCAGTTCCTCGATGACCTGGCGGGTCTCCTCGACCGACTCCTGGGTCCGGCGCGCCAGGTTGCGAACCTCATCGGCAACCACGGCAAAACCGCGTCCGGCCTCACCGGCGCGGGCGGCTTCGATGGCGGCGTTGAGGGCCAGTAGATTGGTCTGCTCGGCGATCGCGCGAATCACCTCCAGCACCGAACCGATCTTCTCGCTGTTGGCGGCCAGCCCCTCGACCTGGCCCATGGCATCGCTCATGTCGGCGGCCAGGTGACCGATGCTGGTCGTGGTGCGATCGATCACGGTCAGGCCCTGGCGGGTGGCCTGGTCGGCATCGCGGGCAGCTTGCGCGGCCTGGGCGGCACTGCGGGCGACATCCTGGGCGGTGGCGCTCATCTCGTGGGAGGCGGTGGCCACCTGATCGACCTGGCGATACTGCTGTTCCATGCCGGCGCTGGTCTGGGTGGCGATGGCGGACGACTGGTCGGCGGTGCCGCGGGCATCCTGGACCGAGCGCTTCACCTCGGCGATCACCGGCTGCAGCTTGTCGAGGAAACGGTTGAACCAGCCGGCCAACTGGCCCAGTTCGTCCTTCTTGTCGTAGTGCAGGCGGCGGGTCAGATCGCCTTCACCGCTGGCGATGTCTTCGAGCATGTGCGCCACGGCGAGAATCGGACGGGTCACGCTGCGGGCGGTCAGCCAGACCAGCAGCAGGCCGATCACCGCCGCCAGCAGGCCGAGGCTCGATTCGATCAGGGTACCGGCGGCGCTGCGTTCATCGAGCTGGGTCTTGAGCGCCTCGGCCGGCCCCACCAGCACTTTCTCCGGCACATCGAGCAGGACGCCCCACGGCTTGCCACCGGGAATGGGCTGGAACGGTGCGAGGATCTTCAGTTGCTGGTGGGTGCGCAGTACCTGGGTCTCGGTACTGCTGGCCAATTGCTGGATCAGTGCCGCGCCATCGCGGGTGTCGACCTTGTCCAGGCGCTGGCTGAGCTGGCTGGCGTCCGGGCTGTAGCCGGCCAGCAGACCGACCGGGCTGAGAATGCTGACACTGGTCTGGCCGTCGTAGAGCTTCTTGCTCGCCTGCTGGCTGACCGCTTGCAGGCTGTCGAGGTTGATGTCGACCGACAGCGAGGCGATCACCTTGCCCTCGAACTGCAACGGAAAGACGATGCTGGTCATCAGCACGTTATGGCCGTCGATCTCGTAGAAGTAGGGTTCGATCACGCAGGGTTTCAGGGTCGTGCGCGGGCAGGTGAACCAGGTGTTGTTCGGTTGGCCGCTGGGGCCGGTGCTGGTGTCGCTCATGTCGCTTTCCGGCAGTGACATGGAGGTCAGCTTGCCCGGGGTCGGTTGCGACCAGTAGAGGGCGAAGCGGCCCTTGTCGTTGCTACCCAGCTCTTTCTGCCCGGCGAACAGCTCGTCCTTGCCATCCAGCGCATTGGCCTCGAACACCAGCGACAGGCCGAGCAGGTCAGGGTTGGCTTGCAGTGCGGACTTCACCTGGCGGGTCAGGTCTTCACGCAGGTCGAAGGCGTCGAGAAAGCGCTTCTGTGCCTGCTCGCGCAGGAACAGCACCTGGCGGGCAAAACCGTTGCCGTACTGGTAGGCATCCATGAACTGGCGACGGATGATCAGCGCCTGGACTTCACCCTGGGCTTCGATACGCGCCTGGGCCGCCTCGTTGAGCATCTCCATGCTGGAGGCCTTGACCAGCTCGGAGCTGTGTTCCATGCGATACAGCGAAAGGCTGACCAGCAGTGTGACGATCCCCAGCAGGCAAAGCCCGGCAAGCAGGGTGATCTTCCATTGGATGGAAAGCTGTCTGAGCGACATGTAGCGACGTCCTTATTCTTGAAATACAGAGATTTGGAAGGTTAACGGCCTGTCGGATTTTTTCTTTATTTGAACGAACAAATAAAAAAACAATGACCGGCGTCAATAAAGGCCGGCTTTATCCCATCGAATGGACAGCGATGAAAATCGACAATACGTCGTAGACGGTCGATTTCCAGCCGGGAAAATGGTGGGTTCGCCGATATTTTTCGGTGCGGTACGTCCGTACAAGGTGCTCAACTTTCCGCATTCCAGGCCGTTAACCCGTCATCGAGCCAATAATAAGAGAGCATCCCATGCGCCTGAGCCTGAAGGCCAAAGTCCTGTCCCTCGCCGTATTGCCCGTCCTGTTGTTCGCCGTAGTGATCAGCCTGACCACTGCGTTGATCCTGCAGAACCAGGCTCGCAAGGAAGTCGAGGACACCCGCAAACAACTGATCGCCGAAGCCCGTGCCACCTTGCAGAGTTATGTCGCGGTGGCAATGACTGCAATCAAGCCGCTCTACGATGCGGCTGCGCCAGGTGACCAGGCTTCGCGCGACCAGGCGATCAAGTTGCTCTCGAGCATCAAGTACGGCAAGGACGGCTACTTCTTCGGCTACGACTCGCAGATCGTCCGGCTGTTCAAGAGCGACAGCCCCGACGGCTTGGGCAAGAGCTTCAAGGACACCCGCGATCCGAATGGCGTGTATGTCAACAGCGGCCTGGTCGAAGTGGCCAAGAATGGCACCCACTACCTGGAGTACAGCTCGCCGCTGCCGGGCAAGGAGTCGGTCCTGGTGCCCAAGCTGGGCTACACCGAGTACCTGGCCAAGTGGGACATGGCTGTCGGCTCCTCGGTCAACCTCGACGGCATCGAAGCCCAGGTCGCGGTGGTCCAGGCCAAGATCACCGAGCGCATGGAAGGTGTGGTGCTGAGTATCGTCGGCATCGCCCTGCTGGTGCTGGTGGTGATTGCGATCGTGGGGATGCTGGTGGCCAATACCATCCTGCGTCCACTGCTACTGATGAAAGCCAACCTGGACGATATCGCCGCCGGCGAGGGCGATCTCACCCATCGCCTGGCAATTACCAGTCAGGACGAACTGGGCCAGTTGGCTGGCTCGTTCAACCGCTTCGTCGAGAAGATTCACAGTCTGGTGCGGCAGATCACCGAGATGACCGGCCAGTTGACCGGGCTGGTCGGCCAGGTTGCCGAGCAGGCGAACCGTTCGGAAGAGGCGATGGAGCGTCAGCGTCACGAAACCGACCAGGTCGCCACGGCGATCAACCAGATGTCCTCGGCGGCCCAGGAAGTGGCGCGCAGTGCCCAGGGGGCGGCGGTCGCGGCCCAGCAGACCGACGCCGAAGGCCAGGCGGCCAAGCGCGTGGTCGACGGTAGCATCGAGCAGATTCATGCACTGGTGAGGGACATTCGCAGCAGTGGCGTCTCGCTGGACAGCCTGCAGCAGGACGTGACCTCGATCGTCAGCGTGCTCGGGGTGATCCGTTCGATCGCCGAACAGACCAACCTGCTGGCCCTCAACGCGGCGATCGAGGCGGCCCGCGCCGGCGAGGCGGGACGTGGTTTCGCGGTGGTGGCGGACGAGGTTCGCGCGCTGGCCAGCCGGACCCAGCAGAGCACCCAGGAAATCCAGGGCATGATCGACCGGTTGCAGTCGGGCACCCAGTCGGCGGTGGAGGCCATGCGCCGCTCCAGCGAGGCCGGTGACGGCACCTCTGTCAAGGCCAACGAGGCGGGGTCGTCGCTGGATACCATCGCGCAACTGATCGGCACCATCAACGCCATGAACGCGCAGATCGCCAGTGCTGCCGAGGAGCAGACAGCAGTGGCCGAGGAGATCAACCGCAGCGTGCACCAGATCGCGGTGGCGGTGGATAACGTGGCGGACCAGACCCAGCAGGGCGCGCAGACCTCCCGTAGCCTGGCGGACCTGGGGCAACGCCTGGGCAAACTGGTGGGGCAGTTCCGGATCTGAGATCGGTGCTATCGTTCTTCGCGGATAAATCCTGCTCCCACAGTCTTGAGCCTTCCCCGGTGTACGACTCAACGCTGTGGGAGCAGGATTTATCCGCGAAGAGGCCACAGCCGCCCCGGTAGGTTTATGGACTGACCTGGATATCGCGCATCAACAGCCCGAACTCCAGCTCGACCTGATCCGGAATCGGCAGGTACACCGTGTGCCCGTCCCCCGGTGCCACCTCGATCGGCTCGCCGTGGACGTTGCGCAATTCTCCCAGGTCGAAATGAAAGTTGCCCTTGGGCGTCATCAGTTCCAGGTGATCGCCCAGTCCGAAGCGGTTCTTCACCTTGACCTCCGCCAGCCGCTCACGGCGCACGCCGGTCAGCTCACCGACGAACTGCTGGCGTTCGGAGACCGAACTGCCGTTCTGGTAGTTCTGGTACTCGTCATGTACGTGCCGACGCAGGAACCCCTCGGTATAGCCGCGCTGGGCCAGTGACTCGAGGTCGGTCATCAGGCCGCGGTCGAACGCGCGCCCGGCCACGGCGTCGTCGATGGCCTGGCGGTAGACCTGGGTGGTCCGCGCGCAGTAGAAGTGCGACTTGGTCCGGCCTTCGATCTTCAGCGAGTGCACGCCCATCCGTGCCAGCCGCTCGACATGCTGCACCGCGCGCAGGTCCTTGGCGTTCATGATGTAGGTACCGTGCTCGTCCTCGAAGGCCGGCATCGACTCCTCGGGGCGGTTGGCTTCCTGCAACAGGAACACCTGGTCGGTCGGGGCGCCCAGGCCGAGGGTCGGCTCGACCGCTTCAGGCTCGAAGACCTTGACGATTTCGCCCGTGAGATTCTCCGTGGCCGGCTGCGCGCTGTACTTCCAGCGACAGGCGTTGGTGCAGGTGCCCTGGTTGGCGTCGCGCCGGTTCATGTAGCCCGACAGCAGGCAGCGCCCGGAGTAGGCCATGCACAGCGCACCGTGGACGAACACCTCCAGCTCCATCTCCGGTACCTGCTGGCGGATTTCCTCGATCTCCTCCAGGGACAGCTCCCGCGACAGGATGATCCTGGTCAGGCCCATCTGCTGCCAGAACTGTACGCTGGCCCAGTTCACCGTGTTGGCCTGCACCGACAGGTGGATCGGCATCTGCGGGAAATGCTGGCGCACCAGCATGATCAGCCCTGGATCGGACATGATCAGCGCATCCGGCGCCATCTCGATCACCGGCGCCAGGTCCTTGAGAAAGGTCTTGAGCTTGGCATTGTGCGGGGCGATGTTCACCACCACGTAGAAACGCTTGCCCTGGGACTGGGCTTCGCGAATGCCAAGGGCGAGGTTGGCGTGGTCGAACTCGTTGTTACGCACCCGCAGGCTGTAGCGCGGTTGGCCTGCGTAAACGGCGTCGGCACCGTAGGCGAAGGCGTAACGCATGTTCTTGAGGGTGCCGGCGGGGGCCAGCAGTTCGGGGGCGGGGAAGGACATGGACGGACCGTCGGCAAAAAGTCGCGAGATTAAGTCGTTCGGCGCCGGGTTTTATTGATCTGGATCCAGACTTTGTGAACGAATCGGTGCGTTCGCCTGACTAACGCGCTGAGGGGAGCATCCGCCCCTGCGTTTTCCCGAAATGGACCGGACATGAGCGAAGTTTCCCTGCACAACAAATGCCTGCTGCTCCTGCTGGCGCTGGTGACCATTGCCTTTCTCTGGATTCTCCAGCCGTTCTATGGCGCGGTGTTCTGGGCGGTCATTCTCGGCATTGTCTTTGCGCCCCTGCAGCGCCGGCTGCTGCAGCGCCTGAAGGCCCGACGCAACCTGGCCTCGCTGTGCACCCTGGGCGCATGCCTGGTGATTGCGGTATTGCCGGTGATCGTCATCGGCGTCCTGCTGGTGCAGGAAGGGACCGCGTTGTACCAGAGTATCGAAAGCGGTCGCCTGGATATTGCCGGTCACGTGGCGCAGTTCAAGCACCTGCTGCCGGGCTCGTTCCAACGGCTGCTCGACCGCTTCGGGCTGGGAGATCTCGATGGCCTGCAGGCCAAGGTGGTCGAGGGCGTCACCCAGGGTAGCCAGTTCCTGGCCAGCCAGGCGGTCAGCGTCGGGCAGGGCACTTTCGAATTCGTGGTGAGCTTTTTCATCATGCTCTACCTATTGTTCTTCTTCCTGCGCGACGGCCCGGAACTGGTACGGCGCATCCGCACGGCGGTGCCCCTGGCCGAGCAGCAGAAGCGTCGCCTGCAACTGAAGTTCAACCGCGTGGTGCGTGCCACGGTGAAGGGCAACCTGGTGGTGGCGGTGACCCAGGGTGGTCTCGGCGGGCTGATCTTCTGGCTGCTGGATATTCCCAGCGCGTTGCTCTGGGCAGTGGTCATGGCGTTTCTTTCACTGCTGCCGGCGGTGGGCGCGGGGATCGTCTGGGCCCCGGTGGCGGTGTACTTCCTGTTGAGCGGGGCGATCTGGCAAGGCGTGGTGCTGGCGCTGTTCGGCGTGTTCGTGATCGGGCTGGTGGACAACCTGCTGCGGCCGATCCTGGTGGGCAAGGACACGCGCATGCCCGACTATCTGATTCTGATCAGCACCTTGGGCGGGTTGTCGGTCTTCGGATTGAACGGTTTTGTCATCGGGCCACTGATCGCCGCCCTGTTCCTGTCCAGCTGGGGCATCTTCACCGAGAACAAGAAGCGCGTGAGATTGCCCTCCTGAGCGAGCTGCCCGGCGGGTGCCGGGCTTGCCTGCCACAGGGGCTTCATCACCTGAAACTGTACGAAACCCCGGCGTACACCCCCCTGCCTTCGCCGGGTACCGAACGGGCGGCATCGGCACCCTTGTCGTCGTAGCCGGGTACCACCAGCGCGGCGTAGTGCTGGTTGGTCAGGTTGCGCAGGTCCAGCCAGGTCTGCCAGTCCTGCTTGGGCGAAGCGTAGCCCAGGGTCGCCCCGAACAGCGCGTAGGACGAGGCATGGCGCGAGTTCGCGTAGTCCACCGCCATGCGCGAGGCCGCCTGGGTGTTCAGGCCGACGTAGACCCCGACCGGATGGTCGTAGCGGATTTCCGCCTGGTAGTAGTGTTGCGGAATACCGGGCAGGCGGTTGTCGCCAAAGGTTCGGTCATCCCGGTAGTGGAAGTCGCTGAAGGTGTAGGCCTGGCGCAGGCTGACCTTGCCCAGGGCCGGGCGCTCCCACAGCAGGCTGTCGAGCCCGGCCTCGATACCCTGGTGTACGGTGGGGCTGGCGTTCACTTCGCCGGTGATCGCCGCCTGGGTCTGGGTCGCGGCCTGCATCTCAACGGTCAGCAATTCATGGCGCACCGCCGAGTAGTACCAGGCCAGGTCCCACTTGCCGAGTGCGGACTCGCCGCGGCTGCCCAGCTCCAGGGTGGTAGCGCTCTGGTTCCGCAGTTTGATCGGTGTGCTTTGCCGGCCGTTGGAGGCACTCTCAGCCGGGCCAAAGCGGGTTCCCGAACTCCAGATCAGCGACCACGGGTGTGGCGGCTCGACCGAGCGGCTCAGGTTGCCGTAAACCTGCAACTGTGGACTGAACTCGTAACGCAGGCCCACGCGCGGCGCGTAGTCCCAGTCGTGCTGGCTGACCTTGCCGCCGCTGGCCGGATAACTCACGTCGCTTTCGCGGCGGGTATAGATCATCGCCAGGCCGGTGGTCAGCCAAAGGTCGGGCATCAGTTCCAGGTCGTTGCTGGCATGCCATACGTTGTCCGAACCCTGGTAACTGAAATCGCGGGTCTTGGTGCCGACCGGGTAGCCGGCGGTGGGGCCGGTCGGTATCCGGACAGATTCCGAGGCGCCGCTGTTGGGCAGGTGCCTGGTGCTACGCCAGCCGACGGTCGTCTTGCTCTCCAGGCCGAACAGTGTGTCACGACGGATGTAGTTCAAGGTGTCGCTCACATCGGTGTAGGCCACCTTGAGGCGGTAGGGCCCTTCGCGCAGGTCCATCGGGTAGTCGTGATAGACCAGCCCGATCTCGAGCTTCGAATCGTCGTCCAGATACATCGTGGTTTTGCTGCCCAGCCAGGTGCTGCCCGGTTGCGGACGGCTATCGTCGCGGCTGACGTAAGACGCGTTGGCCGAGCGCGGGTGGTGCTTGATCTGGTCCTGGGTCACCCGTCCGGCCAGCTCGTTGTCGGTTTCGCGATAGCGCAGGTACAGGCGCGTCTCCAGTTCCGGACTGAAGCGATAGCCGATATTCGCCGCGACGCCCTTGCTGCTGCCTTGGGTATGGTCCTGGTAACCGTCGTAGTCCGAATCGGTCAGCGATACGTAGTAGTCCAGGTCGCCCAGCACCTGGCCGGAACTGATCTGGCGCTTGCGATAGCCGTAGCTGCCGGTCTCATAGCGCACCTGCAGGGGCGCGGCATCCCGCCCGGTATGTGTGATGTAGTCGATGGCGCCCCCCAGGGCCAGCGAGCCCTTGTCGAAGCCGTTGGCACCACGCAGTACTTCGGCACGGCTCAGCCACAGCGGCTCGAACAGCTCGTAGGACGTGCCGCCGGGACCGGTCAGCGGCAAGCCGTCGAACATCGTGTAGACACCCGAACCGTGGGCGCCTGGCGCGCGGTTGATGCCGGAGCCACGAATCGACACCTTGGTACCGTCGTTGCCCGCCGACTGGGCATACACCCCCGGCTGGTAGGCGAGCACCTCCTGGTTGCTGGCGACGCGGCCATTCTCCACCTTGTTCAGGTCGACCAGGTTGCTGGCACCGGGTACCTGCTGCAACTGCTCGCGGGCCTCATCGATCTCGCTGGCCTCTTCGCTGCGCACCTGGACTTCGCCCAACTCGATGGAGGCGGGTGCGGCTTGCAACGGCGTGCTGCACAACAGTGCGAGAGGGAACAGGGAAGAGGGGAGGGCGGTGCGCATCGATAGGGGCTCGGCGGAATAGGGCGGGCCAGCCTATAGAAGTCGAGAATGGTTCGCAACGGATTCGACGGGTGCTGAAAACAAAACACCCCGCCAGAGTGGCCTCGGGCGGGGTGTCGGGTGTGGCTGGCCGTTTGCTTAGCTGGCCAGTACCGCGTGTTGCACCAGCTCCAGCAGCGGTTGTGGGTACACGCCGAGGAAGAAGGCGAGGATCGCGATCGCCAGCAGCATCACGCCACCTGCACGTTGTTCCCAGTGCAGTTGGGCATCGTGACGACGCAGGTTCGGCTCGATCAGGTACAGGGTGACCATCACACGCAGGTAGTAGAAGACGCCGATGGCACTACCGATGACCAGGGAGCCGATCAGCCACCAGTGCTGGGATTCGACACCGGTCGCGATGATGTAGAACTTGCCGATGAAGCCGGCGGTCAGCGGGATACCGGCCAGGGACAGCATCATCACGGTCAGTACGGCGGTCAGGTACGGACGACGCCAGAACAGGCCGCGGTACTCGTACAGGGCATCCATGTCGCGACCGTTGTACGGCGAGGACATCAGGGTGATCACGCCGAAGGCGCCGAGGCTGGTGACCACGTAGGTGACCAGGTACACGCCCATGGCTTCCAGCGCCAGGCCCTTGCTCGCCACCAGGGCGATCAGCAGGTAACCGAAGTGGGCAATGGACGAGTAACCGAGCAGACGCTTGAGGTTGCTCTGGGTCAGCGCCAACAGGTTACCGACCAGGATCGAGGCCACGGCGATGACCGCCAGGACGTTGCTCAGTACGCCACTGCTGGCGACCGGCGAGATCTGGAACAGGCGGATCATCACGGCGAACACGGCAACCTTGCTGGCGGTGGCCAGGAAGGCCGCTACCGGTGCCGGGGCACCTTCGTAGACGTCCGGGGTCCAGAGGTGGAACGGTACCAGCGACAGCTTGAACGCCAGGCCGACCAGCATCATGCCCAGACCCAGCTGGGCGATCGGGCTTGGCAGGCCGGTGGCCGCCAGGGCCTGGCCGATACCGGTGAAGCTCAGGGTGCCGGCTTCGGCGTACAGCAGGGCCATGCCGAACAGCAGGAACGCGGAACCGGCGGCCGACAGCACCATGTACTTGATGCCGGCTTCCAGCGAACGCTTGTTGAAGAAGGCGTAGGCCACCAGGCCGTAGACCGGTACCGAGAGCAGTTCCAGGCCGATGAACAGGCTGGCCAGTTGCTGCGCGCTGACCAGCACCAGGCCACCGGCGGCGGCCATCAGGATCAGCAGGTACAGTTCTTCACGGTTGCCCGGGTAGCCCGGGCCGCCTTCGCCCAGGTAGGCGTGGGCGAGGGTGACGCAAGCCAGGGTGGCAACCAGGATCAGCGCCATGTACAGGCAGGCGAAGTCGTCGACCTGGATCAGCGAAGTCACCGCCAGCGGGGCGACTTTCAGTGCTGGCAGGATCGACAGCAGCGCCAGGTTGAGACCGGCACAGGACAGCAGGAAGGTCTGTGAGTGGTTACGACGCCAGGCGATCGCCAGCATCACCACGATAATGGTGAGGCTGGTGATCAACAGCGGCGCCAGCGCGATAAAGTGTTGAATCGTGAATTCCATAGCGCTCTTACCGGGCCGAAGCGAGTTGAGTGAAGGCGGTGCCGAGCCACTGCTGCACGCCATGCATGGTGGCGGCAGAGGTGTCGAGGAACGGTTGCGGGTACACGCCGAGGTAGATCAGCAGTACTGCAAGGCCGAGCACCATGGTCAGTTCACGACCGTCCATACCGTGCAGCACTTCATCCGACTTGGCTGGGCCGAAGTAGGCGCGGTGGATCATGATCAGCGAATAGACCGAACCGAACACCAGGCCGGAAGTGGCGATGGCGGTGATCCATGGCGCGCTGACGAAGGTACCGATCAGGATCAGGAACTCGCCGACGAAGTTGCCGGTCCCCGGCAGCCCCAGGGAGGCAGCGGCGAAGAACAGGCTGATGGCCGGCAGGTAGGCGATCTTCGACCACAGGCCGCCCATTTCACGCATGTCGCGGGTGTGGGTGCGCTCGTACAGCTGGCCGCTGAGGATAAACAGTGCCGCTGCCGACAGACCGTGGGCGAGCATCTGGATCACCGCGCCTTGCAGGGCCTGCTGGCTGCCGGAGTAGATACCGATCAGCACGAAGCCCATGTGCGAGACGCTGGAGAAGGCGATCAGGCGCTTGATGTCGGTCTGTGCGAAAGCCAGGAAGGCACCGTAGAAAATCCCGATCAGACCCAGGGTCATGGCGATCGGCGCGAACTCGGCCGAGGCGTTCGGGAACAGCGGCAGGGCGAAACGCAGCAGGCCGTAGGCCGCAGTCTTCAGCAGGATACCGGCGAGGTCGACGGAACCGGCGGTTGGCGCCTGGGCGTGGGCATCAGGCAGCCAGGAGTGGAACGGTACCACCGGCAGCTTCACCGCGAAGGCGATGAAGAAGCCGAGCATCAGCAGGTACTCGACACCGTGCGACATCTTGGTCTTCAGCAGGTCGGCGTAGTTGAAGGTGATCACGCCGGTGTTGTTGAAGTTCACCAGGACCAGGCCGAGGATCGCCACCAGCATGATCAGGCCGGAAGCCTGGGTGAAGATGAAGAACTTGGTCGCCGCGTAGATCCGGGTCTTCTTGCCGTCCGAGGAACTGTGACCCCAGAGCGCGATGAGGAAGTACATCGGCACCAGCATCATTTCCCAGAAGAAGAAGAACATGAACAGGTCGAGGGCCAGGAACACGCCGACGACACCGCCCAGGATCCACATCAGGTTCAGGTGGAAGAAGCCCACGTGGCGCTGGATCTCTTTCCACGAGCAGAGTACCGAGAGAATACCCAGCAGGCCGGTCAGCAGGATCATCAGCAGCGACAGGCCGTCGAGGGCCAGGTGCACGTTGATGCCGAAGCGCTGGATCCAGACGTGCTTGAACTCGATGGCCCAGGTCGGATCGGCGCCAGGCGCCGGTGCCAGGTGGTAGTCCCCATGCGCCCACAGCCAGAGGCCGAGGGCGAGCTCGAGGGTCATGGTCAGCAGCGCAATCCAGCGGGGGAGGGTAGAGCTGGTACGCTCACCCAGCCAGCACAGCAGGCCGCCGATGAAGGGGATCAGGATTAGCCAAGGCAGAATCATGACGGGCTCAATTCCTTTCGCAATGTCGCAAGGTTCATAGTCAGACCGCTACCAGTACGATGGCGCCGAGCACCACGACTGCACCAGCGGCGATCGACGCGGCATACCAACGCAGTTGACCGGTCTCGCTGCGGCTCAGGGCGGTGTGACCACCCTTGGCCAGGCGCGGGATCAGGCCGATGGTCTGGTCGAGCGGGTCTTTGCGCAGCACATGGCTGATCGCCAGGTAAGGCTTGACGAACAGTTTGTCGTAGATCCAGTCGAAGCCCCAGGCGGCGAACCACCAGGCCGAGAGGATGCGTCCGATGCCGCTGTTGGCGACGGCCGTCACGAAGCGACGCTTGCCCAGGAACAGCAGCGCAGCCAGCAGGATACCGGCCAGGGCGATGGCACCCGAGGCGATTTCCAGGCTGTGCTTGGCTTCGCCGCCGGCGTGACCGGCGCTTTCCGGCAGCACGCCAGCCAGTGGTGGATGAATCCAGGCACCGACGAAGGTCGACAGCACGATCAGCACGCCCAGCGGCAGCCAGTGGGAGATCCCGTGGCCAGCATGGGCTTCGGTCTTGGCTTCGCCGTGGAAGGTGATGAAGATCAGGCGGAAGGTGTACAGCGAGGTCATGAACGCACCGACCAGGCCGGCGTACAGCAGGCCGTGGTTACCGCTGGCGAAGGCCTCCCAGAGGATCTCGTCCTTGGAGTAGAAGCCGGCGGTGACCAGCGGCAGTGCGGCCAGGGCGGCACCACCGACGATGAAGCTGGCGTAGGCCAGTGGCAGTTTCTTCCACAGGCCGCCCATCTTGAAGATGTTCTGCTCGTGGTGGCAGGCGACGATCACCGCACCCGAGGCAAGGAACAGCAGGGCCTTGAAGAACGCGTGGGTCATCAGGTGGAAGATCGCGCCTTCCCAGGCACCGACGCCCAGGGCCAGGAACATGTAGCCGATCTGGCTCATGGTCGAGTAGGCGAGGATACGCTTGATGTCGGTCTGGACCAGCGCGGCGAAGCCGGCCAGGACCAGGGTCACGCCACCGACGATGCCCACGAGATGCAGGATATCCGGCGCCAGGGCGAACAGGCCGTGGGTACGGGCGATCAGGTAGACACCGGCGGTCACCATGGTCGCGGCGTGGATCAGTGCCGAAACCGGGGTAGGACCGGCCATCGCGTCGGCCAGCCAGGTCTGCAGCGGCAGCTGGGCCGATTTGCCGACCGCACCACCGAGCAGCAGCAGGGTCGCCAGCACGATCCAGAAGTCGCCGACCTTGAAGTGCTCGGGTGCCTTGACCAGCAGTTCCTGGATGTTCAGCGTGCCCAGTTGTTGGAACAGGATGAACAGGCCGATGGCCATGAACACGTCGCCGATCCGGGTGACGATGAAGGCTTTCAGTGCCGCGTTACCGTTGTTGCGGTTGCTGTAGTAGAAACCGATCAACAGGTAGGAGCACAGGCCCACGCCTTCCCAGCCGAAGTACACGAACAGCAGGTTATCGCCGAGCACCAGGAACAGCATGCTGGCGATGAACAGGTTGGTGTAGGAGAAGAAGCGCGAGTAGCCGTCTTCACCACGCATGTACCAGGACGCGAACAGGTGGATCAGGAAACCCACCCCGACCACCACGCCGAGCATGGTGATCGACAGACCGTCGATGTACAGGGCGAAGTTGGGGGCAAAGCCCTCCACCGACATCCACTGCCACAGCACCAGGGTGTAGTGGCCGCCTTCGGGAGGCGCGACGTTGAATTGCCAGATCACGTAGGCGGCGACGATCGCCGACAGGCCGATGGAGCCGACGCCGATCAGGGCCGAGAGGTTTTCCGAGAAGCGTCCACGGGAGAACGACAGCAGCAGGAAACCGATCAGGGGGAATACGAAAGTCAGAAAGATCATGTTCATCCGCGCATCTCACTGGCAGCGTCGATATCGAGCGTGTGGAAGCGGCGATACAGTTGCAGCAGGATCGCCAGGCCGATACTGGCCTCGGCGGCTGCCAGGCTGATCACCAGGATGAACATGATCTGTCCATCCGGCTGCGCCCAGCGTGCGCCCGCGACGATGAACGCCAGGGCAGCGGCGTTCATCATGACTTCCAGGCTCATCAGCACGAAGAGAATGTTGCGGCGGACCATCAGGCCGACCAGGCCGAGGCAGAACAGGATGCCGGCGACGGCCAGTCCATGTTCCAGAGGGATAGCAGGCATCGTATTACTCCTTCGCCTCGTTGCGGCCCAGGTGGAAAGCCGTGATGGCTGCGGCGAGCAGCAGCATCGAGGCCAGTTCGACGACCAGCAGGTACGGACCGAACAGGCTGATGCCCACGGTCTTGGCGCCTACGGTGGTTTGGCCGATGCCGACACCGCTGCTGTGGCTGAACAGTACGTACAGCAGTTCGGCCAGCAGCAGGGCGGCGAGAATCACCGGCCCGATCCAGATCCCGGGCTTGAGCCAGGTGCGTTCCTGCTGCACCGAGGCGGGCCCGAGGTTGAGCATCATCACCACGAAGACGAACAGCACCATGATGGCGCCGGCGTAGGCGATCACTTCCAGGGCACCGGCGAACGGTGCGCCGAGGCTGAAGAAAGTCATCGCCACGGCGATCAGCGAAATGATCAGGTAGAGCAGGGCGTGCACGGGGTTGGTGTTGGTGATCACGCGAAGCGTGGACACAACCGCGATACCCGATGCGAAATAGAAAGCGAATTCCATCGTTCTTCCTTAAGGCAGCAAGCTCTTCACGTTGATCGGCTCGGCTTCGTTCTGGGCGGCGCCTTTCGGCTTCCCGGCAACGGCCATACCTGCAACACGATAGAAGTTGTAGTCAGGGTTCTTGCCGGGGCCGGAGATCAGCAGATCTTCTTTCTCGTAGACCAGGTCCTGACGTTTGAACTCGGCCATTTCGAAATCCGGTGTCAGCTGGATCGCGGTGGTCGGGCAGGCTTCCTCGCAGAGACCACAGAAAATGCAGCGCGAGAAGTTGATGCGGAAGAACTCCGGGTACCAGCGACCGTCGTCGGTCTCGGCCTTCTGCAGCGAGATGCAACCGACCGGGCAGGCCACTGCACACAGGTTGCACGCCACGCAGCGCTCTTCGCCATCGGGATCGCGGGTCAGCACGATACGGCCACGGTAGCGCGGCGGCAGGTAGACCGGCTCTTCCGGATATTGCAGGGTGTCGCGCTTGCGGAAGCCGTGGCCGAAAATCATCACCAGGCTTCGCAGCTGGGTACCCGTACCCTTAACGATGTCACCAATATATTTGAACATGGGTCAAATCCTCACTGAACCGCGCCGGCAGGCGTGTTCAACAACACGACCGCAGCGGTCACCAGCATATTGATCAGGGTCAGTGGCAGGCAGAATTTCCAGCTGAAGTCCATCACCTGGTCATACCGTGGGCGCGGGATCGAGGCGCGCAGCAGGATGAACATCATGATGAAGAACGCGGTCTTCAGGGCGAACCAGACGAACGACAGTTGCGGCAGGATGCCGAACGGACCGTGCCAGCCACCGAAGAACAGGGTGACCAGCAGCGCCGAGATCAGGATGATGCCGATGTACTCGCCAACGAAGAACATGCCCCATTTCATGCCGGCGTATTCGATGTGGTAGCCGTCGGCCAGTTCCTGTTCCGCTTCCGGCTGGTCGAACGGGTGACGGTGAGTCACGGCCACGCCAGCGATGAAGAAGGTCAGGAAACCGAAGATCTGCGGGATGATGAACCACAGGTGCTGGGCCTGGTATTCAACGATGTCGCGCATGTTGAACGAACCGACCTGGACCACGATGCCCATCAGCGACAGGCCCATGAACACTTCGTACGACACGGTCTGGGCCGAGGCCCGCAGGCTGCCGAGCAGGGCGTACTTGTTGCTGCTCGACCAGCCGGCGAACAGGACCGCGTACACCGACAGGCCGGCCATGGCGAAGAAGAACAGCAGGCCGATGTTCAGGTCCGCCACACCCCAGGTCGGGGTGATCGGGATGATCGCGAAGGCGATCAGCAGGGCGCTCATGGCCACGACCGGTGCCAGGGTGAAGATCACCTTGTCGGCGAACGGTGGCGTCCAGTCTTCCTTGAAGAACATCTTCAGCATGTCGGCAGCGATCTGGAACATGCCGAACGGGCCGACGCGGTTGGGACCATAGCGGTCCTGCCACCAGCCCAGCAGGCGACGTTCGACGAAGCTCAGCAGTGCGCCGCAGACCACTACGGCCAGCAGGACCACGATGGCCTTGATGACCGTGAGGATCACGTCAATCACTTCAGGTGTGAACCAGGTCATTGAGCCGCCTCCTGCAGACCGTCAACGGATTTGCCGAAAACCGCCGGCGGGATACCGGCCAGGCCGGCTGGCAGGGCTACCAGGCCAGCGCCCAGCTCTTCATTGATACGCAGCGGCAGACGCAGGGTCGTGCCGGCCACGTTGAGGCTCAGCAGCGCACCGTCGTTGACGCCCAGGCGGTCCGCCTCGGACTTGGCCAGTGCGACGTAGGCGGCCGGGATACGTTCCTGTACCGGTGCGGCCTTCGAGGAGTTTTCCTCGCTGCCGAACAGATGATAGAACGGTACCGCCTGCCAGGTGCCGCGCGATGGCGAGAAGGCGCCCGGTACGCTGGCGAACCAGCCCAGGTGGTCGCCACGGCTTTCGATCAGGCGGATGCCCGGGTCACCGGCACGGATGTGTCCACCGACTTCGTCCTGGAACTTGTTCCAGGCCTGTGGCGAGTTCCAGCCCGGCGACCAGGCGAACGGGACCTGTTGGCGCGGTTCGGCGGAGCCCGAGTAACCTTCCATGGAGAAGGCGAACGCGGTGTCCTGGTCCTGTGGGGTACGTGGCTCGTGCACGCTGATGTTGGCGCGCATGGCGGTACGACCGGAGTAGCGCAGCGGTTCGCGCGCCAGTTTCATGCCCTTGATGCGGAACGCGGCCGATGGCGCGGCGTCGACGATGCCGGCCAGTTGAGGTGCGGCGGCAGCGCAGGCGGCAGTGACGTGGTCCAGCTGGGTCCAGTCCACCGGCTTGTTCAGCAGGGTTGCACGCAGGGCATGCAGCCAGCGCCAGCCTTCGTGAACCAGGATGCTGGCGTCCATGTATTGCGGGTCGAAGACCTGGAAGAAACGCTGGGCGCGACCTTCCTGGCTGACCAGGGTACCGTCGCCTTCGGCGAAGCTCGCCGCTGGCAGCACCAGGTGGGCGCGGTCGGTGGTGGCGGTCTTCTGGTGGTCGGCAACGATCACCACCTTGGCGGCCTTGAGGGCGGCGTCGACCTTGGCGGCATCGGTCCGGGTGAACAGGTCGTTTTCCAGCACGACGATGGCGTCGGCACGGCCGGCGATCACTGCGTCCAGGGCGGCGTCGACGGACTCGCCGCCGAACATGGCCAGGCCGAGGCTGTTGGCCTCCGGTACGACCAGGCTGATGGAGCCTTCCTTCTCGCGCAGCTTCAGGGCCTTGGCGATGTTCGCCGCGGCTTCGATCAGCGCCTTGGAACCCAGGGAGGTACCGGCAATGACCAGTGGGCGCTTGGCCGCGAGCAGGGCGTCGGCGATACGCTGGGCCAGTTCGCGGGCTTCGCTGTCCAGGCCTTCGACCGCTGGCGCGCTGGCGTCCAGGGCGTGGGCCACGGCGAAACCGATGCGGGCCAGGTCGTCCGGCGCCGCATGCACGCATTCTTCGGCGACGTCGTCGAGCTTGGTTTCAGCCAGGCTGGCGATGAACAGCGGATTCAGCGCGTTCTGGCCGATGTTCTTCACTGCGGCGTTGAGCCATGGCTGCACGCGCATCGCGTCGGCCATGTCCTCGGCCTTGCCCTTGACCGACTGGCGCAGGGCCAGGGCCAGGCGGGCGGCGGTCTGGGTCAGGTCTTCACCGAGGACGAACACGGCGTCGTGGTCTTCGATGTCGCGCAGGTTCGGCACCGGCAGCGGGCTGTCCTTGAGGACCTGCAGCACCAGGCGGATACGCTCCAGCTCGGATGCTTCGATACCCGAGTAGAAGTGCTCGGCACCGACCAGTTCCTGCAGGGCGTAGTTGCTTTCCAGGCTGGCGCGGGGCGAACCGATACCGACGATGTTGCGACCGCGCAGCAGGTCGGCGGCCTTGTCCAGGGCGTTGTCCAGGCTCAGCTTGGTGCCGTCGGCCAGCAGTGGCTGGCGTGGACGGTCGGCGCGGTTGACGTAGCCATAACCGAAACGGCCACGGTCGCACAGGAAGTACTGGTTCACCGAACCGTTGAAGCGGTTCTCGATGCGACGCAGTTCGCCGTAGCGCTCGCCGGGGCTGATGTTGCAGCCGCTGGAGCAGCCATGGCAGATGCTCGGGGCGAACTGCATGTCCCACTTGCGGTTGTAGCGCTCGGAGTGGGTCTTGTCGGTGAACACACCGGTCGGGCAGACCTCGGTGAGGTTACCGGAGAATTCGCTTTCCAGGGTGCCGTCCTCGACGCGACCGAAGTACACGTTGTCGTGGGCACCGAATACGCCCAGGTCGGTACCGCCGGCGTAGTCCTTGTAGAAGCGCACGCAGCGGTAGCAGGCGATGCAGCGGTTCATCTCATGGGCGATGAACGGGCCGAGCTCCTGGTTCTGGTGGGTACGCTTGGTGAAGCGATAACGGCGCTCGTTGTGGCCGGTCATCACGGTCATGTCTTGCAGGTGGCAGTGACCGCCTTCCTCGCAGACCGGGCAGTCGTGCGGGTGGTTGGTCATCAGCCATTCGACGACGCTGGCGCGGAACGCCTTGGATTCTTCGTCGTCGATGGAAATCCAGGTGTTGTCGGTGGCAGGCGTCATGCAGGACATGACGATACGACCACGGGTGTCGTTCTCGTCGTTGTACTGCTTGACCGCGCACTGGCGACAGGCACCGACGCTACCAAGAGCGGGGTGCCAGCAGAAATAAGGAATGTCGAGGCCCAGCGACAGACATGCCTGTAACAGGTTGTCTGCCCCGTTGACTTCGAGTGCCTTGCCGTCTACGTGGATAGTGGCCATGGTTCAAAGTTCTTCGTTGGCCCGCGTCTGCGGGCGTGGCTAATGGAATCCTGTACTCGCCTGGCGCGTCAAAATGCGGCTTCAGACGAGGAAGAGGGCGGCACGGACCGCCCCCCTTCGATACGTGTTATGCGCCGACGACGATCGGCCGTGCCAAAGGCGGGACGGCAGCACCTGCGGGGGCGATGCCGGCCTCGAACTCCGGACGGAAATATTTGATTGCGCTGCCCAATGGCTCCACGGCGCCCGGTGCGTGGGCACAGAAGGTCTTGCCCGGGCCGAGGAAGCCGACCAGACCCAGCAGGGTCTCGATGTCGCCGGCCTGGCCCTGGCCTTTCTCCAGGGCGCGCAGCAGCTTGACGCTCCACGGCAGGCCATCGCGGCAAGGGGTGCAGAAACCGCACGACTCACGGGCGAAGAACTCTTCCATGTTGCGCAGTAGCGAAACCATGTTGATGCTGTCGTCGACCGCCATGGCCAGGCCGGTACCCATCCGGGTGCCGACCTTGGCGATACCGCCGGCGTACATCTGGGCATCCAGGTGCTCGGGCAGCAGGAAGCCGGTACCGGCGCCGCCAGGCTGCCAGCACTTGAGCTTGAAGCCGTCGCGCATGCCACCGGCGTAGTCTTCGAACAGCTCGCGGGCGGTGACACCGAATGGCAGTTCCCACAGGCCCGGGTTCTTCACCTTGCCGGAGAAGCCCATCAGCTTGGTGCCATGGTCTTCGCTGCCTTCGCGGGCGAGGGACTTGTACCAGTCGACGCCGTTGCCGATGATCGCCGGCACGTTGCACAGGGTTTCGACGTTGTTCACGCAGGTCGGCTTGCCCCAGACGCCCACGGCGGCAGGGAAGGGCGGCTTGGAGCGCGGGTTGGCGCGGCGGCCTTCGAGGGAGTTGATCAGTGCGGTTTCTTCACCGCAGATGTAGCGCCCGGCACCGGTGTGGACGAACAGCTCGAAGTCGAAGCCGCTGCCGAGGATGTTCTTGCCCAGCAGGCCCGCGGCCTTGGCTTCTTCCACGGCACGGTTGAGGTGCTTGGCGGCGGTGACGTACTCGCCACGCAGGAAGATGTAGCCACGGTAGGTCTTCAGCGCACGGGCGCTGATCAGCATGCCTTCGATCAGTTGATGGGGCAGTTGCTCCATCAGCATGCGGTCCTTCCAGGTGTTGGGTTCCATTTCGTCCGCGTTGCACAGCAGGTAGCGGATGTTCATGGATTCGTCTTTGGGCATCAGGCCCCACTTGACCCCGGTGGGGAAGCCCGCACCGCCGCGACCCTTGAGGCCGGAGTCCTTCACGGTCTGGACGATGTCGTCGGCCGCCATGTCGGCAAAGGCCTTGCGCGCGGCGGCGTAGCCGTTCTTGGCCTGGTATTCGTCGAGCCAGACGGGCTCGGCGTCGTCACGCAGGCGCCAGGTCAGCGGGTGGGTTTCTGCCGTGCGCGCGATGCGGTTGGCAGGGCCGAAGGAAGTCAGAGTCATACGTAGCCCTCCAGCAGTTTGTCGACACCGGCGGCGGTCACATCGCCGAAGGTGTCGTCATCGATCATCAGGGCCGGGGCCTTGTCGCAGTTGCCCAGGCAGCACACCGGCAGCAGGGTGAAGCGGCCGTCGGCGGTGGTCTGGCCGAGGCCGATGCCCAGCTTGTTCTGGATTTCGCTGACGACCGACTCGTGGCCGCCGATGTAGCAGACCATGCTGTCGCAGACGCGAATGATGTGGCGACCGACCGGCTGGCGGAAGATCTGGCTGTAGAAGGTGGCCACGCCTTCGACGTCGCTGGCCGGGATGCCGAGGATCTCGCCGATGGCGTAGAGCGCGCCGTCAGGCACCCAGCCACGTTCCTTCTGGACGATCTTCAGGGCTTCGATGGACGCCGCGCGCGGGTCCTCGTAGTGGTGCAACTCGTGCTCGATGGCCGAGCGCTCGGTTTCGCTGAGGACGAAACGGTCTGTCTGGATGAGCGTGCTGTTCATGCTTAGCGGTCCACGTCGGCCATAACGAAGTCGATACTACCCAGGTACGCGATCAGGTCCGCGACCATGCTGCCGCGGATCACCGAAGGGATCTGCTGCAGGTGCGGGTAGCTCGGCGTACGAATCCGGGTGCGGTAGCTCATGGTGCCGCCATCGCTCGTCAGGTAATAACTGTTGATGCCCTTGGTCGCCTCGATCATCTGGAAGGATTCGTTGGCCGGCATGACCGGGCCCCACGAAACCTGCAGGAAGTGCGTGATCAGGGTTTCGATGTGCTGCAGGGTGCGCTCTTTCGGCGGCGGCGTGGTCAGCGGGTGATCCGCCTTGTACGGGCCTTCCGGCATGTTGCGCAGGCACTGGTCGATGATCCGCACGCTCTGGCGCATCTCTTCGACGCGGACCATGCAGCGGTCGTAGGCATCACCGTTGGCCGCCAGCGGGACTTCGAAGTCGAAGTTCTGGTAGCCGGAGTACGGACGGGCCTTGCGCAGGTCGAAATCGCAGCCGGTGGAACGCAGGCCGGCACCGGTGACGCCCCATTCCAGGGCTTCCTTGGTGTTGTAGGCGGCGACGCCGATGGTACGACCCTTGAGGATACTGTTCTGCAGGGCGGCCTTGGTGTACTCGTCCAGGCGCTTGGGCAGCCACTCGACGAATTCCTTGACCAGCTTGTCCCAGCCGCGCGGCAGGTCGTGGGCGACGCCACCGATACGGTACCAGGCCGGGTGCAGGCGGAAACCGGTGATGGCTTCGATCACCTTGTAGGCGCGCTGGCGGTCGGTGAAGGTGAAGAACACCGGAGTCATCGCCCCGACGTCCTGGATGTAGGTACCCAGGAACAGCAGGTGGCTGGTGATCCGGAAGAACTCGGCCATCATGATGCGGATGGTGTCGACCCGGTCCGGTACCTTGATGCCGGCCAGTTTTTCCACCGAAAGCACGTACGGCAGGTTGTTCATGACCCCGCCGAGGTAGTCGATACGGTCGGTGTAGGGGATGAAGCTGTGCCAGGACTGGCGCTCGGCCATCTTCTCGGCGCCACGGTGGTGGTAGCCGATGTCCGGTACGCAGTCGACGATCTCTTCACCGTCCAGCTGCAGGACGATACGGAAGGCGCCGTGGGCCGAAGGGTGGTTCGGGCCGAGGTTGAGGAACATGTAGTCCTCGTTGGCGCCGGAACGCTTCATGCCCCAGTCTTCCGGATTGAAGCGCGCGGCTTCCTCTTCCAGTTGCTGCTTGGCCAGGGTCAGGCTGTAGGGATCGAACTCGGTGGCGCGGGCAGGGTAGTCCTTGCGCAGCGGGTGGCCTTCCCAGGTCGGCGGCATCATGATGCGCGACAGGTGCGGGTGGCCTTTGAAGTCGATGCCGAACATGTCCCAGACTTCGCGTTCGTTCCAGTTGGCGTTCGGCCAGATGCTGGTGACGCTTGGCAGGCTGAGGTCGCTTTCGGACAAGGCGACCTTGATCATTACGTCACTATTACGCTCGATCGAGAGCAGGTGATAGAAGACGCTGAAGTCGGCCGCCGGCAAGCCCTGGCGCTTGGTGCGCAGACGCTCGTCCACGCCGTGCAGGTCATAGAGCATGACGTACGGCTTGGGCAGGTTGCGCAGGAAGGTCAGGACTTCGACGAGTTGGGCGCGGCTGACCCACAGTACCGGCATGCCGGTACGGGTAGCCTGGGCGGTGAAGGCCTCGGCACCAAAACGGTTGTTCAGTTCGACGACCACATCCTGGTCGTCAGCCTTGTAAGGCGGGATGTACAGAGCACTGCCTGTAGTCATGGTTTTTTATCGCTTTCGGTCAACGTAAAGAATGAAGCCAGGTACACGTTTCTTTAGAAGAAGCAGAACTGGATCAGACTTCGTCGGGGCTGCGCAGGTTGGTCACCTGGATACGCTGTTCGCGGCGCTGTTCCTTTTGCGACGGCATCTCGGCACGGTAAATGCCTTGATCACCGACGACCCAGGAAAGTGGGCGACGCTCCTGGCCAATCGACTCTTGCAAGAGCATCAAGCCTTGCAGGAAAGCCTCGGGGCGGGGCGGGCAGCCTGGCACGTAGACGTCCACGGGCAGGAACTTGTCCACCCCCTGAACGACGGAGTAGATGTCGTACATGCCACCGGAGTTGGCACACGAACCCATGGAAATCACCCACTTCGGCTCGAGCATCTGTTCGTACAGGCGCTGGATGATCGGCGCCATCTTGACGAAGCAGGTACCGGCAATAACCATGAAGTCGGCCTGGCGTGGTGATGCCCGGATAACTTCGGCGCCGAAGCGTGCGATGTCGTGTGGTGCCGTGAAGGCGGTGGTCATTTCCACGTAGCAGCAGGACAGACCGAAGTTGTACGGCCACAGGGAGTTCTTGCGCCCCCAGTTGACCGCGCCACTCAGCACGTCTTCCAGCTTGCCCATGAAAATGTTCTTGTGGACTTGGTCCTCTAACGGATCGGCAACGGTTTCCCGTTGGCCAATCGGATACTGCTCGTTAGGAGCGTCCGGGTCGATTCTGGTGAGATTGTATTGCATTGCCAAAGCCTCATTGTTTCAGCTTCGCTTGCCTCTTATGACGAGCTTGTGGAGCCCAATCCAGCGCCCCCACTCGGTAAAGGTAAACAAGACCTGCCAACAGAATTGCTATGAAAACGAGAGCTTCGACGAATCCGGTCCAGCCGCTTTCGCGGACGGACACAGACCATGCAAAGAGAAAGAGGGCTTCGATATCGAAGATCACGAACAGCATCGCGACCAGATAGAATTTGGCGGAGAGCCGCAGGCGGGCGCTACCGGTAGGCAGCATGCCGGATTCGAACGGTTCGTTCTTGCTGCGTCCCCAGGCTTTTGACCCGAGGAGGCTGGAAAGACCGAGCATGAAGGCACAGAGGCCGACGACGCCGAGCAGGAAAATGGCAAAGCCCCAGTTGTGGGCCATGAGTCCGGTCGCTTCGGTCATGCGGGTAATCCTTAACAGAGAGCAAGGTTCTCTGAGCTTGAAAAAAGTAACGAGGCAGTGACGAAATGTCGCAGAGCCATCAATCCAGGTGATTTTATGGGTAAACACCAGGCAAGTAAATTTTCTATAGCGAAATTATTTAATGGAATAAGGACATAAGGACCTCTGGAGGGCCTGCAGCGCCTGTACTGCGGGCATTAGCCGGGTTTTTGTTAATTATGTTTTATCCAGGCTGTAACGAATAAATCTATTTCTAAATGATAATCAATATTATTTGTCTTGGGCTGTAACAGCCTGCTTGTACGCGGCTGTTTCTAGTTGCTGTATGGAGACTAGTAGAAAGTTGCGGGAAGGGGGCACGTTTTAATCGATTTGTCGTGCCTGAAGGCTGCGCCAGGTCAATGTTTGGACGTTGCGGCGGTCATTCCGGCTCTTCCGCAGGCTGGTTTTGGGTATCGCCGCCGTTGAGCGGGTTGTGAGGTGGCCTTGTGGCGAGCGGGCTTGCCCGCGCTGGAGCGCAAAGCGCTCCCAGGCCTGGTCGCTGCGGTGTGCCTGGTGCAGCGGGTTGTCAGGTTTTACGGCTGCTGCGCAGCCGAGCGCAGGCAAGCCTGCTCGCCACAAGAGGGGCTGTGCTCTTGCCATGGCCCATTCGTGTCGCGCGCAGGTCCCGCCGGCGCCCCCACCCTGTAGGAGGCGGCGGTGCGGCGATCCGACTTGCCCGCGAAAAGGGCTCGTCAGCACTACGCGGTCATGACAGGCAAAAAAATGCCCCGAACCAGTCGGGGCATCAGTCTGTCAGGCATTCCAGTTAGGTCTTACACGGTCTGGAATGGCCGCTTGCTCGGGTGACTCAGTGGAACTGCTCTTCTTCGGTCGAGCCGGTCAGTGCGGTCACCGAGGAGGTGCCGCCCTGGATCACGGTGGTCATGTCGTCGAAGTAGCCGGTGCCCACTTCCTGCTGGTGTGCCACGAAGGTGTAGCCCTTGGCGGCGTCGGCGAACTCCTGCTCCTGCAGCTTGACGTAGGCGGTCATGTCGTTGCGGGCGTAGTCGTGCGCCAGGTTGAACATGCCGTGCCACATGTTGTGGATGCCGGCCAGGGTGATGAACTGGTGCTTGTAGCCCATCGCCGACAGCTCGCGCTGGAACTTGGCGATGGTCGCGTCGTCCAGGTTCTTCTTCCAGTTGAAGGAAGGCGAGCAGTTGTAGGACAGCAGTTGGTCCGGGTATTCCTTCTTGATCGCTTCGGCGAAGCGACGTGCTTCGTCCAGGTCCGGCTTGGCGGTTTCACACCAGATCAGGTCGGCATATGGTGCGTAGGCCAGGCCACGGGCGATGGCCTGGTCGAGGCCGGCGCGGACCTTGTAGAAACCTTCCGGTGTACGGGTGCCGGTAACGAACGGCTGGTCGTACGGGTCGCAGTCGGAGGTCAGCAGGTCGGCGGCGTTGGCGTCGGTACGGGCCAGGATGATGGTCGGTACGCCGGCGACGTCGGCTGCCAGGCGGGCAGCGATCAGCTTCTGGACGGCTTCCTGGGTGGGTACCAGGACCTTGCCGCCCATGTGGCCGCATTTCTTCACCGAGGCCAGTTGGTCTTCGAAGTGCACGCCGGCGGCGCCCGCTTCGATCATGTTCTTCATCAGTTCGTAGGCGTTCAGTACGCCGCCGAAACCGGCTTCGGCGTCAGCCACGATGGGGGCGAAGTAGTCGATGTAGCCTTCGTCGCCCGGGTTCTTGCCGGATTTCCACTGGATCTGGTCGGCGCGGCGGAACGAGTTGTTGATGCGCTTGACCACGGTCGGCACGGAGTCGACTGGGTACAGCGACTGGTCAGGGTACATGGATTCGGCGGAGTTGTTGTCCGCAGCCACTTGCCAACCCGACAGGTAGATCGCCTGGATGCCGGCCTTGACCTGTTGTACGGCCTGGCCGCCGGTCAGGGCGCCCATGCAGTTGACGAAATCTTTATCCGGACGGAAGGATGGCTTGGCACCTTGGGTGACCAGCTTCCAGAGCTTCTCTGCACCCAGGCGGGCCAGGGTGTGCTCAGGCTGGATCGAGCCACGCAGACGAACCACGTCGGCAGCGGTGTAGGTGCGAGTCACGCCTTTCCAGCGCGGGTTTTCAGCCCAGTCTTTTTCAAGGGCTGCAATTTGCTGTTCGCGTGTCAGTGCCATGGACATAAACCTCGTCGCGTCTTCTATCAAAGTCGATCCTGGGTGGGATCTTGTGTGGAAAGTTCCTTGCTCCACTGCATGCCGGGCCTGGAAGGGCCGGGGCAGAGGCTGCGCGCTGACCAGAAGCTTAGGCGGTCGAGTCGGGTCTGGCGGGAAATGCGACGGATGAACGATGGGCTCAAGGGGGAGACGAGCGGGCGAGGGCGACCCTTGCAGCACAGCGGGGCGTCGTGGGCCTCATGCTGGCTTTGGGGTTGTTGCCGTTCTACCTGATTACGCTTCCGTCCCTCGGGACAACTTCGTTCCAGTCGCAATCTCGTCAAACACGCCTTGTGGGCGGTACAGACACGAATCGGCTCAGGTGGGTGGGTTAGAGCGGCGATCCGAAGGCCCTTGCCAGGGCCCCTGATTAGCGGGAGCGAGGCCATCATGCCTTCGGATTTTTGGCGCGTCAAACGTTTTGTAGTGCTTTTTTCAAAGCACTACATCTTTGGTCTAATACGACTAATCAGTCAGTTTTCGGTGCCTCAGTCCAGGCTGTCGACTTTCACCCGCAAAGTCATGTCATTGCGGTTAGAGGTAGAGTAGCTGCGGGTTAGAGCCTGGCGGTCGGCCTGGCTCTGGCCATTGACGCCGGCGAGGGTGATCCATTCGCCGAGCGGTCCACTGACCGTTGTGTCGGTGCTTTGTACGTTCACTACATCCTGACGCTCCTGGCTCATCCGGTCACGATTGGTGCTGATGGCCAGGTGGACGATGTTTCCGGTGACGCTGGCGGTGACGTAGAACCCCTGGGTGACGTTGCGATACTGGGTCTGGGTTTGCGGGCGACCGTAGATGTCGAGCTGGCCGGTACTGCTGGTCAGTGGCACGCTCTGGCCGACCTGGATCAGCGCCGGCGTGCCCTCGCTGGCCTGTACCTGCTGGATACCGCCGTCGCGGCTGTCGGTGCTGCGGCTGATGATGCGGGTCTGGCCCTGGCCGTTGATCGAGTACCCCTGGGTGCCCTGGTCGTTGTTTTCGCTGGTGTCGACGCTGATCAGCAGGCGCCGGGCCGGCTTGTCCAGTTGCCCGATGAACTCGCGCAGTTCGCCGATCTTGCGTGGTTCGGCATTGACGATCAGTTGGTTCTGGTAGGCGCTGACCTTGCCGTCCTGGCCGAGGAAGTTTTGCGCGACCGGCAACAGGTCGCTGCTGGTGCGGTAATTCAGGGGGATCAGTTCGGTGGCCGCCTGGGCGCTGAAGGTGCAGGCCAGCAACAGGCCGGTGAAGAGGGTGCGTAGGGACATGTCCGTTATCTCCGCAGGTGACTGGGCAATGCACGTGAGTGTGATGCATTGAGTTTGACAGTTTCTCGGCGAAGGAGGAGGCAAATTGAATCGCAGACAGCAAAACGCCCCGATAACGGGGCGTTTTGCCGGTGGGGCAGGCCGTGGCTGTCTGGTGGGCTGACCCTTTTGTGGCGAGCGGGCTTGCCCGCGTTGGGCTGCAAGGCAGCCCCAAACCATCCACCTCGGTCCAGCTGGCGTGCCAGGTACTCAGGCTTTAGGGCTGCTGCGCAGCCCAGCGCGGGCAAGCCCGCTCGCCACAAAAGCCTGTCACCACAGAGGCCGCTTACCATAGGCATGCCGGCTCACCACAGGTCCGTCGCCCATCTCAGGCCGCGCCGCGGACCATGTCGACGTGGGGAATTCCGGCTTCGAGAAATTCCTCGCTGACGATGCTGAAGCCATGACGTTCGTAGAACGCCGTGGCCTGCACCTGGGCACTGAGCATCTGCTGCCTGAGGCCCCGCTTCTCGGCTTCGCCGATCACTGCCTGCAGCAGGGCATCGCCGACCTTCAGGCCGCGCCAGTCGCGCAGCACCGAGACCCGGCCGATCTGCCCGTCGGGCAGCAGGCGGGCGGTGCCGATCGGGAAATCGCCTTCGTAGGCCAGGAAGTGCACCGCTGTGGCGTCCTCCGCGTCCCATTCCAGCTCCGGGGGTACAGCTTGTTCGGCAATGAACACCGACTCACGAATGCGCCGAATCTCGGCGTTATCCTTTTGCCAGTCCGCGACACGTACGTGAATTCTATTCATCGGCAAATCCCACGCTTCCCTGTTTGACCAGCTCGCACAGCAGGCCGCGCCCATCCTCGTCCTCGAGCCATGGGCCGAGGTTCTCGATGTGCAGGGCCTCGGCTGCGCAGATCATCTTCAGCAGCTCGCGCAGCTTGCCTGGCAGGTAGCGACTCTGGCCGCTGGCGAACAGCAGCAGGTCGTCATCGACTTCGGACCAGGCCAAGCGTGCACTCGGGTTACGGATCAGTATGGCACCGTGCTCCAGGCCGGCGAGCAGATCTTCTTCTTCCAGTTCCGGGCCGACGACCAGTTCCGGGTAGCGTGGCTCGGTCATGAACTGGCCGAACCAGGTCAGCAGCAGGCGCTCGTCGCTCATGTGCTCGGCCAGCAGGCTCTTGAGGCGGTCGAGGGCGTCGTGCTGGATCTGGTGCGGGTCGACCGCCGGCTGGGCGTCGGCGTCGGTGTAGCGCTCTTCATCCGGCAGGAACTGGCTGAGGAAGTCGGTGAAGTGGGTCAGCACTTCAGCGGCGCTCGGGGCGCGGAAGCCTACCGAGTAGGTCATGCAGTCGTCGACGGCGACGCCGCAGTGGGCCAGGCGTGGCGGCAGGTAGAGCATGTCGCCCGGTTCCAGGACCCAGCCCTCGGTTTCCTCGAACTCGGCGAGGATGCGCAGGTCGGCATGCTCCAGCAGGGCACTGTCGGAGTCGCACATCTGGCCGATTTTCCAGTGACGTTTGCCCTTGCCTTGCAGCAGGAACACGTCGTAGTTGTCGAAGTGCGGGCCCACGCTGCCACCCGGGGCGGCGAAGCTGATCATCACGTCGTCGATCCGCCAGCTTGGCAGGAAGCGGAAGTTTTCCAGCAGCTCGGCGACTTCCGGCACGAACTGGTCGACCGCTTGCACCAGCAGGGTCCACTCACGCTCCGGCAACTGGCTGAAGGCGTCTTCGGAGAACGGGCCGCGGCGCAGCTCCCATGGGCGCTCGCCGTGCTCGATGATCACGCGCGATTCGACTTCTTCTTCCAGGGCCAGGCCGGCCAGTTCGTCGGCGTCGATCGGGCTTTCGAAATCCGGAATCGCCTGGCGGATCAACAGCGGTTTCTTCTGCCAGTAGTCGCGCAGGAATTCCCGGGCGGTCAGCCCGCCCAGAAGTTGCAGAGGAGTATCAGGATTCATGTGTAACCTATTGAAAAAACGTATTTTTCAGACTGGAATAAAAACGCCCGGCTCAGCCGGGCGCTCAGAGCGGGTGCCGTACGATCAGATACGCTGGGCCTGGGCCACGGCGTTGCCGATGTAGTTGGCCGGGGTCAGCTGTTTCAGCTCGGCCTTGGCGTCGGCGGGCATGTCGAGGCCGTCGATGAAAGTCTGCAGGGCTTCAGGGCTGATGCCCTTGCCGCGGGTCAGTTCTTTCAGTTTTTCGTACGGGTTTTCGATGTTGTAGCGACGCATCACGGTCTGGATCGGCTCGGCCAGGACTTCCCAGCAGGCGTCCAGGTCGGCGGCGATCTTCTGTTCGTTGATCTCCAGCTTGCCGATGCCCTTGAGGCTGGCTTCGTAGGCGATCACGCTGTGGGCGAAGCCGACACCGAGGTTGCGCAGTACGGTGGAGTCGGTCAGGTCGCGCTGCCAGCGGGAAATCGGCAGCTTGCTGGCCAGGTGCTGGAACAGCGCGTTGGCGATACCCAGGTTGCCTTCGGAGTTTTCGAAGTCGATCGGGTTGACCTTGTGCGGCATGGTCGAGGAGCCGATTTCACCCGCGACGGTCTTCTGCTTGAAGTAGCCCAGGGAGATGTAGCCCCAGATATCGCGGTCGAAGTCGATCAGGATGGTGTTGAAGCGGGCTATCGCGTCGAACAGCTCGGCGATGTAGTCGTGCGGCTCGATCTGGGTGGTGTAGGGGTTGAACACCAGGCCCAGCTCGTCTTCGATGAAGGCGCGGGCGTTGGCTTCCCAGTCGACCTGTGGGTAGGCCGACAGGTGGGCGTTGTAGTTGCCCACGGCGCCGTTGATCTTGCCCAGCAGCGGGACAGCGGCTACCTGGGCGATCTGGCGCTCCAGGCGGTAGACGACGTTCGCCAGTTCCTTGCCCAGGGTGGTCGGCGAAGCCGGCTGGCCGTGAGTGCGCGACAGCATCGGCACGGCGGCGAAGCGGCGGGCCAGTTCACGGATCGACTCGGCAATCTGGCGCATCAGCGGCAGCAGCACGTCGTCGCGCCCTTCGCGCAGCATCAGGGCATGGGACAGGTTGTTGATGTCCTCGCTGGTGCAGGCGAAGTGGATGAATTCGCTGACGGCGGCCAGTTCAGGCAGCTTGGCGGCCTGCTCCTTGAGCAGGTACTCGATGGCCTTGACGTCGTGGTTGGTGGTGCGCTCGATCTCTTTGACGCGCTCGGCGTGCTCCAGGGCGAAGTTCTCGGCCAGGGTGTTGAGCACTGCGTTGGCTTCGGCGGAAAACGCCGGGACTTCGGTGATCGCCGGATGAGCGGCCAGGCGCTGGAGCCAGCGGACTTCCACCAGGGCGCGAGCACGGATCAGGCCGTATTCGCTGAAAATAGGGCGCAGGGCCTGGGTTTTGCCGGCGTAGCGGCCGTCAACAGGGGAAACCGCAGTGAGCGAAGAGAGCTGCATGGGGTGTTCTCGGACAGTCAGGCAACGAAATGGGGCGCGTATCATACATGAAAAAATCCGCCGGTCCGTTGCGAACTGACCGGCGTATCGCGCTTTTAAAGCTCCGTCGATGGCCTCAGGCGCTACGCATCAACGGATAGAGTTCCTTGAGCAGCTTGCGGCGGCTGATCACCAGCTGCCAGCGATGGCCGCCCAGTTGGCGCCACAGGCGCGCCGAGCGGATGCCCGCCAGCAGCAGGGCACGGATTTTCGAGGCATTGCTCGGTTGTTGCAGGTTGCGCATGTCGCCATGCACCTGGATGCGTTGGCGCAGCGTGCTGAGGGTGTCCTGGTACAGGGCGCCGCAGGCCGCCACCACGTTTTCGTGGGCCGGACCGAAGTGTTCGACCTGGGACTGGATCTGCGGCAGGCGCTTGCCGATGGTTTCCAGCATGTCCTCGCGCTTGGCCAGTTGGCGTTCGAGGCCGAGCATCGACAGGGCGTAGCGCAGCGGTTCGCGCTGCAGGGCGCTCGGGTCGCGCTCGAGGGCGCCGATCAGGGCGCGATAGCCGTCGCGCAGGTTGATGTCGTCACCGCCGTAGACTTCCAGGGTGTCCTTGGGGTCGCGAATCAGCAGGCTGCCGAGCATGCAGCTGACCCCGGCCTCGCTGGACTGGCCGGTCTTGGCGATCCGGTCCACCAGCACCGCGGCGAGAAACACGCCGCCCAGGGCGGTCAACTGCTCCTGGATCGGGCTCATGGGCGTGCTCCGCCGGCGGCTGGTTCGGCGACTTCGATGACGCCGCCGCCCAGGCAGACCTCGCCATCGTAGAACACCACGGACTGGCCGGGGGTGACGGCGCGCTGGGGCTCGTCGAACACGGCGCGGTAGCCGTCGGCGGTTTTTTCCAGGGTGCACTGCTGGTCGCCCTGGCGGTAGCGGACTTTCGCCGTCAGACGGCGCGGGCTGCCCAGGTCGATCGGGTTGACCCAGTAGATTTCCGAAGCCAGCAGGGCGCCGGAGAACAGCCAGGGATGTTCGTTGCCCTGGCCGACGATCAACTCGTTGTGTTCCAGGTCCTTGCGCAGCACGTACCAAGGCTCGTCACCGGCGTCCTTCAGGCCGCCGATACCCAGGCCCTGGCGCTGGCCGATGGTGTGGTACATCAGGCCGTGGTGGCGACCGATCACTTCGCCGGAGGGGGTCTTGATCTCGCCGGGCTGAGCCGGCAGGTACTGCTTGAGGAAGTCGCTGAAGCGTCGTTCGCCGATGAAGCAGATACCGGTGGAGTCCTTTTTCTTTGCGGTGGCCAGGCCGTGTTTCTCGGCGATGGCGCGGACTTGCGGTTTTTCCAGTTCGCCGACCGGGAACAGGGTCTTGGCGATCTGCTCGCCGCCGACGGCGTGCAGGAAGTAGCTCTGGTCCTTGTTCGGGTCCAGGCCCTTGAGCAGTTCGGTGCGGCCGTCGATATCGCGCCGGCGTACGTAGTGGCCGGTGGCGATCAGGTCGGCACCCAGGCTCAGGGCGTAGTCGAGGAACGCCTTGAACTTGATTTCGCGGTTGCAGAGGATGTCCGGGTTCGGCGTGCGGCCGGCCTTGTACTCGGCCAGGAAGTGCTCGAACACGTTGTCCCAGTACTCGGCGGCGAAGTTGGCAGTGTGCAGCTTGATGCCGATCTTGTCGCACACGGCCTGGGCGTCCGCCAGGTCGTCCATGGCGGTGCAGTACTCCGTACCGTCGTCTTCCTCCCAGTTCTTCATGAACAGGCCTTCCACCTGGTAACCCTGCTCCATGAGCAGTACGGCGGAAACGGAAGAGTCCACGCCGCCGGACATGCCGACGATGACGCGCAGGTTTTCTGGGGCGGTGGCAGCTGGATCACGCATAGGGATTCAATGAGTGTCTTCGAAAAAGGACGCGATTCTAACAGGCCCTGGCCTTCAAGGCTAAAGGGAAGGGCGGATCAGTTCGAGGCTGTGCAATGGGCCGGCGAGATAATCGTCGACACAGCGGATGATCAGCTCGCTGCGCCACTGCGGGCGCAGGGCCAGCAATTGGTCGCGAGTGAGCCAGCGCGGGCCGATGATGCCATGGTCCAACTGATAGTCGGGTCGCTGGCGCAGCGGTTTGCCGGCGAAGCACACGCGCTGGTAGGTCACGCCGTTGCTTGGGGCGGTGTACAGGTAGATACCGATGACGCCGGTCAATTCCACGTCCCACCCAGTTTCCTCGAGGGTTTCGCGCAGTGCTGCGTCGCTCAGGCTTTCGTTCGGGTCGAGGTGGCCGGCCGGCTGGTTGAATACGGCCTGGCCGTCCTGCAGCTCCTCGACGAACAGGAAGCGGCCCTGGTCCTCGATGACCGTGGCGACGGTGATGTGCGGTTGCCATTCCATAAGATCGGTTCCTCCTCGCCTATCTATTAAAGGCTGCGCGGCCCCTTGTAGGAGCGTGGCTTGCCCGCGAAGCTTTTAGCGGCCTTGAGGCCGCCTTCGCGGCGGTTCGGCGCCCCGACAAGCCACGCTCCTACAGGGCGGTAAACACAAACCCCGGCGCGGGGCCGGGGCTTGTGGTGTTACCGCAGAGCTTACACCAGTGCAGCGATCGCCGCGTTCAGGGTGGTGCTCGGGCGCATGGCCTTGCTGATCAGCTCGGCGCTGGCGTGGTAGTAGCCGCCGATGTCGACTGGCTTGCCCTGTACGGCGTTGAGCTCGGCAACGATTTTTGCCTCGTTCTCGGTCAGGGTTTTTGCCAGAGGCGCGAACTGGGCCTGCAGCGCGGTGTCCTCGGTCTGGGCAGCCAGGGCCTGAGCCCAGTACAGCGCCAGGTAGAAGTGGCTGCCGCGGTTGTCGATGTTGCCGACTTTGCGCGATGGCGACTTGTTGTTGTCGAGGAACTGGCCGGTAGCCTGGTCCAGGGTCTTGGACAGCACCAGGGCTTTCGGGTTGTTGTAGTTCACGCCCAGGTGCTCCAGGGAAGCGGCCAGGGCCAGGAACTCACCCAGGGAGTCCCAGCGCAGGAAGTTTTCTTCCAGCAGCTGCTGAACGTGCTTCGGAGCCGAACCGCCGGCGCCGGTTTCGAACAGGCCGCCGCCATTCATCAGCGGGACGATCGACAGCATCTTGGCGCTGGTGCCCAGTTCCATGATCGGGAACAGGTCGGTCAGGTAGTCGCGCAGGACGTTGCCGGTGACCGAGATGGTGTCCTGGCCGGCGCGGGTGCGTGCCAGGGTGGTCTTCATCGCGTCGACCGGCGACATGATCTGGATGTCCAGGCCATTGGTGTCGTGGTCTTTCAGGTAAGCCTGGACCTTCTCGATCACTACGCCGTCGTGGGCGCGCAGTGGGTCGAGCCAGAAGATCGCCGGGGTGCTGCTGGCGCGGGCACGGTTGACGGCCAGTTTGACCCAGTCCTGGATCGGCGCGTCCTTGGTCTGGCACATGCGGAAGATATCGCCGGCTTCGACGTTCTGTTCCAGCAGGGTGCGGCCAGTGCTGTCGGTGACGCGCACTACGCCGTTGGCCTTGATCTGGAAAGTCTTGTCGTGGGAGCCGTACTCTTCGGCCTTCTTCGCCATCAGGCCGACGTTCGGCACGCTGCCCATGGTGGTCGGATCGAAGGCACCATTGGCCTTGCAGTCTTCGATGACCGCCTGGTAGATGGTGGCGTAGCAGCGATCCGGGATCACGGCCTTGGTGTCGTGCAGTTGGCCGTCGGTGCCCCACATCTTGCCGGAGTCACGGATCATGGCTGGCATCGAGGCGTCGACGATGACGTCGCTCGGCACGTGCAGGTTGGTGATGCCCTTGTCGGAGTTGACCATGGCCAGGGCTGGGCGAACGGCGTAGACCGCCTGGATGTCCGCTTCGATCTGGGCCTGCTGCTCGGCTGGCAGGGTCTTGATGCGGGCGTACAGGTCGCCGATGCCGTTGTTCAGGTTGAAGCCGATCTGCTCCAGGACTTCGGCGTTCTTGGCCAGGGCGTCCTTGTAGTACTCGGCAACGATCTGGCCGAACATGATCGGGTCGGAGACCTTCATCATGGTCGCCTTCAGGTGAACCGACAGCAGCACGCCTTCGTTCTTGGCGGCTTCGATTTCAGCGGCGATGAAGCTGCGCAGGGCGTTCTTGCTCAGCACGGCGCAGTCGAGGATCTCGCCGGCCTGGACGCTGGTTTTCTCTTTCAGGACGCTGGTGCTGCCGTCCTGGGCGATCAGTTCGATCTTGACGCTGCCAGCGGCTTCGATCAGTGCAGCCTTCTCGCTGCCGTAGAAGTCGCCGCTGCTCATGTGGGCAACGTGGGACTTGGAGTCGGCAGCCCAGGCGCCCATCTTGTGCGGGTGCTTGCGAGCGTAGTTCTTGACCGACAGCGGAGCGCGGCGGTCGGAGTTGCCTTCGCGCAGGACCGGGTTCACGGCGCTGCCCTTGACCTTGTCGTAGCGCGCACGCGCGTCTTTCTCGGCGTCGTTGGTCACGGTTTCCGGATAGTCGGGAACGTTGAAGCCCTGGGCCTGCAGTTCCTTGATCGCGGCTTGCAGCTGCGGTACCGAGGCGCTGATGTTCGGCAGCTTGATGATGTTGGCTTCAGGGGTGATGGCCAGCTCGCCCAGTTCGGCGAGGTGGTCCGGCACAGCTTTGGCGCCCAGCTGCTCGGGGAAGCTGGAGAGGATGCGTCCGGCCAGGGAGATGTCGCGGGTTTCCACGGCGATATCAGCCGAAGCGGTGAAGGCCTCTACGATAGGCAACAGTGAATAGGTGGCGAGGGCGGGAGCTTCGTCGGTAAAGGTGTAGATGATCTTCGAGCGGGTGGGCATATTCGGATTAACTCTCTTCTTTGCTAAAGCATGCGCAGAAACTAACTCGAGGTGCGCCGGATAAGCGCGTTCGTTCAAAGTCGTCCATGAGTCGAAAATCGAAGTTTCTTCGCGGTGATGTTGGGTGCATCAGTCGAGCGTCAAGCGGTCGGGCTACGGTAACAGCCCGGCTCTGGGCGGCAGTTCCTGGCTACATTTCCTGTAACAGAGGCGTCGGCCATCGTGACCCTGTGGTCAGCGGCGCGAGTATACATAGGTTGCTGGCAAAACGCCGAGCGTTCATGCCCAACTCTTTTCGTCCATTGGTCTAAAGGTCGCACCCGGCAGGGCGTCGAAGTGTCGCGGGTTGTGCTGGAGATTGGCGCTTTTCCCTTTTATTTCAAGCTTGTACGCCGCGAAGTAGGCGCTTTTCAGGGTAAATGGGTGGTCGCGAGGTTTCCGTCTACATTTAACTGGGGTACGCTCGAACGCAGCCAGATGTTCAATCCATAGATGGAGTACAACATGGGATACAAGAAGATTCAGGTTCCAGCCGTCGGTGACAAAATCACCGTCAACGCAGACCACTCTCTCAATGTTCCTGATCACCCGATCATCCCTTTCATCGAAGGTGACGGTATTGGCGTCGATATCAGCCCGGTGATGATCAAGGTCGTCGACGCTGCTGTCGAAAAGGCTTACGGCGGCAAGCGCAAGATCTCATGGATGGAAGTCTATGCCGGCGAGAAGGCCACCCAGGTCTATGACCAGGACACCTGGCTGCCGCAGGAAACCCTGGACGCGGTCAAGGACTACGTGGTTTCCATCAAGGGCCCGCTGACCACGCCGGTCGGTGGTGGTATCCGTTCCCTCAACGTCGCCCTGCGCCAGCAGCTCGACCTGTATGTCTGCCTGCGTCCGGTGCGCTGGTTCGAAGGCGTGCCGAGCCCGGTGAAGAAGCCGGGGGACGTGGACATGACGATCTTCCGCGAGAACTCCGAGGATATCTATGCCGGGATCGAGTGGAAGGCTGGCTCGCCCGAGGCGAACAAGGTCATCAAGTTCCTCAAGGAAGAAATGGGCGTGACCAAGATCCGTTTCGACCAGGACTGCGGTATCGGCGTCAAGCCGGTGTCGAAGGAAGGCACCAAGCGCCTGGCGCGCAAGGCCCTGCAGTACGTGGTCGACAACGATCGCAAGTCGCTGACCATCGTCCACAAGGGCAACATCATGAAATTCACCGAGGGTGCCTTCAAGGAGTGGGCCTACGAGGTGGCGGCCGAGGAGTTCGGTGCGACCCTGCTCGATGGTGGCCCCTGGATGCAGTTCAAGAACCCCAAGACTGGCCGCAATGTCGTGGTCAAGGACGCCATCGCCGACGCCATGCTCCAGCAGATCCTGCTGCGTCCGGCCGAGTATGACGTGATCGCGACCCTCAACCTCAACGGCGACTACCTGTCCGATGCCCTGGCGGCCGAGGTGGGCGGCATTGGTATCGCGCCCGGTGCCAACCTCTCCGACACCGTCGCCATGTTCGAGGCAACCCACGGTACCGCGCCCAAGTATGCTGGCAAGGACCAGGTCAACCCGGGTTCGCTGATCCTCTCCGCGGAAATGATGCTGCGTCACCTGGGCTGGACCGAGGCGGCCGACCTGATCATCAAGGGGACCAACGGTGCCATCGGCGCCAAGACCGTGACCTATGACTTCGAGCGCCTGATGGAAGGGGCCAAGCTGGTTTCGTCGTCCGGTTTCGGTGATGCGCTGATCGCACACATGTAAGACGGTTTGGCAATAAAAAAGCCCGGTTCAAATCGCTGAATCGGGCTTTTTTATAGCTGGATGTTTCTGCGAGTCGCTTCAGGCGCTGACGTTGTTCGCCTTGCTCTTGGAAACCATTGCTTTGTCATCGGTAGGGGTCACTACGGCAGCGCTCTGTATGTTGACCGCATGCAGACCTTTAGGGCCCTGGATGATCTCAAAGCTTACGGCTTGGCCAGCCTTGAGGGTTTTGTAGCCTTCCATCTGGATGGCTGAATAGTGGGCAAACAAGTCTTCATCCTTGCCTTCTTCCAGGACGAAACCATAGCCCTTGGCGTTGTTGAACCACTTGACCTTACCGCTCGGCATGCTCATATCCCTCTGCAAACGACCCCATCACTGGAGTATCATCCAGTTCATCCTACACTGCGTGAACCAGAAAAATGGTTGACGATATGGACCTTTATTACCCAATCTGGTCTCTATTGGTTGTAACACCGATTTGCCGATAGTCAAGGTGACCATTCGGTCAGTCTTGAAATGGGCTGGATTGTCCCCATCACTGTATTTGCTCAACTGACGAACCTTTCTTTCCATGCATGCAATCAGCCAGATTCGACTAACATTCAATCAGGATCGCCCGGATTTTCACGACGACGGCTCGGGCGTTGCCATGCAGGAGGCGAAACCTGCGTTGCAGGCGCCACCGATGTACAAGGTGGTGTTGTTCAATGATGACTACACACCGATGGATTTCGTCGTCGAAGTGCTCGAGGTGTTTTTTAACTTGAATCGCGAGCTGGCCACCAAGGTCATGCTGGCGGTTCACACGGAAGGACGGGCAGTATGTGGAGTGTTTACCCGCGACATCGCCGAGACAAAGGCCATGCAGGTCAACCAGTACGCCAGGGAAAGCCAGCATCCGCTACTCTGTGAAATCGAGAAGGACGGTTAACGCCGACCAGTTGGGTATGAGGTGAACTATGTTAAACCGCGAGCTCGAAGTCACCCTCAATCTTGCCTTCAAGGAGGCCCGTTCGAAGCGTCATGAGTTCATGACGGTCGAGCACCTTTTGCTGGCCCTTTTGGATAACGAGGCTGCAGCTACCGTCCTACGGGCCTGTGGTGCGAACCTCGACAAACTCAAGCACGACCTGCAGGAGTTCATCGACTCCACCACGCCGTTGATTCCCGTTCATGACGAAGATCGCGAGACCCAGCCGACCCTGGGCTTCCAGCGTGTCCTGCAGCGTGCCGTGTTCCATGTACAGAGCTCCGGTAAGCGTGAGGTGACGGGTGCCAACGTGCTCGTCGCGATCTTCAGCGAGCAGGAAAGCCAGGCCGTGTTCCTGCTCAAGCAGCAAAGCGTTGCGCGTATCGATGTCGTCAACTACATCGCCCATGGCATCTCCAAGGTGCCGGGGCATGGCGATCACTCCGAGAGCGAGCAGGATATGCAGGACGAAGAGGGTGGTGAGTCTTCATCTTCTGGCAACCCGCTGGACGCGTATGCCAGCAACCTCAACGAGCTGGCGCGCCAGGGGCGCATCGATCCGCTGGTCGGTCGCGAGCATGAGGTCGAGCGCGTGGCGCAGATCCTCGCCCGTCGGCGCAAGAACAACCCGCTGCTGGTCGGCGAGGCGGGCGTCGGCAAGACCGCGATCGCCGAAGGCCTGGCCAAGCGCATCGTCGACAACCAGGTGCCGGACCTGCTGGCGAACAGCGTGGTCTACTCCCTCGACCTGGGGGCGCTGCTGGCCGGTACCAAGTACCGCGGTGATTTCGAGAAGCGTTTCAAGGCGCTGCTTGGCGAGCTGAAAAAACGCCCGCAGGCGATCCTGTTCATCGACGAGATCCACACCATCATCGGCGCCGGCGCTGCCTCTGGCGGTGTCATGGATGCCTCGAACCTGCTCAAGCCGCTGCTGTCCTCGGGTGATATCCGTTGCATCGGCTCGACCACCTTCCAGGAATTCCGCGGTATCTTCGAGAAGGACCGGGCGCTGGCTCGGCGCTTCCAGAAGGTCGATGTGTCCGAACCGTCGGTCGAGGACACCATCGGTATCCTGCGCGGCCTGAAAGGGCGTTTCGAACAGCACCACAATATCGAATACAGTGAGGAAGCGCTGCGTGCGGCAGCCGAGCTGGCTTCGCGCTACATCAATGACCGGCATATGCCGGACAAGGCCATCGACGTCATCGACGAGGCGGGCGCCTACCAGCGTCTGCAGCCGGCAGACAAGCGTGTGAAGCGCATCGATGTGCCACAGGTCGAGGATATCGTCGCGAAGATCGCACGGATTCCGCCGAAGCACGTCACCAGTTCCGACAAGGAGCTGCTACGCAACCTCGAGCGCGATCTCAAGCTCACCGTGTTCGGCCAGGATGCGGCCATCGACTCGCTGTCGACGGCCATCAAGCTGTCCCGTGCCGGGCTGAAGTCGCCGGACAAGCCGGTCGGTTCGTTCCTGTTCGCCGGTCCCACCGGCGTGGGTAAAACCGAGGCGGCACGGCAACTGGCCAAGGCCATGGGGATCGAGCTGGTGCGTTTCGACATGTCCGAGTACATGGAGCGGCATACCGTGTCGCGCCTGATCGGTGCGCCTCCGGGCTATGTCGGTTTCGACCAGGGTGGCCTGTTGACCGAAGCCATCACCAAGCAGCCGCACTGCGTGCTGTTGCTCGATGAGATCGAGAAGGCTCACCCGGAAGTCTTCAACCTGCTGCTGCAGGTCATGGACCACGGTACCCTGACCGACAACAACGGGCGCAAGGCCGACTTCCGCAATGTGATTCTGATCATGACCACCAACGCCGGTGCCGAAACCGCAGCCCGGGCGTCGATTGGTTTCACCCACCAGGATCACTCGTCCGATGCCATGGAAGTGATCAAGAAGAGCTTCACGCCGGAGTTCCGCAACCGCCTGGATACCATCATCCAGTTTGGTCGCCTCAGCCACGAGGTGATCAAGAGCGTGGTGGACAAGTTCCTCACCGAGCTGCAGGCGCAACTGGAAGACAAGCGCGTCCAGCTGGAAGTCACCGACGCGGCCCGCAGCTGGCTGGCCGAAGGCGGTTACGATTCGGCGATGGGTGCACGTCCTATGGCGCGCCTGATCCAGGACAAGATCAAGCGTCCGTTGGCCGAGGAAATCCTGTTTGGCGAACTGTCCGAGCATGGTGGTGTGGTGCACATCGACATCAAGGATGGCGAGCTGACGTTCGAGTTCGAGACTACGGCTGAAATGGCCTGATGTAAGGCTGTGATGCAAAAACGCCCGGCGATGCCGGGCGTTTTTGTTTGTGTTGGGTGTTGCTTGCGCCGGCCTTTTCGCGGGCAAGCCCGGCTCCTACGGTTCATCGTCGTGCCCGCGCTCGCGTACGACACATTCCTGTGGGGGCCGGGCTTGCCCGCGAAAAGGCCAGCGGCATCGACATTGCCTTCAAAGGCTGGTCACTATCCCAACCCGCGCAAACAAAAACGCCCGGCAGTGCCGGGCGTCTTGTATCGACCTGATTAGCGAGCGCGGTAGGTGATGCGCCCTTTGCTCAAGTCGTAGGGCGTCAGCTCGACGCGCACTTTGTCACCGGTAAGAATGCGAATGTAGTTCTTGCGCATCTTGCCGGAGATGTGCGCGGTTACGACGTGCCCATTTTCCAATTCCACGCGAAACATGGTGTTTGGCAGGGTGTCGACGACAGTGCCTTCCATTTCGAAGCTGTCTTCTTTCGACATGCAGTAAAGCCCTCGGTGTCCAGTGAATGGCCCGGTGCAACTGCGCCAGGCAAAAGCGGCGTGCATTGTGCCCGAAAAAGCACCTTCACGCCAAGTGGTTAGTGCCTTTGAGCGAAAATAACTGATCGATTCCAGTGCGCTTTGTCACTGGAATGTAAGGAGTTTTGGCCGGGGATGGACTCAGTTGAGCGTGACCCAGCGCTGATTGATCAGCAGTTCGATTGGTCGGTACTGGGTCTTGTAGTTCATCTTCTTGCAGTTCTTGATCCAATACCCGAGGTAGACCGCATCCAGGCCCAGGCGCAGGGTTTCGCCGATCTGCCAGAGGATGGCGTAGCGCCCCAGGCTGCGACGTTCTTCTTCCGGCTCGTAGAAAGTGTACACCGCCGACAGGCCGTTGGGCAGCAGGTCGGTCACCGCCACGGCCAGCAGCCGGCCTTGCAGGCGAAACTCGTAGAAGCGGGAAAAGGGCAGGTCGCGCACCAGGAAGGTCGAGAACTGGTCCCGGCTGGGTGGGTACATGTCGCCGTCGGCATGGCGCTGTTCGATGTAGCGCCGGTACAGGTCGAAGTACTCCTCGCTGAACTGCGGCTTGGTGGCGCGCACCTCCAAGTCCATGTTGCGCTTGAGGATGCGCTTCTGCTGGCGGTTGGGCAGAAACAGTGCGGCAGGAATGCGCGCCGGTACGCAGGCGTTGCAGTTCTGGCAGTGAGGCCGGTAGAGGTGGTCGCCGCTACGACGAAAACCCATTTCCGACAGGTCTGCGTAGACATGCACGTCCATGGGCTGGCTAGGGTCGAGAAACAGCGTAGTGGCCTGCTCCTCGGGCAGATAGCTGCAAGAATGGGGTTGAGTGGCATAAAACTTCAAACGCGCCAGCTCGGTCATGATCAACCCTCGGGATAAGCTTTGAATTGCATTGAATCAAGTGTAAGCCAGCCTGGGAAAACACGCCTAGGCGCTGTATGAAGGTTACTTGATTGTCGTGTGATTTTCCGTTTTGCCGGCTCTACAGCGACACTTGCCACGAAGCGCTGTTGGGTTGGTCGAGGTGTTCCTGCAGATAACGGGCGAACTCACTGCGTGCAATGGCGCGGGCGCCTAGGCTATGCAGGTGGTGGGTGGGCATCTGGCAGTCGATCAGCACGAAACCCGCCGCCTTGAGATGGTTGACCAGGGTGGCAAAGCCGACTTTCGAGGCGTTGTCGGCGCGGCTGAACATGGATTCGCCGAAAAACAGCTGGCCCATCGCCAGGCCATAGAGGCCGCCAACCAGTTCGCCCTGCTCCCAGACCTCGACCGAATGGGCGAAGCCGCGTTCGTGCAGTTGCAGGTAGGCGTTTTGCATCGCTTCAGTGATCCAGGTGCCGTCGGCGTATTCCCGTGGCGCCGCGCAGGCGCGAATCACTGCGGCGAAGTCGCGATCGAAGGTCACCTGGTAGCGCTGCTGGCGCAACAGCTTGGCCAGGCTGCGGGATACGTGCAGTTCGTCGGGAAACAGCACGGTGCGTGGGTCCGGCGACCACCAGAGGATCGGCTGTCCCTCGGAGAACCACGGAAAGCAGCCGTGCCGGTAGGCCTGGACCAGGCGATCGGCGGACAGGTCGCCGCCGGCGGCCAGCAGGCCGTTGGGTTCGCGCATGGCCTTGGCCAGTGGCGGGAAGTTCAGGTTGTCGCGTTGTAACCAGGTCAGCATGGCAATTCTTGGCTTGAAGAGAAGAGGGGAGGGCGCTATTGCCGACACCGCGCCCCTTGTAGGAGCGTGGCTTGCCCGCGAAGCTTTTGGCGTACTCAAGAATGCTAAAAGCTTCGCGGGCAAGCCACGCTCCTACAAAGGGCGTGGTGCTTTCATTGTCAGTTGTCGTCCAGGTATTTCTCGGCATCCAGCGCCGCCATGCAGCCTGCGCCTGCCGAAGTGATGGCCTGGCGATAGACATGATCGGCCACGTCGCCGGCGGCGAATACACCGGGGATCTGCGTCGCCGTGGCATTGCCCTCGCTGCCGCCCAGCACCTGCAGGTAGCCATCGCGCATCGGCAACTGGCCCTGGAACAGATCGGTATTGGGTTTGTGGCCGATGGCGATGAACACGCCGGCCAGTGGCAGCTCGCGGGTTTCACCGGTGTTGCTGTCGCGCAGGCGGGCGCCGGTGACGCCGCTGGCATCGCCGAGCACTTCATCCAGGTGCTGGTTCCAGTGCAGGCGGATGTTGCCGTTGGCAGCCTTCTCGAACAGCTTGTCCTGGAGAATCTTCTCCGCGCGCAGCTTGTCGCGCCGGTGCACCAGGTGCACCTCCTTGGCGATATTGGCCAGGTACAAGGCTTCCTCGACCGCCGTGTTGCCGCCGCCGACCACGGCGACCACCTGGTTGCGATAGAAGAACCCGTCGCAGGTCGCGCAGGCCGAAACACCCTTGCCGGCAAACGCCTCTTCCGAGGGCAGGCCCAGGTACTGGGCGGAGGCACCGGTGGCGATGATCAGTGCATCGCAACTGTAGGTGCCGCTGTCACCCTCGAGAATGAAAGGCCGCTGTTGCAACTTGGCGGTATGAATGTGGTCGTAGACGATCTCGGTATCGAAACGTTCGGCGTGTTTCTGCATGCGTTCCATCAGGACCGGCCCGGTCAGGCCCTCGACATCACCTGGCCAGTTGTCGACTTCGGTGGTGGTGGTCAACTGACCGCCGGCTTGCAGGCCGGTAATGACAACAGGCTTGAGATTGGCCCGGGCGGCATAGACGGCGGCGCTGTAACCGGCGGGGCCAGAGCCCAGGATGATCAGGCGTGAATGCTTGGCTTGGTTCATAAAAACACCTCATAAGCCTTTGTCACAAAAGAGAATGCATGCTCAAATTGAACCGCATGAACAGCGCTGTTGGCTATGCTACACCCTGGCGGCAACGGCGTGGCATCGGGCGCGCAAACCCGTACAATGTTCATCATGTAACGATGATAGTTTCCGGATTGGCCAATACCGATAAAGAGCGGCTGATATTTAAAATAGCCACGGTTTCGCCGGATAACTGTTCACTTGCCCCGAATGGGCAGTATTTTGTCGTCAATCAACAGTTGGGCGCGCCTCGGGCGCAGGAAAAGACGCGTTTTGAAGAAATCCACCGCAACACCGCCTAAAGCAGTGGTGCCAGTCTGGCGCCAGCAACTGCACTATCGCCTCAAGGAAGGCGCGCTGATTGCCATCGGCGCCTTGTGCCTGTTCCTGATGATGGCCTTGCTGACATATGGCAAGGATGATCCGGGCTGGAGTCATAACAGCAAGATCGACGATGTGCAGAACTTCGGCGGCCCGGCCGGCTCCTACAGCGCCGACATACTGTTCATGGTGCTGGGTTACTTCGCCTATGTATTTCCGTTGTTGCTGGCCATCAAGACTTACCAGATCTTTCGCCAGCGTCACGAACCCTGGCAGTGGAGCGGCTGGCTGTTTTCCTGGCGGCTGATCGGCCTGGTGTTCCTGGTGCTGTCCGGTGCGGCCCTGGCCCATATTCATTTCCATTCGCCGACCGGCCTGCCCGCCGGTGCCGGTGGTGCCCTGGGCGAAAGCCTCGGTGACCTGGCGCGCAATGCCCTGAACATCCAGGGCAGCACCCTGTTGTTCATCGCCCTGTTCCTGTTCGGCCTGACGGTATTTACCGACCTGTCGTGGTTCAAGGTGATGGACGTCACCGGCAAGATCACCCTCGACCTGTTCGAGCTGTTCCAGGGCGCGCTGAACCGCTGGTGGTCGGCCCGTACCGAGCGCAAGCAACTGGTGGCGCAACTGCGCGAGGTGGACGACCGCGTCCATGAAGTGGTGGCCCCGGCCGTTCCCGACAAGCGCGAGCAAGCCAAGGCCAAGGAGCGCCTGATCGAGCGTGAGCAGGCGCTGAGCAAGCACATGTCCGAGCGCGAGAAGCAGGTTCCTCCGGTGATCATGCCGGCGCCGGTCAAGCCGCCACAGCCAAGCAAGCGTGTGGAGAAGGAAAAGCAGGCGCCGCTGTTCGTCGATAGCGCGGTCGAAGGCACCTTGCCACCGATCTCCATCCTCGATGCCGCCGAGAAGAAGCAGCTCAATCACTCGCCTGAATCGCTGGCGGCTGTCGGCCACCTGCTGGAAATCAAGCTCAAGGAATTCGGGGTCGAGGTGTCGGTGGATTCGATCCATCCAGGCCCGGTCATCACCCGTTACGAAATCCAGCCGGCAGCTGGCGTCAAGGTCAGCCGCATCGCCAACCTGGCCAAGGACCTGGCACGTTCGCTGGCGGTCACCAGCGTGCGCGTGGTGGAGGTCATTCCCGGCAAGACCACCGTCGGTATCGAGATTCCCAACGAAGACCGGCAGATCGTGCGTTTCTCCGAAGTGCTGTCGACCCCCGAGTACGATAACTTCAAGTCGCCGGTCACCCTGGCCCTGGGCCACGACATCGGCGGTCGCCCGGTGATCACCGACCTGGCGAAGATGCCGCACCTGCTGGTGGCCGGTACCACCGGCTCCGGTAAGTCGGTGGGGGTCAACGCGATGATCCTGTCGATCCTGTTCAAGTCCGGGCCGGACGACGCCAAGCTGATCATGATCGACCCGAAGATGCTCGAACTGTCGATCTACGAAGGTATTCCACACCTGCTGTGCCCGGTGGTCACCGACATGAAGGATGCCGCCAACGCCCTGCGCTGGAGCGTCGCCGAGATGGAGCGGCGCTACAAGCTGATGGCGAAGATGGGCGTGCGCAACCTGTCGGGCTTCAACGCCAAGATCAAGGAAGCCCAGGAGCGGGGCGAGCCGGTTCCGGACCCGCTGTACAACCGCGAAAGCATCCACGACGAAGCGCCGCTGCTGACCAAGCTGCCGACCATCGTGGTGGTGGTCGACGAATTCGCCGACATGATGATGATCGTCGGCAAGAAGGTCGAGGAACTGATCGCCCGTATCGCCCAGAAGGCCCGGGCTGCCGGCATCCACCTGATCCTGGCGACCCAGCGGCCGTCGGTCGACGTGATCACCGGCCTGATCAAGGCCAACATCCCGACCCGCATGGCGTTCCAGGTGTCCAGCAAGATCGACTCGCGGACCATCATCGACCAAGGTGGTGCCGAGCAACTGCTGGGTCATGGTGACATGCTCTACATGCCGCCGGGTACCAGCCTGCCGATCCGTGTCCACGGTGCCTTCGTCTCCGACGATGAAGTCCACCGGGTGGTCGAGGCCTGGAAGTTGCGCGGGGCTCCGGAGTACAACGACGATATCCTCAACGGTGTCGAAGAGGCCGGCAGCGGCTTCGAGGGCGGCGGCGGCGGTGGCGGCGAAGACGATGCCGAGACCGATGCCCTCTATGACGAAGCGGTACAGTTCGTCCTGGAAAGCCGCCGGGCCTCGATTTCGGCGGTCCAGCGCAAGCTGAAGATCGGGTACAACCGGGCCGCCCGGATGATCGAGGCCATGGAAATGGCCGGTGTGGTGACGGCCATGAATACCAACGGTTCGCGCGAAGTCATTGCACCCGGACCGATGCGCGACTGATTCCGTGCCGCATGAGATCATGCGGCATATCCTTCAAACGAATTCCATGAGGACTCCCATGCGTGTTATTCGCATGCTGTTGTTGCCGGTTCTGGCGTTGACCACCCTGTCGGCCCATGCCGATCAGAAGGATGTGGCTCGCTTGACGCAGTTGCTCGAAAAATCCCAGACCCTGACCGCACGTTTCTCGCAACTGACCCTGGACGGCAGCGGGACCCAGTTGCAGGAAACCGCCGGCGAGATGTCTCTCAAGCGTCCGGGGCTGTTCTACTGGCACACCGATGCGCCGCAGGAGCAGACCATGATCTCCGATGGCCAGAAGGTCACCCTGTGGGACCCGGACCTGGAACAGGTGACCATCAAGAAGCTCGACCTGCGCCTGACCCAGACACCGGCACTGCTGCTGTCCGGTGACGTGTCGAAGATCAGCGAAAGCTTTGATATCACCGCCAAGGAAGCCGGTGGCGTGGTTGACTTCGTGCTCAAGCCGAAAACCAAGGACACCCTGTTCGACAGCCTGCGCCTGTCGTTCCGCAACGGCCTGGTCAATGACATGCAACTGATCGACAGCGTCGGCCAGCGTACCAACCTGCTGTTCACCGGGGTTAAGGCCAACGAGCCGATCGACGCGGCCCGCTTCAAGTTCGACATCCCCAAGGGTGCTGACGTCATCCAGGAATAAGAGGTTTCAAACGCAGCCCATGGACCTGTTTAGCCGTGCCCCGATCGCCCAGCCCCTGGCCGCCCGTCTGCGCGCGACCAACCTGGATGAGTACGTTGGCCAGGAGCACCTGCTGGCTCGGGGCAAGCCGCTGCGCGAAGCCCTGGAGCAGGGCGCGCTGCACTCGATGATCTTCTGGGGGCCGCCCGGGGTGGGCAAGACCACCCTGGCGCGGCTGCTGGCGGAAGTCTCGGATGCCCACTTCGAAACCGTCTCGGCGGTATTGGCCGGGGTCAAGGAGATCCGCCAGGCGGTGGAAGTCGCCAAGCAGCAGGCCGGCCAGTACGGCCGACGCACCATTTTGTTCGTCGACGAAGTCCATCGCTTCAACAAGTCCCAGCAGGACGCCTTCCTGCCCTATGTCGAGGACGGCACGCTGATCTTCATCGGCGCGACCACCGAGAACCCTTCGTTCGAATTGAATAACGCCTTGCTGTCGCGGGCACGGGTCTACGTGCTCAAGAGCCTCGACGAGACGGCCCTGCGCAAGCTGGTGCAGCGGGCCCTGAGTGAAGAGCGTGGCCTGGGCAAGCGCCAGCTGAGCCTGGGCGACGAGGGCTTCCAGATGCTGCTGGCGGCGGCCGATGGTGATGGCCGGCGCCTGCTCAACCTGTTGGAGAATGCTTCGGACCTGGCCGAGGACGGTGGCGAAATTGGCGTCGACCTGTTGCAAAGCCTGCTCGGCGATACCCGTCGGCGCTTCGACAAGGGCGGCGAAGCCTTCTACGACCAGATTTCCGCGCTGCACAAATCGATTCGCGGTTCCAACCCTGATGCCGCGCTGTACTGGTTCGCGCGCATGCTCGACGGAGGCTGCGATCCGCTGTACCTGGCGCGGCGGGTGGTGCGCATGGCCAGCGAGGACATCGGCAATGCCGACCCGCGTGCCCTGAGCCTGTGCCTGGCAGCCTGGGACGTGCAGGAGCGCCTCGGTAGCCCCGAGGGCGAGTTGGCGGTGGCCCAGGCCATCACCTACCTGGCCTGCGCGCCAAAGAGCAACGCGGTGTACATGGGCTTCAAGGCCGCGATGGTCAGCGCCGCCGAGCACGGCTCCCTGGAGGTTCCGCTGCACCTGCGCAACGCCCCGACCAAACTGATGAAACAGTTGGGCTATGGCGAGGAGTACCGCTATGCCCACGACGAGCCCGACGCCTACGCTGCCGGAGAGGACTATTTCCCCGAACAGTTGGAGCCGCAGGCCTTCTACCAACCTGTGCCGCGAGGGCTGGAATTGAAGATCGGCGAGAAGCTCAATCACCTCGCCGCACTGGATCGGCAGAGCCCGAGACAGCGGAGAAAACCGTGATCCGGACCGTGCTCGCGGTGTCCGTCGCCGGGATCATCGGCACCCTGGTGCGCTTTGCCGCGGGCAACCTGATCAATGCCAATTGGCCTAGGCACTTCTATACCGCGACGTTGGCCGTTAATATCGTGGGCTGCCTGGTGATTGGCGTGCTCTACGGCCTGTTTTTGCTACGTCCCGAGGTCCCGGTGGAGATTCGTGCCGGCCTGATCGTGGGATTCGTTGGCGGCCTGACCACATTTTCATCCTTTTCACTGGATACGATTCGCCTGCTGGAAAGCGGGCAGGGGCTTGTGGCCCTGGGCTATGCGGCCCTGAGCGTATTCGGCGGGCTGCTCGCAACCTGGGCTGGCCTGTCCCTGACCAAACTCTGAATAACGAGAAACCGACATGCTCGATTCCAAACTGTTACGTAGCAACCTCCAGGACGTAGCGGATCGTCTGGCCTCCCGTGGCTTCAGCCTCGATGTTGCCCGCATCGAAGAGCTGGAAAGCCAGCGCAAGGTGGTGCAGACCCGCACCGAACAATTGCAGGCCGAGCGCAATGCGGTTTCCAAGAGCATCGGCCAGGCCAAGCAGCGCGGCGAAGACATCGCGCCGCTGATGGCCAGCGTCGAAAACATGGGCACCGAGCTGACTGAAGGCAAGGCCGCACTGGACGCCATCCAGTCCGAGCTGGACCAGATCCTGCTGGGTATCCCGAACCTGCCACACGAATCGGTGCCGGTCGGTGCCGACGAGGACGGCAACGTCGAAGTGCGTCGCTGGGGCACGCCGACCGCCTTCGATTTCCCGATCCAGGACCACGTTGCCCTGGGCGAGAAGTTCGGCTGGCTGGACTTCGAAACCGCGGCCAAGCTGTCTGGCGCCCGTTTCGCCCTGCTGCGTGGCCCGATTGCCCGCCTGCACCGCGCCCTGGCGCAGTTCATGATCAACCTGCACACCAGCGAGCATGGCTATGAAGAGGCCTACACGCCTTACCTGGTGCAGGCTCCGGCACTGATGGGCACCAGCCAGCTGCCGAAATTCGAGGAAGACCTGTTCAAGATCAAGCGCGACGGCGAAGCCGACCTGTACCTGATCCCGACCGCCGAAGTGTCGCTGACCAACATCGTCGCCGGCGAGATCCTCGATCCGAAGCAACTGCCGTTGAAGTTCGTCGCCCACACCCCGTGCTTCCGCAGCGAGGCCGGTGCTTCGGGTCGTGACACCCGCGGCATGATCCGCCAGCACCAGTTCGACAAGGTCGAGATGGTCCAGGTGGTCGAGCCGTCGAAGTCGATGGACGCCCTGGAAAGCCTGACCGCCAACGCCGAGAAGGTCCTGCAGTTGCTGCAACTGCCGTATCGCGTCCTGGCCCTGTGCACCGGTGACATGGGCTTCAGCGCCCTGAAGACCTACGACCTCGAAGTGTGGGTGCCGAGCCAGGACAAGTACCGCGAGATCTCCTCGTGCTCCAACTGTGGCGATTTCCAGGCCCGCCGCATGCAGGCGCGTTTGCGTAATGCGGAAACCGGCAAGCCCGAGCTGGTCCACACCCTGAACGGCTCCGGCCTGGCCGTGGGTCGCACCCTGGTGGCGGTGCTGGAGAACTACCAGCAGGCCGACGGTTCGATCCGTGTGCCAGAGGTGCTCAAGCCTTACATGGGCGGCATCGAGGTCATCGGCTAAATGGAATTTCTGCCGCTGTTCCACAACCTGCGCGGCAGCCGTGTGCTGGTCGTCGGCGGCGGCGAGATTGCCTTGCGCAAGTCTCGCCTGCTGGCCGACGCCGGTGCGGTGTTGCGGGTGGTTGCTCCCGAGATTGAAAGCCAACTGCGCGAGTTGATCGATGGCAGCGGCGGCGAAATGCTGTTGCGCGGTTATGTCGAATCCGACCTGGACGGTTGTGTGCTGATCATCGCCGCCACTGATGACGAAGCGCTCAATGCCCAGGTATCCGCCGATGCCCGTCGGCGTTGCGTGCCGGTCAATGTGGTGGATGCGCCGGCCCTGTGCAGCGTGATCTTCCCGGCCATCGTCGATCGCTCACCCTTGGTGATCGCGGTGTCCAGCGGTGGTGATGCGCCGGTCCTGGCACGGTTGATCCGGGCCAAGATGGAAACCTGGATTCCGTCGACCTACGGTCAACTGGCTGGCCTGGCGGCGCGTTTCCGTCATCAGGTCAAGGCGCTGTTTCCGGCTGTGCAGCAGCGTCGTGCCTTCTGGGAAGAAGTGTTCCAGGGGCCGATCGCCGACCGGCAATTGGCCGGACAGGGCGCCGAGGCCGAACGCCTGCTGGTGGAGAAGATCAACGGTACGCCACCGAACGCACCGGGTGAGGTGTATCTGGTCGGCGCAGGGCCGGGTGATCCCGACCTGTTGACCTTCCGCGCCCTGCGCCTGATGCAGCAGGCGGACGTGGTGCTCTACGACCGTCTGGTAGCACCGGCGATTCTCGAACTGTGCCGACGTGATGCCGACCGGATCTACGTTGGCAAGCGTCGCGCCGACCATGCCGTGCCGCAGGACCAGATCAACCAGCAACTGGTGGAGCTGGCCAGGCAGGGCAAGCGGGTACTGCGCCTGAAGGGCGGTGATCCGTTCATTTTCGGTCGTGGTGGCGAAGAGATCGAGGAACTGGCAGCCCAGGGTATCCCGTTCCAGGTGGTGCCGGGTATCACCGCGGCCAGTGGTTGCTCGGCCTATGCCGGGATTCCGCTGACCCACCGTGACTATGCGCAATCCGTGCGTTTCGTCACCGGTCACCTGAAGGATGGCAGCACCGACCTGCCGTGGGTCGACCTGGTGGCGCCGGCGCAGACCGTGGTGTTCTACATGGGCCTGGTGGGCTTGCCAGTGATCTGCGAGCAGATGATCAAGCACGGTCGTTCGGCGGATACGCCGGCGGCGCTGATCCAGCAGGGTACCACGGTCAACCAGCGGGTATTTACCGGCACCCTGGCGAATCTGCCGCAACTGGTGGCGGAGCATGAAGTGCATGCACCAACCCTGGTGATCGTCGGCGAAGTGGTCCAGCTTCGCGAGAAACTGGCCTGGTTCGAAGGCGCCCAGGGTCAAGTCTGATCAGGCCCTTGTGGTGAGCAGGCTTGCCTGCGCTCGGCTGCGAAGCAGTCGTAAAACCGGCGACCGCATTCCATTTGCCAGAATGCGGTCGCCGGTTTCAAGGCCGCTTTGCGCCCCGACGCGGGCAAGCCCGCTCGTCACTCACTCGCCCAGTACCCCGCGTCCCACCAGCCGCTCACGATCATGAGGTAGGGTGAAATCCTGCTCCGGCCCTTTCGGCACTACACCTGTCGGATTGATAGTGCGATGACTGGCGTAGTAGTGCCCCTTGATGTGGGCAAAATCCACCGTTTCGGCCACACCCGGCCACTGGTACATTTCCCGTAGCCAGTTCGACAGGTTCGGATAGTCGGCAATGCGCCGCAGGTTGCACTTGAAGTGCCCGTGGTACACCGCATCAAAGCGAATCATCGTGGTGAACAGTCGCACATCCGCTTCGGTCAGGTACTCGCCGGCCAGGTAGCGATGCTGCGACAGGTGCTGCTCCAGATGGTCCAGCTCGGCGAACAGCCCGTCGAAAGCCGTTTCATAGGCCGATTGCGAAGTGGCGAAGCCGGCCCGGTAGACGCCGTTGTTCACGGCGGGATAAATCCGTTCGTTCCACTCGTCGACAACCGAACGCAGGGCCTGCGGGTAGAAGTCCAGCGTGTTGCCGGTCAGGCCGTTGAATGCGCTGTTGAACATGCGGATGATTTCCGCCGACTCGTTGCTGACGATGCGTTTCAGCTTCTTGTCCCACAACACGGGCACGGTCACGCGGCCGGTATAGTCTGCGGTATCGCTGGTATAGCGCTGGTGCATGAACTCCAGGCCGTCGAGATGATCACCTGTGGAGCCATGGCTCTTGTCGAAGGTCCAGCCGTTTTCCAGCATCAGCCAACTGACCACCGAGACGTCGATCAGGCTTTCCAGGCCCTTGAGCTTGCGCAGGATCAGCGTGCGGTGGGCCCAGGGGCAGGCCAGCGAAACGTAGAGGTGATAGCGGCCGGCCTCGGCGACGAAGCCGCCTTCGCCGCTGGGGCCCGGTTGGCCATCTTCAGTTACCCAGTGGCGGCGCTGCGCCTGCTCGCGCTGGAAGGCGCCGTCTTTGCTGCTTTCATACCACTGGTCGTGCCAGCGGCCTTCGATCAAGAGACCCATCTAGAAAAACTCCTTGGCAGTGATGCGTTGGAGCCCAGTCTAAAGAGAATCGTTCGAAAAAATAGCGCAAAACCTGGGGTTGAATAATCGATTAAATCGATTTGTTTCGCGCGGCCCAGTAAATCCGGGCCTGTTCGAAGGCCTGCTCGCGTGGCATGCCGAGGCCGCGCAGGGCCAGCGCGATGGTCGACAGCAACGCCAGTTGTGGATAGCTGTCCTCGATTTCACCGCGCCAGATCGCCCTGAGGTGTTCGGGCTCCAGCGATGCCGGTTTGACATGGCGTTGTTCGGACAGCGCGGGCCATTCCTCATCCCAGTTTTCGCCGTTGGCCGTACCGTACAGGTGATTGGCGCTGTCGGGATTGACCTCGATCTCGCCGCCATCACCCTTGATCACGATGGCCGTATCGCCGAGCAGGCGGCTGGCCTCGCGGTGCACAGCCTGGTAGCCGGGGTGAAAGATACTCTGCAGGCCGCAGCGCGCGCCCAGCGGGTTGAGGACACGGGCCAGCGAATGGATCGGCGAGCGCAGGCCCAGAGTATTGCGCAGGTCGATCATCCGTTGCAGCTGAGGTGCCCAGTCACCCAGCGGGGCAAAGGCGATGTTGCCGGCCGCCAGGGCCTGCTCGACGGCTTGCCAGTTACGGCACAGCGGGATCTGCAGGAACTCCAGCAACTGCTCGGTATAGAGCCGGCCCGCCGTATGTGCGCCGCCACCATGCATCAGGATCTTCACGCCGTTCTGCGCCAGGCATTTGGCCGCCAGCAGGTACCAGGGCAGATGGCGCTTCTTGCCGGCATAGGTCGGCCAGTCCAGGTCGACCCGTAGGGGCGGGGCATCGAGTCGTTCGCGCAGGGCTTCGGTGAAGCCGGCCAGTTCTTCCGGGCTTTCCTCCTTGTGTCGCAGTAGCATCAGGAAGGCGCCGAGCTGGGTGTCCTCGACCTTTTCGTCGAGCAGCATGCCCATGGCCTCGCGGGCTTCCTCGCGGTTCAGCCCGCGGGCACCACGCTTGCCCTTGCCGAGAATGCGCACGAATTGCGCAAAGGGATGTTCCTCGGGTGTTTCGGTGATCAGCGGCGCGTAATCGGTCATAGACAGTTCGTCGGCTTGGGCAGGCCCGCCAGCTTGGCGGCGAGTTTGGCGGGAGTGCCATTGAACAGGCGGTTGAGGTGCAGGCTGTTGCCCTTTTCCACACCCAGTTTCGAGGCGGTGTACTTGATCAATGGGCGAGTGGCCGGTGACAGCTCGAACTCCTGGTAGAAATTGCGCAGCAGTTCGAGGATCTCCCAGTGCTCCGGGCCCAGTTCGATGGTTTCACGGGCGGCGAGGGCGTTGGCGACCTCGGGCGACCAGTCGCTCAGTTCGACCAGGTAACCGTCCTTGTCCAGGGCGATGTCCCGCCCGTTCACAGTCAGCGTATTCATAGCCAGGTATTGACCTTGTCATGCTGGACCGACAGCTCGACGAACCCTGGATAGTCCACGCGGGTGGCCCAGCTCGGGCACTCCAGGCCGCGAGCCTGCAGGTCTTCGTCGAGAGCGAACAGGCGCAGCGTGGCGGCACGCTCTTCCAGGGCCTCCAGCGGCAGGCTGCGCGGTTGCAGGGCATACACCGCATCGCTGCAGAGCAGCAACGCATCCTCGGCACCCAGCAGGCGCAGGCAACTGCCCAGGCGGCTGTCGGTGAACGGAGAGTGAGACAACACGTGCAAGGTCGACATCAGAGCGTAATCACCTGGTCATAACGATTAACGAGCGCGACGATTTCCTCGGTCGCGAGCAGGTTCAGGTCCTCGCTGGCCACCTGGTCGGCGAGGATGCCGCGATCGGCCAGGCTGTCGCGGCAGGCGAACAGATCCTCGACGCCGAACAGCGACAATGCCTGCAGGTTGGCCGTCAGGTCCTTCTGTTGCACGGCCTTGGCCTTTTGCCCCGGCAGCAACTGGAACACGCCGTCATCCATGAACAGCAGGCCCACGGGCAGATCGAAGGCACCTGCGGCCAGGACGATATCCAGCGCTTCGCGAGCACTCGGTCCGGACCATGGCGCCTGGCGGCTGATAATCAGCAGGGACTTGGGCATCTCAAGGCCCTCCGAAGCAGATCAGGCGGTCGGCGGCTTGCACCGCGTCGTGCAATTGGCCGAGGCCGGACAGTTCCCAACCGGCGCCCAGGTTTACCGCCGGACGGCTGTAGCGCTGGGCTTCCTCGGCGTTCAACACGCCCCGGCGCAGGGCGGCGGCAATGCAGACCACGCCGTCGAGCTGGTTGTCGCTGACGAAGCTCGCCCATTCCCGTGGCAGGTCCTGTTCATCCTGTGGGGTGACCACGTTGGCCGAGGCGCTGTGCACACCCTCCTGATAGAAGAACAACCGCACGATCTCGTGCCCGCCGGCGAGCAGCGCCTGGGCGAACAGCAGGGCACGCCGGGAGGAGGGCGCGTGGGGTGGGGAAAACAGCGCAATGGCAAACTTCATGGAAGGCTCTGTCAGCAAATCTGTCGACATGATAAGGCCAGACTCCCCAAGAAGCTAAATCGCGGTCAACAAAAAGCCCGCCGAAGCGGGCTTTTTGCGTACAGGGGTGATCAGTCGTCGCGACCCATGATGCCGAAGATCTGCAACAGGCTGACGAACAGGTTGTAGATCGATACATACAGGCTGATGGTCGCCATGATGTAGTTGCGCTCGCCGCCGTGGATGATGGCGCTGGTCTGGAACAGGATGCACACCGACGAGAACAGCACGAAGCCGGCGCTGATCGCCAGTTGCAGGCCGCTGATCTGGAAGAAGATGCTGGCCAGGGTGGCGCCCAGCAGGACGAAGAAACCGGCGGTGATGAAGCCGCTGAGGAAGCTCATGTCCTTGCGGGTCACCAGGACGTAGGCCGACAGGCCGCCGAACACCAGGGCGGTCATGGCGAAGGCCGAGCTGACGACTTCGGCGCCGCCCTGCATGCCCAGGTAGCGGTTGAGGATCGGGCCGAGCAGGAAACCCATGAAGCCGGTCAGGGCGAAGGTCGACACCAGGCCCCAGGCCGAGTCGCGCAGCTTGTTGGTGAGGAAGAACAGCCCGTAGAAGCCGATCAGCACCACGAAGACGTTCGGGTAGCGGACGTTCATCTGCTGGGCGACGAAAGCCATCACACCGCTGAAGGCCAGGGTGAGGGCGAGAAGGCTGTAAGTGTTGCGCAGGACGCGGCTAACCTCTAGCTGCTCAGCCTGCACGCTGTTGTTAACGGCGTAATCCTGTTCGCGCATGGCGAAACTCTCCTTCGGTTTTGAAATGTTCAGTCGCAAAGATCATAACAGAGGCTCTGTAACAAGCTATCACGAGAGTTTGACAGTGTGTTTCATTCCGGTATTATGGCGCCCGCAATGCATGGGAGGTGTGGCCGAGTGGTTTAAGGCAGCAGTCTTGAAAACTGCCGACTGTAACAGGTCCCAGAGTTCGAATCTCTGCGCCTCCGCCATATTGCACACTGTCAAGGCCCCGAATTTTCGGGGCTTTTTCGTTTCTGGGTGGTCGGCAGCGCCATCCAAGATGTTTCGTACGCTATGAGTTCGCTTAACACTTCGGAGCTGCCCGCTTCATCCATCAAAACCGTTTTAGGTTCTGCGTAGGGTCGAGTTTGCCCACCCGAACGCCAGGCAATAAAAAACCCGCCGAAGCGGGTTCTTTGCCATCAAGTCCATCCAACATCCTGTCGGCAGCATTCCGAGCAGTGGCAGATCATCCATGACCTCCGAGGTACATCATGTTCCTCGGTTGATGGGTCTAATCTAGGGTTTTGCGCTGACCCCGTAAATGGGCGGTTCACTCGTCGTCATGTACGCTTTTTCCTACATCGAGCCGTAGCTGCTCCCGACGGTGTATTCCACAGCGCGTCAGCCGCCCGTTGATCATGGGGCGGCTTTTTTCACTCCGCTGCCTGTTCTACGACGGCATCGGCGGTGGGCGCGGGGGTAGCGGCTTTGGGCTTTGCACGATTGCGCCGGTCCTGGCTTCGTTGCCTTGAAGCTTGCCGCTTCGCATGAAGTGCCTGAGAGGCCGTCACGACGCCAACTGCTTGGCCGTTCAAGTCCAGGCGCGGCGCGTTCTCCACCATGCATGTCCAGTACCGGTTGCCTCGGCACCAGGTAGATATCCCCAGTTTGAGTTGCTCGCGGGTTAGCCCGAGCAGCTCAAGGTGCTGTTCCGCATCCTGGAGAATCCCTTCCTTGAGTGGAGCCTTGGGCGCCGGATTGACCGGGAAAGCCAATGGAAAATGCTTCTGCAATGGCCAGATCGCTTCCACTGCCGGATCCACGGGGCGGGGCTGGGCCTTTGGGGAAGGCTTGCGCTTGGGGGGGAGCGCTTTGTCAGTCTCTACCGGCGCTTTTTCAGCGCGGAGGCGGTCGCGGAGCTCCGCTAGTTGTTCAAAACCCATTGTCTAGTTCACAGCTTCATTGATTATGTGGCGCAAGGATAAGCCATGCGGCATTCGAAGGCAGCAGAAACAAGATGAGTGATGCAGCCGCTTGAATCTCCAGCCCCGTGATCGGAGGGATCACCTCGCCCCGATCGTCTTGCGGATCACCTCGACAAACGCGCTGACCAACGGGCTGCGCTCTCGCTTGCGGGTCAGTACCAGCAGGGGCGCGGTGGCCTCGAGTTCTGCCAGGGGCCGGTAGGTCACGCCGCGCTTGGCCAGGGTCTGGGTGCACTGCGGCACCACGGCGACGCCACGGCCGGCGGCGACCAGGGCGATGATCGAGGTGATCTGCTTGCCGGTGGGCGCCGGGCGGCACGTCAGCGCGTGGCGGCGGTAGAGTGTTTCGACGATTTCGTTCAGGCCTGAGCCGTAGTCTGCCGGGAAGGCGATCAGGGGATAGGCGCTGAGTTCGGCCAGTGTCACCTGTGCCTGTCCGGCGAGGGGGCTGTCGCTGGCGATGGCCGCCACCAGCGGTTCGTTGTCCAGGCAGAGGGCCTGGACGTCAATGTCGTCACCGGGTGGTTGCATGCGGCTCAAGCCGATATCCAGGCGGCCTTCGATAATGTGCGCCCATTGGGTGCTGGAGGCGCCTTCTTCCACGCTCAGTTGGACGTCCGGATACGCCGTGCAGAACGCCTGGATGGTCTGGCTGAACACGTCCGAGAGGGCAATGGAACTGGCATATCCAACCGCCAGGTGGCCTGCGGAGCCGGCCGCCAGCTTGCCGGTGATGGCGGTGGTCAGGTCGACCTGCTCCATGACGGCGCGGGCGTAGGGCAGGAAGTGGCGACCTTCGGCGGTGAGGGTGACGTTGCGGGTGCTGCGGTCGAACAGGCGAAACCCCAGGTCCGCTTCCAGTGCGGAAATCTGCCGGGTCAAGGGTGGCTGGGCAATGTGCAGGCGCGAGGCCGCGCGGCCGAAGTGCAACTCGTCACTGACTGTCAGAAAGTAACGCAGTCGGCGCAGATCGATCATGTTCATCCTTGGGTATCAATCGGTCGGAAATAGGTATTGGAACCCTTAGTCGCCTATCTTATAAATTGTTTAAAAGCATTACGAATTTTCTTATGAGCCCTCGAATTGCCCTGTTTCTGGCTGGGTGCGCCGCGTTTCTCAACCTGTATGCCACCCAGGGGCTGCTCACCGAGTTGGCCGGGACCTTTGGGGTGTCTGCCCGGCAGGCCGGCTGGAGCATCACTGTCACTACCCTGGCCGTGGCCATTACCGCGCCCTTTGTCGGTCGCTTGACTGCCGGTGCGGCGCAACACCGGGTGATCGCCGTGGCGGCGATGCTGCTGGCGCTGCCGGCGGTGCTGGCGGCCTGGGCCAGCGGTTTCGGTGAGTTCCTGTTCTGGCGCGGGGTGCAGGGCATGCTCATCCCTGTCGTGTTTGCCACCAGTGTTGCGTATATCGGCGTGCGCTGGAGTGGGGGCGCGGTGTCCGAAGCCACCAGTGTGTATGTCGCGGGCACCATCCTGGGCGGTTTCTGTGGGCGTTTCCTGACGGGCCTGGTGACCGAGTATGCCGACTGGCGCCTGGCGCTGAGCCTGTTGGGGGCGTTGAGCCTGGTCATGGGCGCGCTGATCCTGTGGCTGTTGCCGCGTAACCCTGTGGCACCCGCGCCGGTCTTGGTCGATCGTGCGGCCGCTGCCGGCGAGTTGTGGCGCAGGCCGTTGCTGGCCGCTTATGCCGTGGGTTTCTGTGTGCTGTTTTCGCAGGTGGCGACCTTTACCTACGCCGGCTTGCACCTGGGCCAGGCGCCGTTCTCCCTAGGCTCGGGCGCGCTGGGGACGATCTACGCGGTATTCCTCCTGGCGTTGGTGGTGATTCCCATCGCCGGGCGCCTGAGCAAGGCGCGGCCACAGGGCGAACTGGTGAAGGTGGCGGCCTGGCTGGGCGTCACCGGCTCGCTGCTGACCCTGGCATCGACGTTGTGGCTGATCGTGCTGGGCCTGGCGCTCAGTTCCACCGGGGTGTTCCTGGCCCAGGCCGCGGCCAATGCCTTCACCACCAGCCACGCGCGATACAACAAGGCCGGTGCCGTGGGACTTTACCTGACCAGTTACTACCTGGGCGGCAGCTTTGGCGCCTGGGTGCCAGGCGCCCTGTGGGAGCAGTGGGGGTGGCCGGGCTGTGTCGCACTGATCGTGGTCTTCCAGTTGTTGTCGCTGTTCGTCGCCTGGACCTTCTGGAAACCCGCTGCGCAGCCAGGGTATCCCCTGCCACGTCCGCGCCCATGAATACGCTTGATTCATCACATAACAAGGAAAAAGTGAGATGACCGTGAGCAATTCGCTGACCCGCCAAAGCCAATTGTTGTATTTGGTGGAACCGGTACTGGAACTGATGAATGCCGGCGTTCTGAAACAGGCGTTGCTGGAAGCGTTCCGCAGTCAGGAACCGGCCCTGGTGGATATCGAAGAGGCCTTTCACGCGCTGACGGCTCGTCGCCATGACGCCCAGGCGCTGCGCCGCTTCTTCGCCAGTTGGTCGAAAACCAACAACTCCGCTGCCAGTGTGTCCGGGCTGGCGAATCGGATTACCCTGCTGGCGCGTTCCGCGGAGGAGGGCGCGCAGGTGCAGCGGCTGCACCAGGTGTGCAGCAATCTGCAGCGGATCACGGACGAGGACCTTGGGGCGCTGGGCAATACCCTGCATTCGGAGCTGTTCTACAACATGGCCACGCCGCTGTGTGGCGATGACCAATGGCTGCTGAAGGAAAACTGCCTGCCGTCGGCACAAGCGTTCAAGGACTGGACGGACATGCGGCGCCTGCGTGACCGTGACCTGCTGCAAGGGTTGTTGACTACGCTGGTACATGAGGTCTACACCCATGGCGAAGTGGAGTTCATCCATCCGCTGTTCAAGCAGTGGTTTGCGCGTGACATGGGGGTGCCCACCGAAAAGGTCAGGTCCACGGTGGCCTGGGTCACCGTGCATACCGGTGGCACCGAGAGCAACCATTTCGCTCACGCGGTCGCGGCCGTGGAGGAGTTCGTCGAGGTGATGGACGTGGCGGTGGTCAAGTCGGCCGCGCAGGAAATATTTGGCGAGTACCTGCAGCGCAAGGCGGCGGTGATGCGCGACTGCGTCCAGTGCCTGGCCCAAACCCATGAATGAACTCGTCCAGCCATCGCCGGCACCGGCGATAACCGCCGAGGACAAGAGCCGGCGCCGGCGCACTCTGTTTGCCGGGTGTGGTGCCCATGCCATCCACGACGGGCTGACGGACGTGATCTACGTGCTGCTGCCGGTGTGGCAGGCGCAGTTCGCCATGAGCTATGCCCAGGTCGGGCTGCTGCGGGGCGCCTATTCGGCGATGATGGCGGGCTTTCAATTGCTCGCCAGCCGTGCGGCCAAGCGTTGGGGGCGCAAGCGACTGCTGGTGGGGGGGACGCTGCTGGCGGGGCTGGCCTACCTGGTGGCGGGGATTGCCGGTGGGCTGGGCGTCCTGCTGTTGGCGCTGATGATGGGCGGCTTGGGTGCCAGCACCCAGCACCCGTTGGCGTCCTCGCTGATCACCGATGCCTATGAATCCGGTGGCGGGGTGAAGCAGGCGCTGTCGCAGTACAACTTCGCCGGTGATATCGGCAAGACCCTCGTGCCCGGTCTGGTCGGTTTGTTGTTGGCGGTGATCAGTTGGCGCGCCAGCGTGACCCTGGTGGGCTTGCTGGGTCTCGCGGTGGCACTGTGGCTGTGGTGGTTGATTCCGTCGGCCACGGGCAGCTCTCAGACTAAAAAGGCCAAGGCGGTGGGAGGCAAGGGCTCGGCCAGCGGGTTGCGCGCCATGATCCTGACCGGCACCCTGGACAGCGCGGTACGCATGGGGTTTCTGACGTTCCTGCCGTTCCTGCTCCAGGCCAAGGGCGCGGGCACTGCCGGCATTGGCCTGGCCCTGACGATGCTGTTCGTCGGCGGGGCGTTCGGCAAGCTGTTGTGCGGTTACCTGGGCGCCCGCATCGGCATGATGAAAACCGTGTGGTTGACGGAGTTCACCACGGCCACCCTGATCGTTCTCAGCCTGTTCCTGCCTTACCTGGGGCTGATGGCGGTCCTGCCGTTGCTGGGCCTGGCCCTCAATGGCACCTCGTCGGTGCTGTATGGCGCGGTGCCGGACCTAGCCGGGGAGGGTAATGTCGACCATGCCTTTGCCTTGTTCTACACCGGCACCATTGGCGGTGGCGCGTTGGCGCCGGTGCTGTTTGGCGGCCTGGGCGACGTGACCGGTATTCCGGTCGCGGTGGTCGGCCTGGCGGCACTTCTGTTATTGACCCTGCCTCTTTCGTGGTGGGTGCAGAGAGGACTGGATTCAATTCACGGCAAGTATCAATAACGACTGAAAGAGTATTGGCCTGCACGTCAAGTTGTCATCAAGCTGTAAGTGCACCGAAGTAACGGGCACCTGATGACAGTAATGAGCATACGTGCAGGTATAAGATGAATAATAATGAATTATCCGCTCCTCGGTTTTGTCTGTCGCAACGCGCGCTGCAACTAACTCCTCCCGGCACTTCCAGTATGCGCAGTAAGGCCAACGCCTTGAAGGAAAGTGGAGTGCATGTTATCAACTTCGCTGCCGGCGAGTTGTCATTCGATGCCAGTGCGCAAATGAAGGCGGGGGCCCTGGAAGCCATCCAGGGCGCACGCAACCGCTATACCCCACCACTCGGCCTGCCGCGCCTGCGCGAACAATTGGCGCTGCGGGTATCGGAGCGTACCGGGGTGGCGTTCGCGGCCAACGAAGTGGCCGTGACCGCCGGGGCCAAGCAGGCGCTCTACAACGCCTGCATGGTGCTGCTCAACCCCGGCGACGAGGTCATCGTGCCGGTCCCGCACTGGGAGACCTTTCCGACGCAGATCCGCCTGGCAGGTGCCACCCCGGTGGGGGTGGATACCCGGCCCGACGATTATCGCCTGACGGCCAGGGCCGTGCGGGCTGCACTCACGCCGCGAACGCGGATGATCGTGATCAACTCGCCCAACAACCCCACTGGCACCGTGTATCAACAACGGCAACTGCTCGAGATCGCCCAACTGGCGGTCGATCATCAGCTCTGGGTGTTGTTTGACGAGTGCTATCGCAGTCTCACCCGGACGCCCTTCGAGCATCACAACATCCTGTCGCTGTTGCCGGCGCTCAAGCCCCAGACGGTGCTGATCGACTCCTTCTCCAAAAGCCAGGCCGTCACCGGCTGGCGGGTGGGATATGCCTGCGCGCCGGCCCAGGTCATTTCGGCCATGCACAACCTGCAGGGCCACACCACTTCCAACCCCAGCAGCCTGTCGCAGTACGCCGCACTGGCCACGCTCGACACGGGCACCGAACCCTTCGTCGCCCAGCTCGGGCCCTTTCTGCAAGGTCAGTTGGAGACGGCACGCCGCTATCTGGATCCGGTGCCCGGCATGACCTATGCGCCACCGGAAGGCGCCTTCTACCTGTACATCGACGTCACCCCATGGCTGGGTGGGCTGTATCGCGGCGAACCGATCAGGGACGTCGATCACCTCAGCGACCTGTTGTTGACCGAGGCGCATATCGCGGTAGTGCCTGGATCCGGCTGCGGCGACCCTTCCAGTATCAGGATTTCCTATGCACTTGAGCACGAAGAGTTGGTCGAGGGGCTATCTCGTTTCGTGCACTTTCTGTCGTCGGTAGAACGCTTGAGTAGCCACTGATTCAATAACAATAAAGTCAGGAGATAACATGGAAAGTTCAAACGGGGTATTCATTGATTACGTGCATCAGGCACTGGTGGAAGTTGATGACCGTAACCTGGTGGAAGCACTGCTGGACGGTTTTATCAATAACGCCGACCGGCTGCTGGATTACACGCGGCGTTATGAAAACATGACTGCCCAACCCTGGTCGACGGCTTCGCTGTGCACGTTCTTTTGCGGGTGGAGAAGCCCGGATGGGGCGGCTCATGCCGTCGCCAGTATTATCGTGCGCCTGCTGCAACTGTCCGAGTCGGTGCGTGAGCCGCAAGCAAGGTTGGCCTTGCTTGAAGCCGCCAGGCATTGCGGCGAAATCATTGTCGAGGATGTCGGCCTGGGGGAGATGCACGGCCATCCCCACCACTCCAAGCTGTATCAGCGCATGGCCACGACGATCTGTGGTTCTGATGACTGGCGTTTGCAGGACCGCTACCTGAACCCGATCACCAAGGAGTTTTCGGCCTGGGTCGGGGAAAAGCGCCCGCTCGCCCCGGACCTGACCGAAGCCCTGGAAATGATGGCGCTGACCGAATTGTTCAACACCGGTGAATACAACGTGATGACGCCGTTGTGGAAACGCTGGCTGCGCGAGTCGCGAGGTTACTCGGCCGGCGAAACCCATCGTATCGCGGCCTTTCTCAGCGTCCACTGCGGCAGTGTCGAAGCACGGCATTTCCGTCATGCCACCGATGCACTGGCGCTCTACTGCCAGGCCACCGGCCAATCGATCAACTACCGGCGCATTGCGGCACTCTCCAACGAGTATGTGATTCGCGCCTGCGAGCACCTGGGCAAGATGGCGTCGGTACTGGCGGCCTAGCCACGGCGACGACCGTTTCGATAATCGATTGATCACGTCATCGACATGATGACAGGAGAACCTGATGCGTCTTGAATCCGATTCCATGGGCTCTGTGTCGGTAGCGTCCGACAAATACTGGGGCGCGCAGACCGAGCGCTCGATCCATCACTTCCCCATTGGCCGTTCGCGCTTCCAGTGGGGCGCCCCCATGATCCGTTCGATGGGCATTCTGAAAAAGGCGGCGGCATTGGCAAACCTCGCCCTGGGCGAGTTGCCGGAGTCGGTTGCCTTGCCGATTGTCCGGGCTGCCGACGAAGTCATCGCCGGCCAGCTGGACGAGCATTTTCCGCTGGTGGTGTTCCAGACCGGCTCCGGTACCCAGTCGAACATGAATGCCAATGAGGTCATCGCCAACCGGGCGATCGAAATGCTCGGCGGGGAAATGGGCAGCAAGACCCCAATCCACCCCAACGACCACGTCAACCGGGGCCAGTCGTCGAATGATACGTTTCCGACGGCCATGTACATGGTGGTCGTGGGTGAAGTCTTCGAGACCCTGCTTCCCGGCGTGACGCTGCTGCGCAACACCCTGGCGGCCAAGGCCGAGGCATTCGCCGACGTGGTCAAGGTCGGCCGGACCCACTTGCAGGACGCAACGCCGATCACCCTCGGCCAGGAAATCGGTGGCTGGGTCGAGCAGCTCGACTACACGCTCAAGGGCATCGAGCAGAATGTCCAGGGGCTGTACGACCTGGCCATCGGTGGCACGGCGGTGGGCACCGGGCTCAATGCCCATCCACGGTTTGGCGATGAGTGCGCGCGGCATATCGCCGAACTGACCGGTTATCCGTTCAGGGCGTCGTCGAACAAGTTCTTTTCCCTGGCTGCCCATGACGCCTTGGTGAACACCTCCGCGGCGATCCGTACGCTGGCCATGGCCCTGCTGAAAATCGCCAACGATGTGCGCTGGCTGGCCAGCGGGCCGCGTTGCGGCATTGGCGAGATCGACATCCCCGAGAACGAACCCGGCTCGTCGATCATGCCGGGCAAGGTCAATCCGACCCAGTGCGAGGCGCTGACCATGGTCTGCACCCAGGTCTTCGGCAATGACGCGACGGTGGCCTTTGCCGGCAGCCAGGGCAACTTCCAGCTCAACGTCTACAAGCCGGTGATGGTGCACAACGTGCTGGAGAGCATCACCCTGTTGGCCGAGTCGTGCCGCGCCTTCAATGATCATTGTGCCGAGGGCATCACCCCGAACCTGCCTCGAATCGAGGCCAACCTGCAGAAGAACCTCATGCTGGTCACGGCGCTCAATCGACACATCGGCTACGACAAGGCCGCGATCATCGCCAAGACCGCCCATCACGAAGGGAAATCCTTGCGCGAGGTGGCGCATCAGTTGGGCTTCGTCTCCCCCGACGAGTTCGATCGATTCGTCGTACCCCTGGACATGACTCACTCATGACCAGCGCTACCCGAGAGCATTGCCTATCCGACTTTGAGAGGTTCCATATGCAGGAAGCAGTCGTTCGTCCAGGCAACCTTCGCGCCCTGTTGGGCACCCTTCGTTGCCTGCGGGTGCTGGAAGTGCACAGCCCGATATCCGCCTTGCTGGCAGAGCAATCGCGCCTGGAAACCGGCCCCGGCCAATGGGTGGCCTATGACGCCATCTGGTCCAGTTCACTCACCGATTCGACCCAGCGGGGCTTGCCCGACATCGAGATTCTGTCCCCGAGCAATCGCTTGCAGGGTATCCGCGAGATTTTCGATGTGTGTGACTTGCCGATGATTTACGACGCCGATACTGGCGGCAAGCCCGAGCACTTCGCTATCCACGTCAAGATGCTGGAGCGCGCAGGTGTCGGGGCCGTGGTGATCGAGGACAAGTGCGGCCTGAAGAAAAATTCGCTGTTTGGCACGGATGTCACTCAGGCTCAGGAATCAATCGAAGCGTTCTGCCAGAAGATCCGCCTGGGCCGCGCGAGCAGGTCACCGGAGGGGATGATGATCATTGCGCGTTGCGAGAGCCTGATTCTGGACCGCGGCATGGACGAGGCCATGGAGCGTTGCCTGGCCTATGCCGAGGCGGGGGCCGACGGCATCATGATTCACAGCCGCAGGAAAGATGGCGAGGAGGTCCTGGAGTTCGCCCGACGGTTTCGTGTGCATTACCCCGATGTTCCGCTGGTTTGCGTTCCGACCAGCTATGCGCACTTGAGTTTTGACCAGTTGCAGGAGGCGGGATTCAATGTGGTCATCTACGCCAACCACATGTTGCGCAGCGCCTACATGGCCATGAAGGAAGTGGCGACGGGGATCCTGGCGCATGGGCGAACGCTGGAGGTGGAGCAACGCTGCCTGGGTATCGATGAGATCCTCGACCTGATCCCTGGCACCCGTTAACCCGCCAAGAAGGGGGAGGGGTAGCTGGCGGGGGCCGATCCGGTCCTCGCCGCGCCCTGTTTTTCGCCCGCTCCCTGGGCGACAGGTTTGTAGCGCTTACGGTTGCAGTCCGATCGATATCACTCTTCCACATCCATGAACTCTTTCGCCCAGGCCACATAGCTCTCGGGGAAGGTGTAGGTGTGGGTCAGCTCGGTGGCGCTGAGGTTGGAGGTGCTGTGGGTGATCTGGCGCTGGGCGCGCAGGCTGTCGTACGTGGCCTTGATCGAGGCGAAGTAGGCGCCGTGGCCGGCGACGATCACGCGCACGCCGAGGTCCGCCAGGCGCTGGCTGTCGTTGAGCTTCGGGTTGCCGTAGGTCACCAGCATCAGCGGTACGCTGAGGTTTTCGGCGATCTGCTCGAGGTGGTCGAAGTCACTGATGCCAACCATGCAGATGCCATCGGCACCGGCCTTTTCATAGGCCCTGGTGCGTTCGATGATGGCCTGGGTCGGCAGCACCCCGGCGTTGGTCCGGGCGATGATCGTCAGTTCCGGGTCGACCCGGGCTTCCAGGGCGGCCTTGACCTTGCCGATGCCTTCCTCGATGGAGATCAGGTCCGTGGACTTGCGGCCGAACTGCGCCGGCAGCAGGGTGTCTTCGATGGTCAGCGCGGCGACGCCGGCGCGTTCCAGTTCTTCGACGGTACGCATGACGTTGAGGGCGTTGCCGTAGCCGTGGTCGGCGTCCGCGATGAAGGGCAACTGGGCGACACGGCCGATCCGCGTGGCCTGTTCGACGAATTCACTCAGGGTGATCAGGGCGAAATCGGGGGCTGCCAGCACCTGCAGCGAGGCGACCGAGCCACCGAGGATACCGACCTCGAAACCCAGGTCGGCCGCGATGCGCGCGGACATCGGATCAAACACGGACGCTGTTTCCACGCAGGCCGGTTTGGCAAGCAATTCACGAAAATTACGACGAAGAGCGGTGTGGGAGATTTTCGGCATGATCTTTCCTGGTTCTGGCCATCGTCAAATACGATCTATGCCTATTCATTGAGTGCGGCGAGACTACCACGCAGAAACATAGGCGGTTATGACGTTTGAGAATAGGCTATGCGTCATGGACATACGCCCGTGCGACGAATTTGTGACGAGGAGCGACATGCAGGGTATTCAGCAGGCGGTTTGCACAAGGCTGGGTTTCGAGTTCTTTGGCTGCGATCCGAATCACAAGGTGGGTATATCGCTCAACGTGAGGGAGGGCGTTCGCCCCCTGAATGGCATGCGGATCAGGCCGGAGGCTGGTACCTGTGGCTGGTACATCTGGGCGGGGGAGGAGCTATCGGAGGCGGATGACTTTTTCGTGCCCCTGCACGTGGCGCATCTCGATGATTGGGAGCCGCTGCTGCTTCCGTACCTGGGGCTGGCGCCCGGCTTCAGGTTCCTCATCACCGAGGACTACGAGGATGTCTGGTTCGATCCGAGGCTTCTGGAAAACAGGGAATAACCAAGGACGCGTCGAGATAGGCTTTCCGGGCCCCGTGAGGAGCGCCGGAAAGTGCAGGCCAGAGACGGTGAGAATCAGTGTTGCGGCACGCTCACGCGCGAGTACTGGTCCTGGCTGATCCAGCCAGTGAAGGTACGGTCGTTGGCATTGGTGAACTCCACCTGGGCCGCGCCGTTCTTGTAGGCCAGTACGCCGACGACATCGCCCTTGACGATGTACGGGCCCTTGGTGGCCTTGGCGTCCGCGGTCTTCTGCAGCAGCGCCTTGTCCGCCGAAACCGTGACCAGGCCGATCCAGTTCTTGCTGGCGGTCTGGGTCAGGTCCAGGCCGGTGGCGATTTCCGGCATCAGCACGTTCATGCAGCCGGGGTGCTGCTGGCCTTTTTCGACCTTCAGGGTCACGCCATCGGCGGAGGGTTTCACGCTGCCCGGATAGACTTCGTCGAGCCAGGTCGATACCGCTTCGGGCTTGCCCTGCAGGTAGAAGGCGCAACTGAAGGTGTTGCCTTCGCCGCGTTCTTCGGCATAGAAACCCTCGACCTGGTGGTCAGGCGTGACCGCCAGCATCAGCTGTTCATACTTGCCCGAATGCAGCCCCGCAGCGAAGGCCGACGTACCGGCACACAGCGAAATGGCCCCGGCGACCAGCCAGCGGGAAACGGAAAGTTTACGCGTCATGTCATTTTTTCCCTTCAAGTTTTTCGTAGGCCTTTTTAATGCGCGAATCGTAGTCGCCATAATCCTTGCCGTTATAGTTGAACGCCATGCCGACGTAATCCTTGTTCTTCATTGCCTTCATCAACGACGGATTCTTGAGGCAGAAGCCAACGAATGCCTTTAGTTGCGTACCGGCATTGAGTTTCATGTCGGTGACGAATTCAAAGACGTTCTTGTAACCACAGGCGGCAAAGTTGAAACCCATCACCTGGAACATGCCCCACGAGGCCGACATCAAGGCCGCTTCCTGATCCAGGCCGAACGCGGTGGCCATGGTTTCCCAGGCCTTGGCCTGGTCCTTGTTGTTGACCTGCCACTGCGGCCCGGCCTTCTTCACATAGGGATAGGACAGCAGCGGATGGGTCTTGTCGTATTTGCTCTTGGTGTACTTGCGGAAGGTATGTCCCTCGAAGGCGATCACCGGCAGCTTGGCCGGGCCGAAACCGGAGCGGCCACCGGACTCGACGGTGGCGAAGGCCTTGATGATGTTCACCGGAATGCCGTTGCCCAACTGGGTGGCGGCATTCTGGAAGTCGGTATCGCTCAGGGTCATGTTGCCGTCGCACGTGGCCTGCAGCACCATCTGGCGGTTGCGCCGCTCGGCTTCGATCATCGCGCGCATGCGGTCCAGGTAATGGTTGACCGTGGCCTGGACGTCACCGCCACTGTTGGCGAATGCGTTGAAGAACGTCGGCAGGCGCAGGCCGAGGTTCGGCTTGACCGGTACCTTGATCGCTTCTTCGATCAGGCTGTTGAAGGTTCGGCCGGTCGGGTCGACGACGCCATCGGGGTGGGCGTACTTGAGATGACGGAACTGATACTGGCTGATGCACTGCACCAACTGACCATCGCACTTGCCATTTTCCTGCAGTGGAAAACCCATCTTCGGGATGATCAGGTTAAACAAGTACTGGATGCATTGAACATCGGCGGGCAAGTTTCGCGCCTTGCCGGGAGCACCTACTGACGCACTGATAAGGCTAGGCAAACCCTGCAGATTTTTCATCGTTCACATCCTTGTCATGTTGTAGAGAAAGACAGAAAGTGCCATCACTTTAATATCATTTCTGTATCTCTATCATACGTTGAAACATTTGGCTGGCGGAAACTAACAAGCAGTTTTTGGGTTGTCCAGAGGCTGTTCTGAAAGTTGTGAAACGGCCATCATCCGCTTGTATGAAACAGCAGGGTCAGCGCAAACGATTTCCTCTCGACGAGGTTCGAGGTGCTGATGCCATGAGACAGCACATGCCTGCAATTGCGGGCGCCGGATTACGAGGATAGTAGGAGGGCGGGTAGCCCGACGGCCGCTCGCTGGCGAGTCGACAGCCGTGCCTGCGGCTCGCCACCTTGCCGATTCGACCAATGACCCACAGGAGTTTGTATGAGCACATTCGTGACACGCGATGGCACCGAGATCTATTACAAGGACTGGGGTACCGGCAAGCCGGTGCTGTTCAGCCATGGTTGGCCACTGGATGCGGACATGTGGGAATACCAGATGGAGTACCTGAGCAGCCGTGGTTATCGCACCATCGCCTTCGACCGGCGTGGCTTTGGTCGTTCCAGCCAGCCTTGGAGCGGCTATGACTACGACACCTTTGCCGATGACCTGGCCCAGCTGATCGAGCACCTGGATCTTGAAGAGGTCACCCTGGTCGGCTTCTCCATGGGCGGCGGCGATGTCAGTCGCTACATCGCCCGCCACGGCAGCCAGCGCGTGGCCGGCCTGGTGCTGCTGGGCGCGGTGACTCCGCTGTTCATCCAGACCGAGGACCACCCGCAAGGCGTGCCACAGGCGGTTTTCGACGGTATCAAGGCCGGCCTGCTCAAGGACCGCGCGCAGTTCATCGCCGATTTCGCCGCGCCGTTCTACGGCACCAACCACGGCCAGGTGGTTTCCCAGGGCGTCTTGACCCAGACCCTGAATATCGCCTTGCTGGCTTCGCTCAAGGGCACCCTGGACTGCGTGACGGCGTTTTCCGAAACCGACTTCCGCGCGGACATGGCCCGGATCGACGTGCCGACGCTGGTGATCCATGGGGATGACGACCAGATCGTGCCTTTCGAGGCTACCGGCAAGCTGGCCGCCGAGTTGATCCCGGGCGCGCGCCTGAAGGTCTATGCCGGCGCACCGCACGGTTTTGCAGTCACCCATGCGCAACAGTTGAACGAAGACCTGCTGGCGTTCCTGGCTGGCTGATCGCTTCTGGCCGGGAGTTGGTAGCGTCCCCTCGCGTTGCACGGCGGGGCGCTACTGGCTTTCGATATCTCTGGGCATGAATTCGTGTGTCATGTGCACGACGGGTTATCCGCGGTTGAGCCTTGAAGCAATCCTCTTCTTGAGTATTTATTGTAACGTCCTGTAAGTCGAATCCCCGATCGATATCAGGCTGCTGTAAGATGCCAGATGGCTCTATCCTGCGGTATTTTGTATTGGGAGCATGGAGCTCCTCTTGGTTTAACGGCAACGGAGGCCGTGATGTATGTTCAAGGCCAGGCGTAATCTATGGCTTTTGTTATTTGTTTATGTCGTCGGTGTCAGTGGTTATATTTATTATCTGCATTCCCAGGCCCGCGACATTCTCACGCAAAGTATCAATGACAAGCTTTTGCATGCGGCACTGGGTGCTTCTGCCATTCTTGGCGATCGATATCATGACCACCTGTTCGACAAGGACTCAAAGTCGGTCGAGGAGGATCTGGATGCCATTCAGCGCCTTTCCAGATTCAATGAAGCCATGGGCACGGCGTTCGTCTATACCGTGATAAAACAGGCGGGATCCGCCTATCTGGTCAGTTCCAGCGCTTCGGCCGAAGAGGTCCGAAACAAGAATTTCGTACGATTTTTCGATCCCTATCCAGATGCCAGCCAGGCATTGTTGGACAGCTTTGAAGGCAGCGCCCCCAACTGGATCGATTACTCCGACCGCTGGGGTGATTTTCGGGCGGTGTTCATTCCGTTGAAGTCTCGCGATGGTACAGTTTATGTTGCTGGTGCAGAAATAAGACTGGCCGACTATTATCAGCAACTGGGGCGAGAGTCCCTTTATCACATTGTATTGGCTATTCTGATTTTTCTAGCCTTTAGTCTGCTTTTCGCTGTTGACTCGTTGCGCATGCGCGCTCATCTGCAACAGTTGCAAATCAATGAAAAGTTGGGGCAGGCCAAGCAGGCTGCCGAGCATGCCGATCGATCCAAGACAAAGTTCCTGGCATCCATGAGCCATGAGATTCGTACGCCCATGTATGGCGTGATCGGAGCGACCGATTTGTTGGCAGGAACATCGCTGGATTCGGAACAGCGCGAATTGCTGGCCACGATCCATACGAGTGGCAAGGCGCTGCTGGCGCTGATCAACGATATCCTCGACCTGGCGAAGATCGAGTCGGGCAAGCCCGATCTAAAACCGCGGGTCTTCGACTTGCGTTCCCTGGTCGACTCCAGCGCTGAATTGCTTCGGCAGAACATCCAGGACAAACCGGTGGAGCTTGAAGTCAATATATCGGCTAGCGTTCCTCGTTGGGTCAAGATGGATGCCGATCGGCTTCGGCAGATCCTGTTCAACCTTCTGGGCAACGCGATCAAGTTCACCGAAGCGGGCAAGGTATCGCTGATCGTCGAGTCCACTGCCAATGCGCTCGAGCCACGCTTGGACTTTGTCATACGCGATACCGGTATCGGAATCTCCACCGAACAGCAGCTCAGCCTGTTCGATCCGTTCACCCAGTTCGAAGGGCCGCTGGATCAACGCTTCAGTGGCAGTGGTCTTGGCCTGTCGATCTGCAAGAGCCTGATCGAAGCCTTGGCGGGTGAGTTGTCCGTCAGCAGTCGATTTGGTGTCGGTTCGATTTTTTCCTTCTCCCTGCCCACCGAGTCGTTCCTGAAGTCCGAGATACCGGTTGTCCTGGATCATCCAGCGCCCGTTTTCGATACGTCTTTCGCCCGTGATTTTCCGCTCGATATCCTGCTGGTGGAGAATCATCCGCTGAACCAGAAGGTCGCCATGGCGATGCTCCATACCCTGGGGTATGAGCCGGACTTGGCCTCCAACGGACGTGAGGCACTGGACTACTGCATGAGTGCTTCTCCCGATGTGATTCTCATGGACATCAACATGCCCGGCATGGATGGGTTGGAGGCTATTCGCCGCATTCGCCAGCTGCCGGCTGGCGAGCACTGCTATATCGTGGCCTTCACTGCCAGCGCTTTTTCCAGCGAGATCGAGCATTTTCGGCGTGCAGGCGCCAACGATATCCTGACCAAACCGGCGAACTTTCTGGGGTTTGCCGAAGTGCTCCAGCGCTCTGCCGATTATCGACAGCTTCAAGGCAGTCATTCGACAACTGAGTAAGCGTGCGGTCGGCAGCTTCAACGTCCCTCTTGCTGCTTGCGATACGCCCCCGGTTGCACCCCCACCGCCTTGGTGAACGCCCGGGTAAACGCGGCGATCGACTGGTAGCCCACGGCTGCGCAGGCCTGCTCCACGGTGTGGTTGGCCTTGAGCAACTGGCAGGCATGGCGGATGCGCAGCGCCAGCAGGACCTGGCCCGGCGACTGGCCGGCCAGTTCGTTGAAGCGCTTGAAGAACGCCGAGCGTGACAGGCCGGTGCAGGCCGCCATGCTCTCCAGCGACCAGTTCTGCGCCGGATGCTCGATCAGTTGCTCCAGCAACGGGGCAAAGCCCGGGTGGCGGGCCAGGGAGACCAGGCCGCCCAGCGCCTGGTTGCCGCTCACCTGTTGGCGCAGCACATAGAGGAACAGCAGATGGCTCAGGCGCTCGAGCAGTGACGAAGAGGGCGCCGGCTGGCGCTGGCATTCCTCGAGGATCAGCCCGAACAGCGCGCGCGCCGCACTCGACGAAGGATCGCCGGCGCGCAGCACGAGCCAGTCCGGCAACCCATCGATGATCAGTGACGACAGCCCCGAGCGAAAGTGGAAGAAGCCGCAGACCAGGCCGACGCCATCCTGGGCGTCGCTGTCGAGGGCACTCATGGCCATGCGCGGCAGGGCCTTGGCCTGGGCACCGTCCTCGGCGCTGGACAGCCGGTAGTCCAGGTCCCGCAACAGGAAGACCGCATCCCCGGCCTCCAGGCGCACACCGGCTTGCGCTCCATCAATATGCAGCCAGCAGTGACCCTGCACTATCAGGTGGAAGCTGGCCCGCGCCAGCCCGTGGGTGCTGGCGTGCCAGCCGCCGCAGTAGCGGCCGACGTGAAACAGGCTGGTGTCGAGTTCGAGGCTTTCTAATAACCAATCAACCAGTGGGCTGGACGAAATCATCTAATGGAAACACTCAGGAGCAAGTAATCGCTACTTTTGAATATGGATCGAAATTTTTATAACCAACAGACTTACCTGACATCCCCTACAGCAGGAGTCCACTCCATGTCGCGCGTCACTCTACACACTCTGCAAAGCGCCCCTGAAGCGGCCAGGCCCTTTCTGGAAAACGCCCAGAAGAACTCCGGCTTCATCCCGAACCTGCTGGGCGTACTCGCCAATGCCCCGGCGGCACTGGAAACCTACGTTACGGTATCGGGCCTCAATGGCAAAGCCGAACTGAGCCTGGCCGAGCGCGAGGTCGTGCAACTGATTGCCGCCACGACCCATGGCTGCGACTTCTGCGTGGCCGGGCACACCGCGGTGGCGCTGAACAAGGCCAAGCTGCCGGATGAAGTGGTCGACGCCCTGCGGGGCCAGAGTGAACTGCCGCAGGCAAAACTCGAAGTACTGGCTACCTTTACCCGGGAGGTCATCGCCACCCGCGGCAATGTCAGCGAGCAGACCTTCAATGTCTTCAAGGAGGCCGGATACACAGAAGGTAACGCCCTGGAGGTGATTCTCGGCGTCAGCCTTGCGACACTCTGCAACTTCGCCAACGTGTTCGCCCGTACGCCGCTCAACCCGGAGCTGGCCAAGTACCGCTGGGAAGCGGGTCAATGATTCAGCGGCGCCGGCCGTATTCCGGCGCCGCGCTCAAGGAGACATTCACATGCTTGATCCGGCATTGAGCCAATGGTTGGACGAACACGCCCAGGCCCTGGACCTGGGGCAGTGCGATCCACAGGTGGTGCTGTCGCAACTGGCGACCGCCGGTGTACTGCGGGTAGGCGTCGACGAAGCGGTGGGGGGCAGCGGTGGCAATGTCACCGACGCCGTCGAAACGCTGGCCCATGTCGCCAGTCATTCCCTGGCGGCCGCCTTCGTGTTCTGGGGCCAGCGTGCCTTTATCGAATACCTGCTGCACAGCCCGAATACCGGCTTGCGCGAGCGCCTGTTGCCGAGCCTGCTCAGCGGCGAGCTGGCAGGGGCGACCGGGCTGTCGAACGCCATGAAGTTCCTGTCGGGCATCGAATCGCTGCAGGTGCGCGCCCGCGCCCGGACCGATGGCTGGCAGCTCGACGGTCGCCTGCACTGGGTGACCAACCTGCGCAAGAGTGGTTTCGTCGTGGCGGCGGCGATCGAGCGCGAGGAGGGCGGTGTGCCGTTCGTCCTGGCGATCCCGGACAACCTGGCCGGTCTGCGGCGTTCCGAGGACCTGCAACTGATGGGCCTGCAATCGAGCAACACCGCCGCCATCGACTTTCACCAGGTGAGCGTCAACAGCGACTGGTTGCTGCACGAGGACGCCAAGCGTTTCCTGCCTGCGGTGCGGCCTGCATTTCTTGGCCTGCAATGTGGCATGGCGATCGGCCTGGGCCGTCGTGCACTGGATGAGGTCGAGAGCCATCTGCAGGACGGTCGCTCGATCCTGCGTGAACCGCTGCTGGAGCAACGGCACGTGCTGGAGCAGGCGGTGGAGGAGCTGAAGAGCGGGTTGCTGGATGGCCGTTTTCTGACGCGTCCGGCCGACCTGTTCAAGGTTCGCATTACCCTCGCCGAAGTCGCGGCCCAGGCGGTGCAACTGGAATTGCAGGCCAGTGGCGGCAAGGCCTACCTGAGCGAGTTCGGCAGCGGTTTCGCCCGGCGCTGGCGCGAGTCGGCGTTCGTGCCGATCGTCACGCCGAGCCTGGTGCAATTGTGTACCGAGCTGCTGCGCCAGGCGCGGGAAGCTGCAGCATGAGTGCGCCACTGTTGGAGGCCCGACAGATCAGTCTCGGCTATCCGCGGGAGCAGGGTTGGCAGGCGGTGCTGGCAGACTTCGATCTGCAACTGGAACCGGGCGAAGTGGTGTCGATCCTCGGCCCCAGTGGCGTCGGCAAGTCGAGCCTGCTGCGCGTGCTGGCTGGCTTGCAGGAACCTCGTGCCGGTCAGGTGAGCCTGTACGGCGAGGCCCTGGAGGGGCCGCACCCTCGGGTGGCGGTGGCCTTCCAGGATCCGAGCCTGTTGCCCTGGCTGAGCCTGGAGAAAAACGTCGCGTTCGGCCTGGACTTCGCCCGGCAGCCGCAGCTGAGTGCGCAGCAGCGCCAGGCCCGGATCGACGCTGCGATCAGCGAGGTCGGCCTGCAGCATGCACGCGAGCATTATCCGGCGCAGCTCTCCGGTGGCATGGCCCAGCGCACGGCATTGGCCCGTTGCCTGGCCCGCCAGCCCCAGGTGCTGTTGCTGGATGAGCCCTTCGGTGCGCTCGATGAAGTCACCCGCGCCGACATGCAGCAATTGCTGTTGCGGGTGATTGCCGAACATCACACCGCAGCGGTGCTCATCACTCATGACATCGATGAAGCCCTGCTGCTTTCCGACCGTATCCTGCTACTGGGTAACAGCCCGGCGCGCACGCTCGGTGAATGGCGTATCGACCTGCCGCAGCCGCGTGCCGAACTGGTCGATGAACTGGGTGCCCTGCGCATCGAGATTCTCAAAACCCTTCGGCGGGCAAGCCGCAACCCTCTCAATTCAACGCAGCCCGAACCGTCGGAGATGGATCATGTGCCTGGACGACTTCACCCACACTCGTCGTGACTTCCTCAAACTCAGCGCCCTGCTGACCGCAGGGGGTGCCTTGCCGCTGCTCAACAGCCGGCAGGCGCGGGCGGCTTCGGAGCCGGATGCGCCAGTGCGCATCGGCTACCTGCCGATCACCGACGCCACGCCGCTGCTGGTGGCGCACAACAACGGCCTGTTCGAGGCCGAGGGCATCAAGGCCGAACGGCCGGTACTGTTGCGCAGTTGGGCGCAGGTGATCGAGGCGTTCATTTCCGGCCAGGTCAACGTGATCCACCTGCTGTCGCCGATGACCGTCTGGGCCCGCTATGGCAGCAAGGTGCCGGCCAAGGTGGTGGCCTGGAACCATGTTGGCGGTTCGGGCCTGACCGTCGCGCCCGGTATCACCGAGGTCAAGCAGTTGGGCGGGCAGTCGGTGGCGATCCCGTTCTGGTACTCGATCCACAACGTGGTGGTGCAGCAACTGTTTCGTGACAACGGCCTGCAACCGGTGAGCAAGCCGGCCAACAGCGCGCTGGCGGCCAACGAGGTCAACCTGGTGGTGCTGCCGCCGTCGGACATGCCGCCGGCCCTGGCCAGCAAGCGTATCGCCGGCTATATCGTCGCCGAGCCGTTCAATGCGCTGGCCGAGGAGCTCAAGGTTGGCCGGGTCCAGCGCTTCACCGGTGATATCTGGCGCAACCATGCCTGCTGCGTGGTGTTCATGCACGAGCAGGATCTGAACACGCGCCCCGAGTGGTCGCAGAAAGTGGTCAACGCCATCGTCAAGGCGCAGCTGTGGACGCGTGACAACCGCGCCGAGGCGGCCAGGCTGCTGTCCAAGGACGGTAGCAACCGCTATACGCCGCATACGCCGCAAGTGCTTGGCCGGGTGCTGACGCCGAACGCTGCCGACCGCGACGCCTACCTCGCCAGCGGAGCGATCCGCCACGGCAATTGGGACGAGCAGCGTATCGACTTCCAGCCCTATCCGTTCCCCAGCTACACCGAGGAGCTGGTGCGGCGGTTGAAGGACACCCTGATCGAGGGCGACAAGGGCTTTCTCGCCAACCTCGACCCGGCGCAGACCGCCCGGGACCTGGTGGACGATCGCTTCGTGCGCAACAGCATTGCCGCCGTGGGCGGGCTCAAGGCGTTCGGCCTGCCGGACGACTTCGAGCGCAGCGAGGAGTTCAGCATCTGATGGGCAAGCCGTTGTGGAACTGGGCATTGGGTCTTGCCGGCCTGTTGAGCCTGCTGCTGGCCTGGTGGCTTGGCGTTCATCTGTTCGGCAGCGCCGATGGCCTGTCGGCGCGTTTCTCGCCGCAGGCGACCCTGGCCAGCCTGGTCGAACTGCTCGGTCGCGCCGAACTCTACGAGCACGTGCTGGTGAGCCTGAAGCGAATCCTGGTGGGGTTGTTGCTGGCCCTGCTGATCGGCGTGCCCCTGGGCCTGCTGATCGGCAGCTACCGTCAACTGGAGGCGGCGACCACGCCGGCCTTCCAGTTCCTGCGGATGATCTCGCCGCTGTCATGGATGCCGGTGGTGGTGATGCTGATGGGCGTGGGCGACCAGCCGATCTACTTCCTGCTGGCCTTTGCCGCAGTCTGGCCGATCATGCTCAATACCGCGGCCGGCGTGCGCCAGCTCGATCCGCGCTGGTTGCAGTTGAGCCGCAGCCTCAGCGCCACCCGCTGGGAAACCCTGCGCAAGGTCATTTTGCCGGGTGTGCTCGGCCATGTGCTGACCGGTGTGCGGTTGTCCATCGGCATTCTCTGGATCGTCCTGGTGCCGTGCGAAATGCTCGGGGTCAGCGCGGGCCTGGGCTACTTCATCCTCGACACCCGTGACCGGCTGGCCTACTCGGAGCTGATGGCGATGGTGCTGCTGATCGGCGTACTCGGCTTTGCCCTGGATGCCCTGGCGCGTGGCCTGCATCGGCGCTGGGCACACGCCTGAAGCTTTACAACTTGCTCAAATTTTTCTGTCGGCGAGGGTGGTAGGGTTCCGGTCTGGAAAATGGCAGGGACCCTTTGCCCATGAATGACTCGCTGAACATCAACAAGGCCAACTGGAATGATCGTGCGCCGGTGCATGCACGCTCCGCCGAGTATGGCCTGCATCGCTTTCTCGCCGATCCGCAGCATCTCTCCGATGTGGTGCGCTTCGACCTGCCACTGCTCGGCGATATCGCCGGGTTGCGTGGTGTTCACCTGCAATGCCATATCGGCACCGACACGCTGTCGCTGTCGCGGCTCGGGGCAACGATGACCGGGCTGGATTTCTCGCCCGCCGCGCTGCTCGAGGCCCGTGCCCTGGCCCGGGGCTGTGGCAGCGAGCTGGAGTTTGTCGAGGCCGATGTGCAGGCCGCCGCCGACGTGTTGCCGCGCGGGACTTTCGACCTGGTCTATACCGGCATCGGCGCCTTGTGCTGGTTGCCGCACATCCAGCCGTGGGCACGGACGGTCGCGGCGCTGCTGAAACCGGGTGGCCGGTTGTTCATCCGTGAAGGCCATCCGATGCTCTGGTCGCTCAACGAGGCGCATCAGGATGGCTTGCGGGTGGAGTACCCGTACTTCGAGCATGAGCAGCCATTGGTGTTCAGCAGCGACCAGACCTATGTGGCGAGCGACTCGCCGTTGACGGCCACGGTCACCCATACCTGGAACCATGGTCTGGGCGAGATCATCACGGCCCTGTTGAACGAGGGGATGGTGATCACCGGCCTGGTGGAGCACCAGAGCGTTCCCTGGGAGGCGCTGCCGGGGCAGATGGTCCATTCGCCGCAGGACGATGAATGGCGGCTGGCGCAAGCGCCTGGGCGCCTGCCGCTGAGCTACACGTTGCAGGCGGTCAAGCGCGGCTGATCCGGCTCGGGACATGGCGCTCGCCGTGTCCCGACAGGCGCCAGGGCGTCCGGTCCTGGCAGGCCGCAGAATTTATGTGGAATTTACATTTCCGTAACATTTAGAAATATATAATCGCGCCCACGCAGCGATACCCATGGCCGTCCGGCGCGTGGTCTTCCTTCGATCTTTTCCCTGTTGCTTCTTCAAAATGTGCTGTGCTTAGACGGCCTGGGTCTTGCGTGCCTGTGCACGCTGAGCAGCGCTGATCCGTAGTCTCGCCTCCGTCCCGGAGCGCTGTTGGAATCGTCGCCATGAACAAGGTTTTTCGTCACTACCTCCCGGCCAGTACGCGACGCCTGCTGCCCAACCGCTGGGACCTGATGGCCATGCCGCTGGTGGTCGGTTTCCTGCTGTTGCTGTCGATCGGCGCGCGGGAAACCTGGGCACCGATCTCCACCCTGCAGAGCCAGGCGATCTCGCTCGATCCCGGCAACCTGCCCGAGTATGCGATCCGTACTACCCTGCGGATGCTGGCAGCCATGGTCGCGGCGCTGGTCTTCACCTTCCTCTACGGCACCCTGGCGGCGAAAAGCCGGCGTGCGGAAAAACTGCTGGTACCGGTGCTCGATATCCTGCAGTCGGTGCCGGTGCTGGGCTACATCTCGTTCACCGTGACCTTCTTCCTGCTGCTGTTTCCCGGGCGGGTGCTGGGGGCCGAGTGCGCGGCGATCTTCGCGATCTTCACTAGCCAGGCCTGGAACATGACGTTCAGCTTCTACCAGTCGCTGCGCATGCTGCCCCGCGACCTGGTGGAAGTGTCGAGCAGCCTGCAATTGTCAGGCTGGCAGAAGTTCTGGAAGCTCGACGTGCCCTTCGCCATTCCGGGGCTGGTGTGGAACATGATGATGAGCATGTCCGGCGGCTGGTTCTTCGTGGTCGCCTCGGAAGCCATCACCGTCGGCGACAAGACCATCACTCTGCCGGGTATCGGTTCGTACCTGGCGCTGGCGATCGACCAGCGCGACCTGTCGGCCGTCGGCTACGTGATCCTGACGATGATCGTGGTGATCCTGATCTACGACCAGTTCCTGTTCCGGCCCCTGGTGGCCTGGGCCGACAAGTTTCGCATGGAGGACACCTCGGCCCAGGGTGGCGCTCCCGAATCCTGGGTGCTGCGCCTGATCCAGCGGACCCGGGTGATCCAGCGACTGATCCGGCCAGTGGTACGTGCTGTCACTCGTCTGGGCCATTTGCGGCTGAGCCTGAACCTGGCACCGTCCCGCGCCGTGGAGGGGCAGGGCGGTGCGACCGCCTCGAAGGTGGTCGACTGGGTCTGGGGCGCCTGCATCGGTGCGCTGACGTTCTATGCGCTGTACCACATCGTGCAGTACGTCGGCACCGAAGTGACCGTTGGCGAAGTCGGCCATGTGCTTTGGCTGGGTGTGATCACCCTGCTGCGGGTGGCGCTGCTGATCGCTATCGCCTCGCTGATCTGGGTGCCGCTGGGGGTGTTGATCGGCCTGCGCCCGCACCTGGCGGAGAAGATCCAGCCGTTGGCGCAGTTCCTCGCGGCGTTTCCGGCCAACCTGCTGTTCCCGGTGTTCGTCATTGTCATCCTGCAGTTCCACTTGAACCCGGACATCTGGCTGAGCCCGCTGATCGTGCTGGGCACCCAGTGGTACATCCTGTTCAACGTGATTGCCGGCGCCAGCGCCTTCCCCAATGACTTTCGCGAAGCTGCGGCGAACTTCCACATCCGTGGCTGGCAATGGTGGCGCCAGGTCATGCTGCCGGGCATTTTTCCGTACTACGTGACCGGGGCGATCACGGCTTCCGGCGGTGCCTGGAACGCCAGCATCGTGTCCGAGTTCGTCTCCTGGGGCCAGGGCAAGGTCGCAGCCCATGGCCTGGGCGCCTACATCGCGCAGATGACCGCGGCCGGCGACTTTCCGAAAATCACCCTGGGGGTGGTGGTGATGTCGTTGTTCGTCGTGCTGTTCAACCGGCTGGTGTGGCGTCCGATGTACGCCCTGGCCGAAAACAAACTTCGTATGAATTAACCTGAGTCGGTTCCATGAACAGCCATACCGAATACACCCGCTCCGACCGTGAAATCTACTCGCTGACCAAGGTGACCAAGGGCTTTGGCAAGGGCAAGGACGAACGGCAGGTGCTCAGCGAGGTTGACCTGAACCTGCACGAGGGCGAGGTCGTCGGCTTGCTGGGGCGCTCCGGCTCGGGCAAGTCGACGCTGCTGCGGATCATCGCCGGCCTGGTCCAGCCGACCTCCGGTGACGTGTTGTACAACGGTGAGCCGCTGACCGGCCCGGCGAAGGGCGTGGCCATGGTGTTCCAGACGTTCGCCCTGTTCCCCTGGCTGACCGTGCTGGAGAACGTCGAAGCCGGCCTGCAGGCTCTGCAGGTCGAGGCGAAGGAGGCCCGCAGGCGCGCCCTGGCGGCGATCGACCTGATCGGCCTCGACGGCTTCGAGAACGCCTATCCGCGCGAGCTGTCCGGCGGCATGCGCCAGCGGGTGGGCTTTGCCCGTGGCCTGGTGGTCAACCCGACCCTGTTGCTGATGGACGAGCCGTTCTCGGCCCTCGACGTGCTCACCGCGGAGAACCTGCGTACCGACCTGCTGGAACTGTGGAGTGGTGGGCAGTTGCCGATCAAGTCGATCCTGATCGTCACCCACAACATCGAGGAAGCGGTACTGATGTGCGACCGCATCATGGTTTTGTCGTCAAACCCCGGGCGGGTGGTGGCGCAGATCAAGGTGCCGTTCGCTCATCCGCGTAATCGTCTGGACCCGATCTTTCGCAAGATGGTCGATGACATCTACGCACTGATGACTGACCGGCGCAGTGCCGATGCCCACGGCGGCAAGTCCGAGCTGCAACTGGGTAGCCGCTTGCCGGAAGTGCCGACCAACCTGATGGCCGGCCTGGTCGAGGCATTGGCGGCCGAGCCGTACCATGGTCGCGCGGGCCTGCCGAACGTGGCGGAGCGCCTGCTGCTGGAGGTTGATGACCTGTTCCCGGTGGCCGAGATGCTCGAGCATCTGGGTTTCGTCGAACTGCGTGGTGCCGATATTTCCCTGACCGAGGCGGGCAAGCTGTTCGCCGAGTATGGTACCCAGGAACGCAAGGTGATGTTCGCCGACCACCTGCTGCGCCAGGTGCCGCTGGCGGCGCGTATTCGCCAGGTCTTGCAGGAGCGTCGCGGACACTGGGCGCCGCGGGTGCGTTTCGAACAGGAGCTGGAAGATTCCCTCAGCGAAGACTTCGTCGAGCAGACCCTGGAAAGCGTGATCAGCTGGGGCCGTTACGCCGAGATCTTCTCCTACAACGACGCCACCGAAACCTTCAGCCTGGAAGACGTGGAAGGCGAGAGCTGAGATTGATCGTTCAGGGGCGTTGATCGTTCCCACGCTCTGCGTGGGAACGCAGCCCATGACGCTCCGCACCACCAGAACGGGCGCCGTGCGCCAGTAGAGACATTCCCACGCGGAGCGTGGGAACGATCAGTAATCTTCAGCCTTTGATCGTTCCCACGCTCCGCGTGGGAACGCAGCCCATGACGCTCCGCGTCACCAGAGCGGTCGCCGTGCGCCAGTAGAGACATTCCCACGCGGAGCGTGGGAACGATCAGTAATCTTCAGCCTTTGATCGTTCCCATGCTCCGCGTGGGAACGCAGCCCATGACGCTCCGCGTCACCAGAGCGGTCGCCGAGTGCCAGTAGAGACATTCCCACGCGGAGCGTGGGAACGATCAGTAATCTTCAGCCTTTGATCGTTCCCTCGCTCCGCGTGGGAACGCAGCCCATGACGCTCCGCGCCACCAGAGTGGGTGCCGAGTGCCAGTGGAGGCATTCCCACGCGGAGCGTGGGAACGATCAGTAATCTTCAGCCTTTGATCGTTCCCACGCTCTGCGTGGGAACGCGGCCCAGACGCTCCGCGTCACCAGAGCGGGCGCCGAGCGCCCGCGGAGGCATTCCCACGCGGAGCGTGGGAACGATCGGTTGCGGGTGGATTCTTTGAGCCCGCTGGGAGCGGTTCACCAGGCTGCCAGTGGCCTCCTTCAGATGTGCAGCCAGGCCATGGAGCCGAGCACGACACTCGCACCCACCGCGGTATAGGACAGGCGTTTCAGCCATTCCCGGCGGGTCAGCAGGGTGATCGCCGCCAGCGAAATGGCGATCTGGATCGCCGTCATCGCCTGGGCCCAGCGGTGGTGCTGGTGCAGGACCTGTTCCGACTTGGCGTCCCATTCGCGGCTCTGGGCCTCCAGTCCCTCTGCCTTCTGGCGTACCGCTTCCTTTTCCTTCTTGTAGCGCTCGGCCTCGGCGTTGTAGTGCGCCGCATCCAGGCCCGGAATATGACTGGCCATTTCCGACAGGTTCTGCCGGCTCGACTTGGCCTGGTAGTAGTTCCACTGGTTGGCGGCCTCGGTCTTGATGATGGCCGCATTGTTCTTGTCCATCGCCGCTTCACTTTCCGTGGAGCCGGCCTGGTAGCTGAGCATTGCACCAATGGTGGCCATGACCGCGGTCATCACCGCAATCCGGCTGGCGAAGCCGTCGCCTCGGGCATGAGCATGCTCGGTGGTGTGTTCGACGTGTTTTTCGTGGGGGCTGGGGACTTCGAAAGCTTCGCTCATGAACGCAGTTCTTCGGGTGAAAAGGGGCGGGGTGCGCAGTGTAAGGCGGCGGCTCGCGGAAGGCTCTAGTGCGAACATGAAGATTCAAAGACAGCGGGTATCTGGCAGTGATTCCCATCACCGCAGGGGTTCGCCCGTGGACACTTGGAATGTTACATTATGCGCCGCGTAGAACCCTGTGTTCCGCGCCTGATCTCGGCAGGATGCTGGCATGTCTCACACTCCCGACAATGATGCTGCGGAACCTGGGCAGGGCAGGGACTGGTTCCTGTTACTCGCCACGTTCATCGTGTGCACGGCGGTATCGCTCGGGGTGTACTTCGTTCGCCTCAACCTGGAAGTCGATCGGGAGCGTGAAGCCCTGACCGAGCGTCTGGTACGTTGCCGCGAAGCGGGGCGGGCGGCCCTGGGTGAGCAGCCCGGTGCTTCGCTGCGCAACGACTGCAGTAGCATCGAGGCCGAATTCACCAGCCGTTTCGGTTATGCCAGATAAGTTTCCCGCGAGGGGAACCTAGTCGCGCAACATGCTCTCGCCGTATTCGCTGAAGCTGCTACCCAGGTTGCGGTTCATCGCGCCGCTGTCCTGGCTCAGGCGCGCACTGCTGTTGTAGTGCTGCTGGCAGCTCAGGGTCGAGCACGCGCTGTTGTAGTGGGTGCTCAGGTCCGACGAGCAGGCGCCCAGCAACAGGCTGCCTGTCACCAGCGCGGCTTTGACGAGACTTGATTTCATCGGTGACTCCCTGGGCTGACATATTTTGTAATAACTGCTCGGGGCATCTTACGCCTTCGCCGAGGCGTGCTACATGAAACTTTCCGGGCTGAGGTAGCGTTCCGCGCTGAGGCTGTAGAGCAAGCTGCAGGGCTGGCCGGGAACGTCATCGAGCTCGCCATCGACAAGCATCCGGGCGCGTTCCAGGGTTCGACGCGAGGGCTGGTTGTCCGGCCGTACCAGTCCTATCACCTCGTTGCGCCCCAGTTGCCGGAACGCCAGGTCGAGGGCGGCCTCGACCATCTCGCTGGCATAGCCCTGGCCCCAAGCATCCACCGCGAAGCGGAAGTACAGGTTCAGCCCGGTTCGAGAACCGAAAGTGGCGTCCTGCAGACCACCGAAACCCAACACCCGGTCCGGCTGTTCCCGGTCGCAGACGGCCCAGTAGCCGAAGCCCTTGGCCTTCCAGTGTTCGACCCAGTTGAACAGGTTGCTGCTGGTGGTTTCCAGGGACGACGGACCCTTGGGGTTGTAGCGGTTGGTCTGTGGATCGCCATGGATGGCCTGGGCGACCTTGAGGTCATCTGCCCGTACCGGGCGCAACAACAGGCGATGGGTGTGGATCACGGACACCGGCGTGGGCTGGGACATCTCAGGCCCTCCTTGCCATCAGCAGCACCGAGGCCGCACCGGACAGCAGCACCGCACAGCCGCGATTGAACAGGCGCTTGCCCCTGGGCTCGGCGAACCAGCGGCGCATGTGCAGGCCCATGTAGGCGTAGGCGCTGATGGCGATCCACTCCAGTACCAGGAACATCGCACCCAGTACGGCGAACTGCGCAGAGACGCCCTGGGCCGGATCGACGAACTGCGGCAGGAAGGCGGTGAAGATCAAGATGGCCTTTGGATTTCCCGCAGCCACGAGGAATTCCTGGCGGGCGAGCGCCGGCAGGCTGGCCCGGGTGCCCTCGGCCTGGGTCGCGGTCTCCGGGTTGGCTCGCCAGAGCTGGACGGCGAGGTAGATCAGATAGGCCGCACCGAGAATCTTGATGGCGTGGAACAGCAGTTCCGAGGTCTGCAGTACCACCGCCAGGCCCGCGGCGGCCAGGGCGATCATCCCGGCGAAGGCCAACAGGCGCCCCAGCCCCGCCAGGCAGGAGGTGCGAAAGCCGTAGCGGGTCGAGTTGCTGACCGACAGCAGGTTGTTCGGGCCAGGGGCCATGTTCAGCGCGAAGCACGCCGGAATGAAAAGCAGCAGGGTCGACAGGGTCATGGCACGCTCCGGCAGGAAACGGGAAAGGCTCGACAGTAACGCCAGACATCATGCCGGCGCCAGCGTGTCGAGGCCTTTGTGTTGCTGTACCGGGAACTTGTTGCCCAGGTGTACTGCCCACCTGGGCAGCCGGTCATTTACAGCGGCTTTACCGGAATGCACAGGTCACAGTCGAGCGTGCCGGCGACAGGGTCGTAATGTGCGTCCCTGGGGTAGCGTTCGAAGGGCGGGCCGCTGGCGAACTGCATGCCGCTACGCGGCAGCCAGTCGCGACACAATTCGGTCCAGGCATCCGGGAAATCGCGGACATGACCGCTGAAACGGGCCACGGCATAGCGTCCGCCAGGCAGTGTGGCCACCGTGACTTCAGCGCTGCCGGCAAAGTCGTTCGGCACTTGCACGCAGGCGTCGTAGCGGCATTTGTGCGGCGGGGTGATCTGCGGGTCATCGTGGCCTATGCCGAAACGCACTTCGCCCATCAGGCCGTTACGCTCCATCCAGGGGGCAAAGGTCTCCCGCCAGAATGTGCCGATACCCGGGCCATAGGGCCCGGTATAGCGCATGTAGGCGACGCGGGTCGGGGGGATGTCTTCAAGCATGACGTCCATCGTCATTTTCTCCAGGGGGTGGGAGTGACCATGGTCGGACAGGATCAGCGCATATTCCTGATCAGGATTGCGAAATGACTGCCGGCGCCGTTCGCGAATCTCGTTCAGGCGCTGCTCCCAGCGAGCGGGCTCGAGGCGGCGCCAGGCACTGGGGGTGACCTGGAAATGCTGCTTGAATGCCCGGCTGAAGGCCTCGCCGGAGCCGAAACCGACGTGCAGGGCGATCTCCAGGACGGTGGCCTCGGGGCGCTCGGCCAGTTGCAGGGCGGCGCAGCCGAGCCGGCGACGGCGCAGGTAGTCGCCCAGGGTTTCTCCGACCCAGGCGCTGAACAGGCGATGGAAGTGAAAGGGCGAGAAGTGCGCGATGGCAGCCAGCTCGGCCAGTTCCAGCGGCTGGTCGAGGTGGCGGTCGATGTGCTCCAGCACCCGGTTCATCCGGCGCGTGTATTCCAGCAGGCTCTGATAGGCGACGCTCATGGACCTTTGGCTCCCTGCGGTGGACAGGTCGGGGCGAATGCCCGGGAAAGCAGAACAGGAAAAACGAACGCTGGCTAGTGGCCCTCGCCCGCCAGGGGAGTTTTCTTCAATACGTGGCGCAGGCCGCTGGGTACCGTGCTCCTCACCTTCATTCGAGAGAGACGTATCCGATGAGCATCCTGCTTTCCATGGTCGCCTTTGCGCTGGCTTCCTCCATCACGCCCGGGCCGGTCAATATCGTCGCCTTGAGTGCCGGCGCCCAGTTCGGCCTGCGTGCCAGCTTGCGGCATGTCACCGGGGCGACTGTGGGCTTCACGCTGTTGCTGGTATTGATCGGCCTGGGGTTGCATGAATTGTTGCTGCGGGTGCCGGTGCTGACGCGAGGCATTCAGCTCGGTGGCGTGGCCTTTCTGTTGTACATGGCCTGGAAGCTGGCGCTGGATGATGGCTCGCTCAATGCCGGCCAGTCCGCCAGGCGTCCGACCCTGACCCTTGGCGCGGTGATGCAGTGGCTCAACCCCAAGGCCTGGCTGGCTTGCGTCGCCGGCATGGGCGTGTTCGCCGCCAATGGCGAGACGCGGGTGGTGCTGGAGTTCGCGCTGATCTACTTCGTGATCTGCTACGGCTCGATCGCCTGTTGGGCCTTTGCCGGGACCTTCCTGCGTCGCTACCTGGAAAATCCTCGGGGAATGCGCCTGTTCAACCGCTCGATGGCCCTGTTGCTGGCCCTGAGCGCCGGTTATCTGTTGCTGCCCTGAATCCCTTCAACCGCGGTACTGGCCAGGTGTCGCCGCCAGGTGCTGCTTGAAGGCCCGCTGGAAATGCGCCTGGTCGGCGAAACCGGCCTCCAGCGCGACCTCGGCGATCAGCCGCCCACGGCGCAACTGGTTGCGTGCGTACTGGATGCGCCGGTTGACCAGGAAGGCGTGCGGCGTCATGCCGTAGTACTGCTTGAAGGCGCGGGTCAGGTAGGACGCCGAGAGCTGCGCGGCCTGGCAGATGTCCTCCAGCTTCAGTGCCTCGGTGCAGTGCTTGTGGATGTAGGCCGCAGCGCGTTCCAGCTTCTGGTTGATCTCGCGGACCGGGATCGGCGCCGGGTTCAGGCGGTGTTGCAGGAGGGTGAAGAACTCGACGATCGCGCATTGCTTTTCCAGATGGGCGAGGTCGTCGTCCACCAGTTGTTCGTAGAGTGCATTCAGCCCCTGGAAGAGCAGCGGGTCGCGGCTGTGGGTGGCCGAAAACGGACGAAAGTCCAGTTCCGTGCTGAAGCCCAGCTCGTGTTGCAGGGCGGTCAGCCAAGGTGTCTCGACATAGAACATGCGATAGGCCCATGGCTGGTCGTCGATCGGATTGCAGGCGTGGACTTCGCCGGGGTTCATCAGTACCACGGTGCCAGCCTCGACCTGCCATTGCTGCTGTTCGTTGACATAGGTACTGCGCCCGTGGGTGATCGCACCGATGGAGAAGTGTTCGTGGGAATGCCGGGAGTAGCAGACCTTGCGGCCGTCCTGGATCGACCGGGCCTCGATGAACGGCAGGGCGGCATCGCGCCAGAAGTACGGGGCCTTGTCGTCCTGCCGGGTGTCTGTGGGTCTGCGCATGGTCGGTTCCATTCTCTCGGGCGGGCAGGTACATGCTCCTACAGTAGCGCCGGTCTTTCCAGTGCCTGCCAGGCGCTGGCATTGCCGGCGTCGCTGCGCGTCAGCCAGAGCTCGCCGTGGCGTTCCAGCGCTTCGGTGGGCCATTGCAGCACGGTCTTCAGGTCGATCTGCACCCGTCGACCGGGGTCGGAGCCGTCGCGCAGGTCCCAGTCGGCTTCGAACTGGCGCAGGTGCAGGGTGTCGCCGGTAAAATCGATGAATTGCGGACGATTGCCCAGCCAGTTCGGCGCGATTCGCAGGGTATGGGCCTCGACATCGAGCAGCAGGAGTTTCCAGGCGCGCTGGCTGTACTCGAAATCCGGATGCTCCAGATAGAGGCGGGTCAATGCGAGGTAACGCCCCTTGGGTGACCAGATCATCGATGGAGCCAGGTTCGACAGGGCGCAACCGGAGGCGGTCAGCAGGTGCCCGCCCAGGCGTGAGATCTGGCCGCGCAGCAGGTCATCGCCATATTCGGTGCTGCTGCCGAACAGCCAGGCGGCGTCCAGGCCGGTCGGCGCGGGTTGGATGAACGCGCCTTCGGCGGTGGCGATCTGCGGCTGGTTGACCACCCGCCAGGCGGGCTGCTCCTGGAGGGCACCGTTGTCGAGCTTGAGTTGGCGCATCTCGTAGTACACGCGGGATTCTTCGCGATAGGCACTGAATGCCCCCGCCTGGGCCGCCGTCGGTGCTGGCTCGGTGAACCGGTGCAGCGGTGTGCTGGTGTCGTCCTCGGGCAGGCGTCCGATGACCGCCGCGACGCTGAGCAGCGGGCCGCGAAAGTCCATCAGTCCGGCAATCGGTAGCGCTGGGCTGTCGACCAGGCGACGGCTGCCGGGATCAGCCACCACCACCCGGTCAGGCAAGGCTTCGGCCTCGGGAAAGGGCAGCAACGCCAGATACTGCCCGCTGTCGCTGACCCGATGTTCCAACTGCCAGAGCCCCGGCAGTTCCCAGTCGCCCAGGTGGCAGCGATAGCCGCTGACCCCATCTCGGTTATCCTTCACCCATTGGAAGCGCGCACGGCTGCCATTCTGGAGCGGGGCGGATTCGATCTGTACCGAGCAGGCCTGCCCATCGCTCTCCAACGGCAGGACAAGGCGGACGCGGGCACGGTACCAGTCGGCATCCTGCTCGCGCCCCAGCGGATCATGGCCGACGAGGATTTCCGAATCGCTGTGGAGAGTGTGCAACTGGTAGCCGAAGTGGCCATTGTCGGGCTGAAGCAGTGGCAGGTAGCTGTCCAGGCGGACGAACTGCGCATCCAGCGCCACCGGCTCGCTCCAGTAACCGGAAGGGCTGCGGTCGTTGGCGCTCCAGGGGCTACGCAAGGCCCGCCAGCCCTGGCCCTGTTGCCACAGCCAGAGGCCATGGGGGTGCCCGGCAGGCTCATCGGCGACGCTGGCGATGCAGACCAGTCGCTGGCTGTCGTCGCTCCACACTCGCGCCGTGTCGGCCTTGATCAGCAGCGGAGCGGGCTCACCGTCCAGGCTCAGGCGGTAATCCGGGTGCGACAGGGCGGCCCGGGGCTGTTCCAGTTGCCGCAGGTTTTCGGGCAGGCTGAGTTGGCCTTCCAGCAAATGCTTCCCGTCCGGGGAGCGTTGTTCGATCTGCTGGCGGGCCAGGCTCTGTTGCCAATGGCCGGGTTCGAGCCAGAGATCGCCGACGGGCAGCAGGTCCACGCGCTGGGCGTTGCCGAGCAGGGTTTGCAGGTCGACCTGTTCGGCGCTGTTGTCGACCAGCGGGCTACGGCGTCCGCCCAGCCCCTGCTCATTGAAGCTGTCCAACTCCCAGAAGCGTTCATCGTCACAGCGATAGAGCTGTCGCTGCAGGCGGTCGAGAATCACCAATCCCCAGCTCTGGCGCGACGGCACCGGTGCGGCGAAATAGCGGCCGTCGCTGGAAAAGCGTGCCGATGAGCCCAGCCCCTCGAGCAGGACACCATCGGGAAACAGGTAGTCGCAGACGACCGGCCCGCCCATGGCGATCTCGCCGTGGTTGAACACCCGGATCGGTTCGCCTTCGGGGGTTTCGCTCGGCTCCTGGCCACCCCAGGCACTGCGGTTGGCGGCGGATGCGGCGGGCGGCGCCAGCCCCAGCCGCCGTTCCCAGGTGGCAACGCAGGCCAACCCGGGGAAAATGGCCAGGCAGGCTGCCGCGATATCCCAGTAGTCGGGCAAGGCGCGCCCGAGGCTGAAGCCCAGGCCGAACACCGCCGAGATCATCAACCGGGCGGCACCACGTCCACCGGCCAGCCAACCGAGCCTGGCACAAAGCCACATGCTGCCCGCCGCGACGAGTACCACGGCGAAGGCCAGGAGCGGCGGCAGGGTGGTCACCAGGAAAATCGGCACCCCCAGCACCATGAGCTGCCAGACCAGTTCCAGCAGCAGGCGGCCAATGCTCTTGGGGGCGTTGCGTTCGTCGCGGACGGCGCTCACGGGGACATCCTGTACGGTGATGGCGGAGGCCGAGTATGACCGTTCGCGCCAACTGCGCCCAGGCTTGGGCGTCGGGTTGTGCGGCGGGTCACAGGGCGTGGGGCCGGCAGCCGGTCATCGGGTGCGCCACGGTGTTCGCGGGAAAGAACACTCGCAAATTTACACGGTCCATTGCGTTGTAGCGGCTCATTTATTGTCTACGCTTGCATGATCGCAAGCCTGGGATGTCTGTGATGTTAGCGCCGAAAAAACCTGCCAATGAAACGGCCCGTGTGGAAAAGCTGCGCTCGCTGAATATTCTCGACACTCCGCCCGAGGAGCGTTTCGATCGTCTGACCCGCCTGGCCAAGCGTCTGTTCGACGTACCTATCGCGCTGGTCAGCCTGGTCGATGAGAACCGGCAATGGTTCAAGTCCTGCGTCGGGCTCACCGCCAGTGAGACACCGCGAGATATTTCGTTCTGTGGTCATGCGATTCTGGGTGATCAGGTACTGACGATCTCGAATGCGGAAGAAGACGAACGGTTTCATGACAATCCACTGGTGACGGGTGCCCCGGGCATTCGTTTCTATGCCGGTTGTCCGCTGACGGTAGGGGATGGCAACAAGCTGGGTACCCTGTGCCTGATCGACACCAAGCCGCGGATCTTGAGTGACGAGGAGCGCTCGTTATTGCGCGACCTGGCACAGATGGCTGAGCAGGAGTTGGTGGCGGTACAGATGGCGACCATGGACGAGTTGACCCTGTTGTCCAACCGTCGCGGCTTCGAAGCCCTGGCCACCCAGGGACTGAGCGTGTGCAAACGGATGGGCAAGCCGGCCTCGCTGATGTTCTTCGACCTCAACGACTTCAAGCAGATCAACGATGTGTATGGCCATGCCGAAGGCGACAGGGCGCTGAAGAACTTTGCCGATGTATTGCGCATCGTGTTTCGCGAAAGCGATGTGATCGGCCGGTTGGGGGGCGACGAATTCGTGGTACTGCTCACCGGTTCCGATCATGTTCAGGTCGAGATGATCATGGCGCGGTTGCGTCATACCCTGGCCGAGCGCAATTCAGGGCAGAAGCGGGGTTATGACATTCGCTTCAGCGTGGGGCAGATCGAATATGACCCGCATCGCCATGACACGGTCGCAGACATCCTGGCGGACGCCGACAAGGCGATGTACGCGCATAAACAGGCACTCAAACGCCAACGCGGCTGAATGCGGCCCGGAGGACCGGGCCGGCTCATCAGTGGTTACTTTGCGGCCTGTTCGCCCGCCTGGCGGCCCTTCAGGTTCTTGTCGGCCTTGTAGCGCAGGGCCACGTCCGGGACGTTGCCACCCTTGCCGGTCTCGATCCAGTTGCGGATCCGGCTGGCGTCGGCGAAGTGGGTGTACTTGCCGAACGCATCGAGGATTACCAGGGCGACCGGGCGGTTGCCCATCTCGGTGACCAGCACCAGGCAGTGGCCGGCCTGGTTGGTGAAGCCGGTCTTGGTGATCTTGATCTTCCAGCTGTCCTTGTTGATCAGATGGTCGGTGTTACGAAAGCCCAGGGTGTAGTTGGGCTTGCGGAACGCCACGGTCTTTTCCTTGGTGGTGCTCAGCTCGCTCAGCATCGGGTAGTGACGGGCCGCCATCAGCAGCTTGCTGAGGTCACGGGCGGTGGAGACGTTGTGGATCGACAATCCGGTCGGCTCGACATAATGGGTGTTGATCATGCCCAGCGACTTGGCCTTGGCGTTCATCGCCGCGATGAACGCCGCGTAGCCGCCCGGATAGTGATGCGCCAGGCTGGCGGCTGCGCGGTTTTCCGACGACATCAGGGCGATCAGCATCATTTCCTTGCGAGGCAGCTCACTGCCGAGCTTGACCCGGGAGAACACGCCTTTCATTTCCGGCGTGTCACTGATGTTCACCGAGATGTACTGGTCCATGGGCAGCTTGGCGTCGAGCACCACCATGGCGGTCATCAGTTTGGTCACCGAGGCGATCGGCACGACCACGTCGGGATTGCTGGAGTACAGGGTCTTGTTGGTCTGCAGGTCGATCAGCAGGGCGCTGCCGGAGGCGACTTGCAGGTGGCTGGTGTCGCGAGGGGCCTGGGTGGTTTCACGCGCCTGCGCAAGGGGAGTGGCAACGGTGCCGGCCAGAACGAAAAAAAGGCCGAGGATGGAATGACGAATGTTCACGCGGATGGACTCGCTAAAAATGGATAAACCGTTGGCAACGGGCTTTTCTTGAAAAAGCGTTACTTTTGATGAATATAGCCCGGAAAGTTGCCATAGCTCTGCAGATAGTGGACGTAACTGACACAAAATTTAATTTCGTATCGATTTCATTCCAGTTACCGGCTTGAACTTCCCGATTCCTGTCCGATCCCTGGTTGGATTCAGTCACTGCATGGGCTGCCCGGAGAACCCGGAAGACGTGCCTTGGCTGCCTGGCGCTGGACCCTGGGGTCCGTACTGGCCATAAGACATATGGTAGCGTAGAGATGACAGCCGTTGTATCGGTCCAAGGCCTTTATTTCGCAGGTTTCAGCGAATTGACGCAGGCATGTCGTCACGAACTCCCCAAGGGCATTTGTCAAGTTCATAAAATGGTGAAAAATCCTTATGAATCAATTGGCTTCTAAGGGTTTCCCTGAGTGTTGAAGGCTCCGTCATGTATCGCTATTGACATGTAATGGTGTCTGTTGCGAACAGCGATTAGCATCGGCGCGTATTACCGAAATCGACGCTTTCCGGACTTCAGGAGTTGAGTAATGCCAAAGATTTCTTTCAGCAGAGATTACCTGTCCATGGTGATATGGGCGGGTATCGTGGCGGTGCTGCTGCTGGCGGTTTCGTTTTTTCCGAAATCCGCTGATCTATATGGTTGGATTCAGGCCGTGGGACTTATCGTCGGATTGATGGTGGCGATTGCCGTTCCGGCGATCCAGCGCAAGCAGGAGTTCCAGGCCGAGCGTCGGCGCCAGCGCGAGCGCGAGGTGGGGTATGCCCGACGCCTGCATTATTTCGGGCTGGAAATACTGGAGCTGCTTGGGCGCATCACCGCCAGCCTCGCTCACCTGCGTGCTTCGGACCGGCATCGCTATCAGCGCAATCTCGAGGACTTTCTGCTCCGGCTGTTCGAGTCCCACAAGCAGGATTTGAATGACGACCGCATTCTCATCATTCATGAACTACGCAAGGTCGCCAACGTGCTGATCGACGAACTGGAAAGTGGGCGTTCGGACCGCGTGGTGATGATCGAACTGGACAAGCGCCTGCAGAAGCTGGGGCATCGTACCCAGATCAACAGTGTCCAGGCCGAGCGCAGCTGAACGCCAGCCATAAAAAAGCCCGCAACCAGGTGCGGGCAAGGGGTTGTGCGGAGCAACGCACGTTTCGGGAAGTCGGTGGGCGGTCAGGCGCCGAGGGCATGCAGGTCCATGCGTTCGGACAGGGCCTTGGCCGCTGGCAAGGAGGTCAGGGGGCCGCTGATCGTCACGCCGTCGCGAACCAGGTACCAGCAGGCAAGCAACCCCAGCTCCCTGAGCGAGGCGGGAACGGCGCTACCGATAACGGACATGATCTGAACCTTGGGCATAAGTACCTCCATCAATCTATGGAGCTACCTTACGGTGATGACGGTCGTGGGAAAAATCACTGTGCTCGATAGTGGACATTGACAGAATCAAGTCCAGGCCCGGGTGAGCCCTTTTCCCGGGATGGGCGAGTGCGGTGAGGTGTCCTCGGCGCTGTGCTGGCGCGAGGTGTGTCATTCACTCGAGGCGATGTGCCTGCCGGATCAGTCGACCACCTGGTCCAGCATGTGCACCACTTCCTGTTCATTCAACAGCCCCTTGCGCACCAGGTTCTCGGTCAGCAGCGAGAGGAACTTGGCCGTGCGGTGGCCTTCGAGCTGCTTGAGTTCGGTGAGGGCGCTATAGACCTTGCTGGAAGTGCAGAGGCCGGCGGAGCGATGCGGATTTTGCGTTGGCATGATTCGTCCTTGTTCTTATAGGGAGAAGCCCTCGACGATAGATCGATCTTGCAGCCGGGCGGTGGCACAAATATGACAGCGATGTGAAAGGCGTGCTCGATGCGACAGTCGGCAGCCTTATCATGCGCCATCGGTGTGGGATTGCTGTCTTGGCTGCGACCTTTACCTCTGAAATTCAGACGAGAATCGTGGCGCGTGCAGGTTTTCGTCGACCGGAACGAACCAGGCCCCGTCTTGCGAACGGGGCCTGGGTATTCTGCCGTAGGGTTACCAGCGTGGGCCGTAACCGTAATGGGGGTGACCGTAGTACACCGGACGACCGTAGTAGCCGCCACCGCCGTAGACCACCACCGGTGGAGGAGGTGGTGCCGCATAGACAGGGGCAGGTTGCACGTAGACCGGCGCCGGCTGGACATAAACCGGTGCTGGCTGTGCGTACACAGGCTGCTGGACGTATACAGGACGGGGGCTCGAAACCACCGAACTGACAATGGCTCCGCCGATCACGCCGCCCAACAAGGCAGGACCTACCCAGCCACCACCGCCGTGGGCGGAGGCCTGGCCTGCGACAGCGAGTGCACCAACGAGCAAGGCTATCTTGGGAATTGTACGCATCATGATTATTCCTCGGGTTCCAACCCCAGCGCTTGTTGTCTGCAATAGACTCAAGAACTGTCGCGGGGATACTTCTATGACAGCGGCTTTCGGAAAATCTTCGACGCCGCTGAGTAAATTTTGTGTAAGGTTCGGGGCGGCGCTTCCTTACAGTCCTTCTACAGTTCTGCGATGCCTGCGCCAGAGCCTTGCAGCCTTTCCTTATGATCAGCGAAAAGCGGGGTGTATGGCTAATCCCGTTTATCCGAAAGTACCCCTCAGGAGATGAAACATGCAGATGAACCCGAACAAGGATACCCAGCTGTGCATGTCGTTGTCTGGGCGTCCCGGCAATTTCGGCCTGCGCTTTCATAATCATCTTTACGAGCAGTTGGGCCTGAACTTCTACTACAAGGCCTTCAGCAGCCAGGACCTGCCGGGCGCCGTCGGCGGCATCCGCGCGCTGGGCATCCGCGGCTGCGGTGTGTCGATGCCGTTCAAGGAGGACTGCATCGCCCTGGTCGACGAGCTGGACGCTTCGGCAGCGGCGATCCAGTCGATCAACACCATCGTCAACACGACGGGTCACCTCAAGGCCTACAACACCGACTACATCGCCATCGCCCAGTTGCTCGAAACCCATGCGGTACCCAAGGACACCACCTTCGCCCTGCGTGGCAGTGGCGGCATGGCCAAGGCCGTGGCTTCGGCCTTGCGCGATGGCGGTTATCGCCACGGCGTGATCGTGGCCCGCAATGAAACCGCTGGCCGGGCGCTGGCGGCGATCTGCGGGTATCAGTGGCAGGCCGAGCTGGGTGGGTTGCGCCCGCAGATGCTGGTCAACGTCACGCCGGTGGGCATGGACGGCGGCCCGGAGGCCGGGCAGCTGGCATTCGAGCCGGCAGCGGTGGATGCGGCCGGGATTCTGTTCGACGTCGTGGCGATTCCGTCGGAGACACCGTTGATCGTGCGTGGCCGGGAGCAGGGCAAGCGAGTGATCACCGGTCTTGAAGTGATCGCGATCCAGGCGCTCGAGCAGTTCGTGCTCTACACCGGCGTACGGCCGACCGAGGAGCAGTTCCAGAAAGCGGTGGCGTTCGCCCGATCCTGACGCTGACCTTGTGAAAGTCGGCCGGGCAAACGGTCATACACGCCATTCGTGTGCGCCACCTTCCCTTGGGAGCGTCCCGTGGGAGCGTGGCTTGCCCGCGAAGAGGCCCACCGACTCACCGTGCATCGCCGGCGGGCCTCTCAGTGCTACTGCTCCAACCGGGCCAGCCGCTCTTCCAGCGCCGCTATACGCGCTTCCAGCTCCTCGATGCGCTCCGCGGACACCGCACCGCCGGCCGTGCGCTCCGGGGCCTGCTGGCGGGCGGCGAGAATCGCCTCGATATCCGCTGGGTCACCCAGGGCGTGGGTATAGCGGTCCTCCCGCTGGCCGGCCTGGCGTGGAATCAGCAGCGCCAGCCCGCGGGCGATCAGGCGCTCCAGCTGATGCAGCACCTGCTCGGTGTCTTCGAAGTCATGCATGCGACCACTGCGGGTCAGCAGTTCGTTGACGGTCTGCGGGCCGCGCAGGAACAGCAGGCCGATCAGCACCACCTGGGCTGGCACCAGCTCCAGGGCCTTGTCGACCCGTTGTTCCCAGCGGTCGGCCCGGCTGCCCATCACCAGGCGGGCAAAACCCCGGCCTTCGAGTGCCCGAAGGCTCTGGCCGACCTGTCCCTGGCTTAAGTTCATCACCGGTTCGCGGCTGGTTTTCTGGTTGCAGGCGAGCACCAGGGCGTTGAGGGTCAGCGGATAGGTTTCCGGGCTGGTGGCCTGTTTCTCGATCAGCGAGCCCAGGATGCGGATTTCCGTGCTGTTCAATTGTGGTTGTTCGACGGAAGTCTCTTGCTCGGTGCTCATGGTGCGGTTCCCTATGCATTGGAAGCCGCTAGCCTAGGGCCTCGCAACGCAAAAAGACAAGCAGCAATGCGACCGGCTCTGGCTATAATCGGTCGGCTGCACTCCTGCCATTTTCATTGTGAGAACCCCATGACCATTTCCCTGTACGCCGCTTCCATCCCGGTTTTCAAGCAAATGCTCAATGCCCTGAGTGATGTCCTGAACAAGGCCGAGGCGCATGCAACGGCCAAGGGCATCGACCCGAGCGTATTCGTGCAGGCCCGCCTGGCCCCGGACATGTTCCCGCTGGTTCGCCAGGTGCAGATCGCCGTCGATTTCGCCAAGGGCGTGTCCTCGCGCCTGGCGGAGATCGAGGTACCGTCCTACCCGGATAGCGAGACCACCTTCGCCGAACTGCAGGCCCTGATCGCCAAGACCCTGGCGCACCTGGACAGCATCGGCGCGGCCCAGGTCGACGGCAAGGAAGGCATCGAGATCGTCACCCGCCCTGGCACGCCGAAAGAGAAGCGCTTCAGCGGCCAGTCGTACCTGCTGACCTATGGCCTGCCCCAGTTCTTCTTCCACGTGACCACCGCCTACGCGATCCTGCGCCACAATGGCGTGGAAATCGGCAAGCGCGACTACATGGGCGCGTTCTGATCGATCACCACACTCGCGGCGGTCCGCCGTATCGGTGAGTCCGGCTCTCACGGGTGTGTACCTGTGGGAGCCCAGGCCATCGCGACACCGCATTACTCATTGTCATATCCAGTCTGTTACAATCGTTCATCCTCATTTCCCTCCTTCCAGTGAGCCCTCGGGCTATCGCTGGCGCTGTCGTTTTCTGGAGTCTCCATGTTCCTTGCCATCCTGCTGCTTTCGGCCGCCGGTTTTACCGTGCTGACCACGGAATTCGTGATCGTCGGGCTGCTGCCCGCCATTGCCCGCGACCTGGAGGTCAGCATCCCCCAGGCCGGTCTGCTGGTGACCCTGTTCGCCTTTACCGTGGCGGCCTTCGGTCCGTTCCTGACCGCCTATTTCGCCCGCTTCGAGCGGCGGCGGCTGTTCATCAGCATCCTGGTGATCTTCGGGGTGGCCAATACCGTGGCGGCGCTGGCCCCGAACATCTGGGTCATGGCGGTGGCTCGCCTGCTGCCAGCCTTGGGCCTGCCGGTGTTCTGGGCATTGGCCAGTGAAACGGCAGTGGACATCGTCGGCCCGGACCATGCCGGCAGGGCGATCGAAAAGATCGGCTTTGGCATCGTCTGTGCTACGGTCTTCGGCATTCCGGTGGGCACGCTGGTCGGAGATGCCTGGGGCTGGCGTATGGCATTCACGATCCTGGCGGTGGTCGCGTTGCTCAAGGCGCTGCTGCTCTGGCGCTTCCTGCCGGCGACCCGCCTGCACCTCAAGCAGGTTTCGTTGCGCTCGCAGTTCGGCATCCTGCGCAGTCCGTTGATGCTTGGCCATGTACTGTTGTCGATCCTGATCTTCAGCGGCATGTTCACCGCCTACACGTACCTCGCCGATATCCTCGAACGGCTGGCCGGCTTCAACGGTACGGTGGTGGGCTGGTGCCTGATGGCGTTCGGGGCGGTCGGCCTGCTCGGCAACGCCTTGGGTGGGCGCATGGTCGACCGCCAGCCACTGATCGCCTCGATGGTGTTCTGTGCGTTCATGATTCCCGCACTGGTGGCGGTGATGCCGAACATCAATTCGTGGCCCGGGCTGGCGGCGGCACTGGCGGTCTGGGGGATCACCCAGGCGGCATTGTTCCTGGTCAGCCATGTCCGCCTGATGAAGGTGGCGCCCCAGGCGCCGGCGTTTGCCGCTTCGCTGAACATCGCCGGGGCCAACCTGGGCATCGGCCTCGGCGCGGTGATCGGCGGCCGAGTCATCGACAGTGTCGGCCTGACGGGGCTCGGCTTCGCTGCCGCAGCGCTGATCCTGATGTCGATCCTGCTGGCGATGGCCTTGATGACGACCGATTCGAAGACCGTAACGGCCTAGGCGCCGGGTCCCATGAACAACTCGCGGCGAGCCCCTTCGGTGATCGCCAGCGTGCCGGGGTGCTTGATCTTGCGCTCCACCGAAATCGCATAGAACGACTCGCTGACGGCGTCGGTCTGGCCCATCAGCCTGACGTCGTTCTGGCGACAGACCTCATCGGCGATCACGCTCGGAGCGACGAAGAAGCCGCTGCCGGATTGGCCGAATGCCTGCATCAAGGCACTGTCATCGAATTCGCCGACGATCCTTGGCTGGATCTGCTGTTCGGCGAGCCAGCGCAACAACCGGCTGCGGACCACGGTTTCCTGTCCGGGAATCAGCAGCGGCGCACCTTGCAGGCACTGCGGGAAAGGGGCGTCATAACGTTCGGCCAGCGCTTGAGTGGCAAAGAAACTCACGCCACATTCCCCGAGTTTCTGACTATAACCTTTGATGTCGAGATGGGTTGGCATGGGACTGTCGGAGATCACCAGGTCCAGGCGCTGGATCGCCAGGTCTGCCAGCAGGCGTTCGAGCTTGTCCTCGCGGCAGGTGATGCGGATCGGCTCGTCCAGTTCCATGGTCGGGGCGATCAGCCGGTAGACGATGGACTTGGGCACCACGTCGGCCACCCCGACCCGAAACGGCAAGGGTTGCTCCTTGGGCTGTGCCTGCAGCGTCGCCTGCAGTTCGTTGCCCAGTTGAAACATCTGCTCGGCGTAGGGCAGGGCCTGGCGCCCGGCCTCGGTCAGTTCCAGCTGGCGTCCGGCCTTGCGAAACAGCTCGACGCCCAGGCTCTGTTCCAGCAGGCTGATCTGGCCGCTGATGGTCTGCGGGGTGAGGTTCAGTTGTTCGCAGGCACGGACGATGCTGCCGGTCTTGGCCACGACCCAGAAGTAATGCAATTGCCGGTAGTTGAGCATGTGCGGAATCACTTCGTAAAAAACGAAGTATAACGCTGAAAAATACGAATTTTTATGAAGTATCAGCGCCCCTAGAATGCGTTTCGACCGGTGAGCCATTCACTCGGCTTGCCCGTGAACCCTACTCAGGACTGAACCATGGAATACCTGTTGGAACTCGCTGTCAGCCCCACCGCCTGGATTGCCTTGCTGACGTTGATCGTCATGGAAGTCGTACTGGGTATCGATAACCTGATCTTCATTTCGATCCTGACCAACAAGCTGCCGGCGCAGTTTCGCACCAAGGCGCGGCGAATCGGCATCGGCATGGCGCTGATCCTGCGCCTGGGCCTGCTGGGTACCATCGCCTATATCGTCAAGCTCACCGCGCCGGTGATCGAGGTGTTCGGCCAGGCGTTTTCCTGGAAGGACATGATCCTGATTGCCGGTGGCCTGTTCCTGGTGTGGAAGGCCACCACGGAAATCCACCACAGCATGGACCCGCAGGAGAAGGAGAGCGAAGACAAGGGCTCGCGGGTATCGCTGGGCTTCGCCGCCGCCATCGGCCAGATCCTCATGCTCGACCTGGTGTTCTCCATCGACAGCATCATCACGGCGGTGGGCATGACCGAGCACCTGCCGATCATGGTGGTTGCGGTGATCGTCGCGGTAGCGGTGATGTTGCTGGCGTCGGAGCCACTGGCGAAGTTCATCAATGACAACCCGACCGTGGTGATGCTGGCCCTGGGCTTCCTGATCATGATCGGCATGACGCTGATCGCCGAAGGCTTCGGTGCCCACGTGCCCAAGGGCTACGTGTATGCCGCCATGACCTTCTCGGCGGTGATTGAGGGCCTGAACATGCTGGCCCGTCGTGCGCGGCAGAAGCGCGAGGCGGCGCAAGGCTGATTTGGCATGACGAAGCCGCCCGGTGCTCCAGGGAGAGCCGGGCGGCTTTTTTCATGTGGGAAGGTCAATGGGCGCCGGCGTGACGTCCGCTCGCCTTGCCGGCCTTGCCTGGTTGCGAGGGCAGGGCATGGGGATGATGGTGACGGCGGGAAACCCTCAGGACTCCCCACAACATGGCTGCCGCAACGGACAGCCAACCCAGGATCAACAGTGCAATGGTCAGGACAAGGCTCATCAGCGCCTCCTTCGCCCCGATCGGGGCTCTCTCACTTCGTCTTGCTTGTAGAACAGTCTAGTCGCTGTGGTGTTTCAGGCTATTGACCAATGGTCGTGTGCGATCAGTCATTTCGCTCTATGGCACCGGATAAACTGCGCTGAAAGGCTATACCCCCGGGCGACGCCGACCTATGATCAAGGCCCGAGCCAGGGCGGATCCGCCTGGCAACTGATCAAGAGAGTGAAGATGTTCAAGGGACCAAGCCATTTTCAATCCATGTCGTCCCGCCGGTTGCTGATGCTGGGGGCCTTGCTGCTGGCCCTGGGGGGGTGTTCCAGCAGCGGTGGGCAGCCGCCGCAGCTACAGCGTCTGCCGGAGCGTGTGGAGCTCAATGGCGTACCGTTCTTCCGAGGCGAGGCCTACCAGAGTGGTCCCGGCGCGTTGGCCAGCATGCTGGCGCAGCAGGGCGTGACCGTCACCCCTGGCCTGCTGGACAAGCCGTTGAAGCTGCCTGGGGCGGAAGCCGACCTGCAGAAGAACATGCAGGTGCTGGCGCGTGAGTACGGGATGGTGGTCTATCCGCTGGATCCCGATCTGTCGGCCTTGCTGACCCAGGTGGCGGCCGGTTATCCGGTGTTGGTGAAGTTCAATGAAGGGCGGGTCTGGTCCGAGCCGCGTTATGCGGTGATTGCCGGATACAACCGGTTCAAGCACACGATCCTGCTGCGGGCAGGGATGAACCGGCGGATGCCGATGGACTTCGACACCTTCGTCTCGGCCTGGAAGGGCGCCGGGGGCTGGGCGGTGCTGGTCCAGTCGCCAACGCAACTGCCGGCCCAGGTTGACCAGCAGCGTTGGCTGAAGGCCGCCGATGAACTGGCCCGTGCCGGTCAGGAGCAGGCCGCCGCCAGTGCCCGGAAGGCGTTGAGCGGCCATTGATGCAACCCGGCTCCAACAGCTTTGCGCCCCGTACGCAAACTGGGTGTACGACACTCATCCTGTAGGAGCCGGGCTTGCCCGCGAAGGGCCATCGATCCCCGTTCACCACACCGGGGGCTGTAGGAACCCCAGCGCCTCAAATCCCCAACTTGTCCCGCATCGTGTAGTACCACGCCCCCAATGCACTGAACGGTGTGCGCAGCAGTTGCCCACCGGGGAACGGGTAATGCGGCAGATCGGCAAACGCATCGAAACGCTCGGCCTGTCCGCGCAACGCTTCGGCCAGTACCTTGCCGGCCAGGTGCGTATAAGTCACGCCGTGACCGCTGCAACCCTGGGAGTAGTAGATGTTGTCGCCCAGCCGGCCAACTTGCGGCAGGCGCGACAGGGTCAGCAGGAAATTGCCGGTCCAGGCGTAGTCGATCTTCACGTCCTTCAGTTGCGGGAACGCCTTGAGCATCTTCGGCCGGATGATCGCTTCGATGTTCGCCGGATCGCGGGCACCATAGACCACGCCACCACCGAAGATCAGGCGCTTGTCGCCGGAGAGGCGGTAGTAGTCGAGCAGGTAGTTGCAGTCTTCGACGCAGTAGTCCTGCGGCAGCAACGATTTCGCCAGCGCATCGCCCAGCGGCTCGGTGGTGATCACCTGGGTCCCGCAGGGCATCGACTTGGCGGCCAGTTCGGGCACGAGGTTGCCGAGATAGGCATTGCCGGCGACGATGATGAACTTGGCCCTGACCTTGCCCTGGGGCGTGTGCACGACGGGATTGGCACCCCGTTCGATGCGCACGGCTGGCGATTGCTCATGGATCCTGCCACCCAGCGACTCGACCGCCGCCGCTTCGCCCAGCGCCAGGTTCAGCGGATGGATATGCCCGCCGCTCATGTCGAGCATGCCACCGACATATTGGTCGCAGTTGACCACTTCGCGAATGCGGCGCTGGTCCAGCAGTTCCAGTTGGGTGTGGCCAAAGCGTTCCCAGAGCTTCTTCTGCGATTCGAGATGCCCCATCTGTTTATTGCTCAAGGCGGCGAACACCCCACCGTCCTTCAGGTCGCACTGGATGTTGTACCTGGCGATCCGCTCGCGAATGATCCGCCCGCCTTCGAAGGCCATCTGCCCGAGCAGTTGCGCCTGCTTCGGCCCGACGCTGCGCTCGATCACGTCGATATCGCGACTGTAGCTGTTGACGATCTGGCCGCCGTTGCGGCCCGAGGCGCCGAAGCCGACCCTGGCGGCTTCCAGTACCGTCACGCGCAAACCGTTCTCCAGGAGGAACAGGGCGCTGGACAGGCCGGTGTAGCCGGCACCGATCACGCACACATCGGTTTCGACATCATCTTGCAAGGGCGGACGCTCGGGAACCGGGTTGGCCGACGCGGCATAGTAGGACTGGGGGTAGGGAGTGTTCGCCATCCTGCAACCTCTGTTTTATATTTTTTACGAGTGACCTGATGCTACCTCAGTTGAAATACCCCCGCCAGCCACCCCAAATTGGGAAGCTGCTGGAGCCCCGATAAAAAATTTGCCTATTCAGAGACTTAGCGGAAAGAAAGGTGTTGACACCCCTCGGCAAATCCGTAGAATGCCGCCTCACAGCAGGCACGTAGCTCAGTTGGTTAGAGCACCACCTTGACATGGTGGGGGTCGTTGGTTCGAGTCCAATCGTGCCTACCAAACAAAATCCGCTCTGCTGGGCGGTATGAAAAGGCCAATCGAGAGATTGGCCTTTTTTTCGTCCTGAAGAAAGTTCGAGAGCTGGTCTTTGCCCTGGGCGGCATTTGCCCCAAGCTCTCACCTTGAGAATTTTTCCAAGCCTATTCATAGGCTTAGCGAAAAAACAGGTTGCCTCTCGGCAGAAAATCCGTAGAATGCAGCCCACAGCAGGCACGTAGCTCAGTTGGTTAGAGCACCACCTTGACATGGTGGGGGTCGTTGGTTCGAGTCCAATCGTGCCTACCAGACAAAATCCGCTCTGCTGGGCGGTCTGAAAGGGTCAATCGAGAGATTGGCCCTTTTTTGTGTCTCGCGTTTGACGAATCCTCTCCCTGTGTCGAATCCGCAACTGCGGCGGACTGCCTTTTGTCGCATCCGACTCTCCTGAAATACCGCCAAACACTCGATGGGTTGACCTCTACCTCACGCTTCCTCAGCATCTGGTGTCAGGGCTATACAGGGAAAAACGTGCGCAAGGATGCTGCATGGAAAGTAAAACGATCAGATGGCTGGGCGAGACCCTGGTTGGCATGGGAGCGGGTGCTGCTATCACCGGCTTTTCGACTTTGTACCTATTGGCGGGGGATGCAACGCCAAGAATGGTGTTGCTCAGTGTCACCTTGTTCGTCGTCAGCATTATCTGTTTTGTCTGTTCCTACGTGTGCGCAATTCGGGAGGTATGGCAGTGAAGGCCGCAATCGTTCTGTCCTGGCTGGCTTGTATGGTGCTGCTGATGGCGTTCGCCCTCTACCGTGGCCGCAAGAAGGTGACCGGCGCTGCTCAGCCTCGCCCGACGGATCGGGAACTGCTCAACCAGGCAACCCGCGAGTTGCAGGCGCTGCGGGCGGAGGTTCGTCATCTCGGCAAGCAGATCGAGGGGCGGGCGGGAAGATGACTGAAGGGGCCGGCTATCGAGTACGGCCCACTCGCTTGTGAGGTGCTCCGTGAGGTGAGGACGCCACGAATTTCGGTGGACGTCCTCCTGGCATCGGCCCTCAGTCCGCTTTGCGCTCCTGCCGGGCATCGATGAAGGGCAGGGTGCCGCTTGGCAGTACCGTGGTGGGCAGTACGCCGTTCCAGCGTTCGGCCTTGGTCAGTTCCACCAGGTTCTGGTTACTCGCCAGGGCCTGGGCACGGGCCTTGATCGCCTCGGCTTCGGCCCGACCACGCAACTCGGTGGCCTGGGCATCGGCCTTGGCCTGCGCCAGCTGGGCATCCGCTTCGGCCTGGGCCTGGGTCACGCGGATCTGCGCCTGGACCTGTTCGGTCGCCAGTTGCTGCTCACGGGTTTTCACCTGTACCTCGGCGGCCATGCGCGCCTCGATGGCTTTTTCGTAGGCGTCGCTGAAGTCGATGTTCTCCACCTGCACGCTGTCGATGATCACCGGGCCATTGATCGATGCCTTGATGGCGGCGGAGATGTCGCTGACCAGTTGCACGCGATTCTGCACGGCGGCCACGGCGTTGAACTGGCCGAAGACGTTCTCGACCTGGGTCGGTACCTGGCGGCTGATCAGCCGGTCGCGGATGCCGTCGATGTCCTTGAACTGGGTATAGACCTTGGCCACGTCGGACGGCGCGACGTGCCAGGATACCGATACCTTGAGCTGCGCCGACTGCTGGTCCTTGCTGTAGGCCTGCAGGTTCTCGTAGGCCGAGACCTGGCTCTGGATACTGATCAGGCGAACGCTTTCGATGAAGGGCATCTTGAACGACAGTCCCGGGTCGACGACGCCGACCAGCGCGCCGTTTCTCAACAGTACGCCACGTTCGGTTTCATCCACGGTGTACCAGCTGCCGAAAAACACGATGAGCAGGAGCAGGGCCGCTACACCGCCTGCCGCTTTGCCAATCAGATTGGGGGTCATATTTCGTTCCTTTGATGGGCGGGAAACCACTCCCTGAATACGCTGCCCGAGTGCCCGGAGAGCGTGTCCCGCCGACATGGCCAATAAGTTTGCAAGCCGCCGCGCCGAGCGCGAGCAGCCCGGCATGATAACCGCCGAGCCCGCTTCATGCTGAGACGGGGCTCCCAGACTCGAGGCAGCAGGGAACAAGTGGCGGAAAAACGGATCATAGCGATGTGCCATATCGGCACTTCACAAGGACGACACACGATGCTCCCTCGTAGCAATCCTGCTTTCTCCCTTCGCTCTACCGGTGTGTTCGCGCTTCTGTTGGGCAGCCTGTTGTTGCCATTCCAGGCCCAGGCGGCAGTTGAGATCGAGCGCGCCGATGCCTCCGGCTATGATGCGGTGCTTGCCAGCCATGGTGACACGGGGTCCGGGTACACGCTGCGCAATAGCCGGTTCACGGTGGATGACCTGCAGAAGTTGCGCGAACAGCAGAAACGCAGTGCCGATGAGCTGGATGATCTGAAAAAGATCATCAAGGAGCAGGCCCGTACGATCGATGAACTCAAGCGTGGTGGCGGATCTTCCTCCAGTTCGGGCAGCAGTGAGCTCTCCGCGCTCAAGCGCAAGGTGGACGAGCAGGATCGCACGCTCGACAAGTTCGGTCGGACACTGGACGAGCTCAAGCGCAACTCCGGTTCCGGGTCGAGTTCCAGCGAGTTGTCCGGGCTGAAACGGGATGTAAACGATCAGGGGCGCGAGCTGGACAAGCTCCGGGGCAAGGTGGATGACCTGGGCCGCAAGGTGAAGTAACCGCCACCAGGTTGTTCATTTCTTTGGGCGACTGCTCGCCGCCTTTGCCGGGCGGCGGGCTCTTGGGGGTCGGGTCCCGGAGGCCTTGCGTTTCTTTTTCCATGGCGCAGGCGCCGACGTGCCGGGCGGCATGCTGATCTGCAGCTTCAGCTCGACACAGCGCCCCACCTGCTTGCTCATCCACGCTGCCTGCTTGGCGACGAATTCTTCCAGGCTCATCTCGCCGCCTTGCACCATGTCCAGGGCCTGTTCCCAGATGGCCGTGGTACCCGGATCGGCGATCGCCCGTGGGACCGCATCGATCAGGCTGAACGCCGCTGCGGTGGCCGACAGGCTCTTGCCGTGCTTGACCAGGTAATTGCGGTCCAGCAGGCCCTGGATGATGCTGGCGCGGGTGGCCTCGGTGCCGATGCCGGTGGTTTCCTTGAGCTTCTGCTTCAGGCGTGGGTCTTCCACGTACTTGGCGACGTTCTTCATCGCCTTGATCAGGTCGCCTTCGGTAAAGGGCTTGGGCGGTTGGGTCCACAGGTCCTTCAAGTCGACTCGGCTCACCGCACATTCGTCACCTTCGCGCAGCTTCGGCAAGGCCTGTGGTTCCGGTGCTTCACGGCCCTTGGCCGGTGTCAGAGCTTGCGGCAGGGCGCGCTTCCAGCCCGGCTCGATCACCTGCTTGCCGACGGCCCGCAGCGCTTGTGCCGCGCAATCGAAATCGGCCTGGGTGCGGTCGTATTCGTGGTTGGGCAGGAACTGCGCCAGGTAGCGGGCACGAATCAACGTGTAGACCGCGCGCGGCTTGCCTTGCAGGCGTTCCAGGCTGGCGCCCGAGCCGGTCGGGATGATGCCGTGGTGGGCGGTGACCTTGGCATCGTTCCAGGCCCGTGAGCGGCGTGTCGGATCAAGGTACGGGGCCAGGTTGCCCAGGCTCGGGTCGGCCCGCTCCAGCGCCGCCAGTACCCGGGCGGCATCGCCATGCTGGCTGAGGGGCAGAAAACCGCAGTCACTGCGCGGGTAGGTGATGACCTTGTGGGTTTCGTACAGCGACTGGGCGATGTCCAGGGTCTCCTGGGCGCCCAGCCCGAGCCGTTTCGAACACACTTCCTGCAAGGTGCCGAGGTCGAAGGGCAGCGGCGCGGGTTCACGAATCCGCTCGGTCTTGAGTTTCACCACCCGGGCACTGGAGGCTGCGCTCATCGCTGCCGCCGCTTGCTGGGCAAGTGGCTGGTTCAGGCAGCGATCCTGGTCGTCGCAGGCGTCGGAGGGGGCTCGCCACTGGGCAACGAAGGGCTGGCCGTCGTGTTGCAGGTGCACATCGATCGCCCAGTAGGCCACGGGTACGAAATCGGCGATGCTGCGGTCGCGGTCCACCACCAGGCGCAAGGTCGGCGTCTGCACCCGGCCCACCGGCAGCACGCCCTGGTAGCCGGACTGGCGGCCGAGCAGGGTGAACAGCCGGCTCATGTTCATGCCGATCAGCCAGTCGGCCCGCGAGCGGCCCAGGGCCGAATGGTAGAGGTTGAAGGTTTCGCCGCCCGGCTTGAGGCTCGCCAGGGCCTTGCGGATCGACGCATCGTCGAGTGCCGATAGCCAGAGTCGCTGGATCGGCCCGCGGTAGCGGCAATGCTCGACCAGTTCACGGGCAATCATCTCGCCCTCGCGGTCGGCGTCGGTGGCGATCACCAGTTCCCGGGCCTCGCCCAGCAGGCGCTTGACCGCCTTGAACTGGCTGGCGGTCTTGGGCTTGACCTGCATCTTCCATTTTTCCGGGACGATCGGCAGGTCGGCCAGTACCCAGCGCTTGTAGCGGGCGTCGTAGGCATCCGGCGGGGCGGTTTCCAGCAGATGGCCGATGCACCAGGTGACCGTGGCGTTGGCCCCCACCCAGCAGCCATCGCCACGGCGCGTGGCCCCGAGCACGGCGGCAATATCCTTGGCCTGGGAGGGTTTTTCGCAGAGAAACAGCCGCATGGCCACCTTCGTTCGATCGTGTGCGGGAGAGAGCGGACAGCATGCTCGGTCGTGGGGTGCCGGGCAATCCTTGTCTGTATGTATATACAGTCTATTTGTTTCAGCCCTGCGCGGCTACCGCCAGCTCCCGCACCAGGAAGTCGATGAACGCGCGGGTCTTCTGCGGCACCCGGCGTGCCGAGGCATACACGGCGTGGATGCTGATCGGTGGCGCCTGCCATTCGCACATCACCGGCACCAGGCGTCCGGCAGCGAGGGCATCCTCGACAATGAAATCGGGCAACAGGGCGATGCCCATGCCGGCCTCGGCCGCCTGGGCCAGCAGGTCGCCGTTGTTGGCGTGCAGCGGGCCGGTGACGGTGACTCGCTGGGTCTCCTTGCCGTTGCTCAATTGCAGGCTCACGCCACTTTGCAGATAGCCATAGTTCAGGCACTGGTGGGTGCACAGTTCCCTCGGTGTGGTGGGAATGCCGGCACGTTCCAGGTAGTCGGGGGACGCGACCATGATGCGCGGCGCCGGGGCCAGCAGCTTGGCGACCATCGATGAGTCCGGCAGGCTGGCGATTCGGATGGTCACGTCGAAACCACCCTTGACCGGATCCACCTGCTGATCGCTGAGCACCAGTTGCAGCTCGACGTTGGGGTGTTCCCGATGAAACAGCGGGATCAGTCGGCCCAGCCGACGCAGGCCGAAGGACATGGGCGCGTTGACGCGCAACACCCCACGCAGTTCGCCGATGCCGTCGCGGGCGCGTTGTTCGGCCTCGTCCAGCGAGGCCAGCAGCTCGCGGGCCGACTCGTAGTACTCGGCACCGGCCTCGGTCAGGTGCAGGCTGCGGGTGGTACGCAGCAGCAACTGTACGCCGATCGCTTCTTCCAGCGCCTGGATCTGCTTGCTGACTTTCGAGCGCGGCACGTCCATCGCCCGTGCCGCCGCGGCAAAGCCATTGGCCCCGACCGTGGCGACAAACGCCCGCATGCATTCGACGCGATCCATGACTGTTCCTTTAATAGAATCAATGATTCTCGATTTTATGGAATTGTCCCTTTTTTATCCAGGCCCCAGAATTCATTTCAAGCAGGCAGCACAGGCCTTCAAGTGAAGCCCGGGAACCGCCGCCAGATTACTGGGATACCTGCGTGACTGGGACGCAGGGGCACAGACAGGAAGATGGAGTCAGCCATGAATATCGAATTGTCCGACGGCGTGGTCACGCTGCTGGTGCGTCACCGGATCAGGAAAGGCGGGGATCAGGCCTACGAGGCCTGGCTGCGCCAGATCGTCGCCAAGGCGCGCACCTATCCCGGGCACCTGGGGATCGACGTGGTCCGCGGTCACAGCGACGGCCTGGCACTGTTCACCAGCGTGCTGCGCTTTGCCAGCACCGAGCAGTTGCAGGTCTGGCTGGATTCCGAGGATCGCCGTGAGCTGGTCGAGCAGGCCCAGCCGTTGCTGGCTGATGGCGACCAGACCGAAATCAATGCGGATCGCGAGTTCTGGTTCACCCCCGTGCATGTGGATGCCCCGACACCGCCCCCGCGCTGGAAGCAGGCCTGCGTGACGTTCCTGGTGATCCTGCCGCTGACATTCCTGGTACCGCTGCTGTGGAAGCCGGTCTTCGCGCTGTGGCCCTGGCTGGGCGGTTATGTGCCGGCCAACGTGGTGATTACCCTGACCATCGTGCTGGCAGTGGTGTATGTATTCATGCCACGGGTGACGCGTCTGTTCAGCCGCTGGCTGCAGCCACGACAGGAGACAGCATCGGTGCCCGCTCACCTGGAAACCCGGCGGTAAAAGGCCCGCCCATAAAAAACCCGACACAGGTGTCGGGTTTTTCGTATCCGAGGGTCTTACTTGCGACCGCCCAGTGCGCCGCCGGCCGCGCCACCCAGGCCCGCGCCAATGGCTGCGCCGGTGCTGCCACCGAGCTGGTTGCCCAGGTACGAACCGCCGGCTGCACCCAGGCCGCCGCCGATGGCAGCCTTGGTCTTCTTGCCTTTCTTGGCGGCAACGGCACTACCCGCCGCGCCAGCCAGGCCCGCACCGATGGCAGCGCCAGTGCTGCCGCCCATCTGTTGGCCGACCACGTTGCCCAGGACGCCACCCAAGCCACCTCCGACTGCTGCCTGGGTACCGCCGGCAGCCATGGCGCCTTGGGCAAACAGGGCGCTGAGCGCCAGGACGGTAAGTGCTTTACGCATGTTGCGAACCTCGAAATGAATTGAGTGCCAATTGTCGCCGGGCGCGGGCAGGGACGCAAACGCTCTTGAGGGGCTGGGCCGGTTTATATTTTTTCGCGCCCGGGGAACTTTCCTGCTTCGCAAGCTGGCTGGGAACTGCCGAAACGCTTCGCCAGCTTGCGCAGATATATGCCATTCATCGGATTCCATGGCAGCCGATAATATTACCGTCACATCGTTGCCCAGTAATTCCCGGATATTGATTATGGTCTTTTTCGACTGTTGGGTAGTTATCGTGAACCGCTTTGGTGCACTTACGGCAATCACCCCTTCAGTGAACCAAAACAGTGCCTAAATTGGATCCGAATATCTGGATTCCCGGGAAAAACTTGTGGTTATTGAAGGGGTTAGGCATAAAATTATAGCCAAAATATCTTGTTACGAATTTACACGATCAGTTATTATTGGCCCGCGTTCACCTACCACGGTTTATGCATTCTTTAAGGCCCAAGCGTCCATCAGCCGCTTGGGCTTTTTTTTGCCTGAAATTCATGGAATGCCTCCGATATAAACCTTTCAATAAGTAAGGTTTATATCGGGATTGCAAGTTTGCGTTATCGAACAGTTGTAGATGCTCACCATAGGGCAGCGGTTCAATACAACCTGTCAGGTATTACTGATGACTTCGCGTACGCGATTGGCCAGGTCATCGATGGCGAACGGCTTGGTCATGACATGCATGCCCGGAGCGAGGTTGCCGTCACCGATCACCGAATGCTCGGCATAACCGGTGACGAACAGCACCTTGAGCCCGGGACGGGTCTGCCGGGCCAGTTCCGCCAGCTGTCGGCCATTCATGCCGCCCGGCAGGCCGACGTCGCTGACCAGCAGGTCGATGCGGATCGGTGATTGCAGGATCTTCAGGCCGGTCGCGCCGTCGCTGGCTTCCAGCACCTTGTAGCCGCGCTCTTGCAGCAGATCGACCTCCAGCATGCGCACCTGGGGTTCATCATCGACCACCAGCACCGTTTCGCCCGCCAGGGCCTGTTGAGTCGGGGGCGAGGCGTGGGCGTTACCACGTTCCTCGGCTTCGGCGAAGTGGCGAGGCAGGTAGAGGCGTACCTGGGTGCCGTTGCCCAACTGCGAGTTGATGCGTACCTGGCCGCCGGACTGCAGGGCGAAACCATAGACCATCGACAACCCCAGGCCCGTGCCGGAGCCAAGCGGCTTGGTGGTGAAGAACGGTTCGAAGACCTTGCTCAGGATGTCGGCCGACATGCCGCAGCCGCTGTCAGTGACGCTCAGGTACACATAGCCGCCTGGCGGCAACTCCAGGGCCAGTGCCGAAGCCGAATTGAGGGTGATGTTCGCGGTCTCGATGGTCAACTGGCCGCCCTCGGGCATCGCATCGCGGGCGTTGATGCACAGGTTGAGCAACGAGTTTTCCAGCTGGTTATGATCGACCAGGGTCGTCCACAGCCGTTCGGACAGCTTCGCCTCCAGCCCTATCGAGGGTCCGATCGTACGGCGTATCAGCTCCTCCATTTCGGTAACCAGCAGATTGACGTTGGTTGCCCGCGAGTCGAGGGTCTGCCGGCGGGAGAAGGCCAGCAGCCGATGGGTGAGGGCGGTGGCCCGGCGCGAGGCGATCAGCGCGGCATTGATGTAGCGCTCCAGGTTCTCCACGCGCCCCTGGTCGATGCGGCTCTGGAGCATTTCCAGGCTGCCGCTGATACCGGTCAGCAGGTTGTTGAAGTCGTGGGCCAGGCCGCCGGTCAACTGTCCGACAGCTTCCATTTTCTGGCTCTGGCGCAGTTGCGCCTCGGCCTTGGCCAGTGCCTGGGCCTGCTCCTTGTCGAGCGTGCAGTCGCGGCCGACGGCGTTGATCACCTCGTCGGAAGGACTGGAGGACCAGTTGATCCAGCGGTAACCGCCACGTTTACAGCGATAGCGGTTCTCGAAGCGACGAATGCTCTGCCCGGCGGCGCAATGGCGGACACGCTCGAGCGTCTGTTCGAGGTCATCGGGGTGGATCAGGTCGTAGAGGCTGGTGCCGAGCAGGTCGGTTTCGCTCCAGCCGAGGGTTTCTTCCCAGGCCGGGTTGATGGCGATGATCCGGCCCTCGAAGGTGCAGCGCAGCATGATGTCCGAAGACAGGGTCCACAACTGGTTGCGGTCGTCGGTTCGGGAGGCGACCTCCTGCTCCAGCGAGGCATTCAGTTGCTTGAGGGCGATTTCCGCCTGGCGCCGCTCGGTGATGTCGTTGAAGAATATCGCGACCTTGTAGGCGCCTGGAGTGCCGACACGAACCGCATGCACCGCATACCAGCGTCCGAGTCCCTGCGCCTGGTTTTCGAAACGCTGTTCGACGCCGTTCAGGGCGACGTCGCCGTAGATGTCGAACCAGTGCTGTTCGTGGTTCGGGATCAGGTCCCGCATCCAGCGCCCCTTGGCGCCGACCAGCCCGGTCTCGCGTTCGAATGCCGGGTTCATGTCGAGGAAACGGTAATCCACGGGCTTTGAGGCAGCATCGAATTTCATCTCGATAATGCAGAAGCCGGTGTCGACCGCCTCGAACATGGTTCGGTAGTGCATGTCCTGCTCGGCTGCCGGTTCGAATGCTCCGGTCACGGATACTTCCATAATTACCCCATGCGGAAAAAAGCTGCCTGAATGGTATCAGGACGCTGTCTGCTGGTAAGTATGGCTGTGTGGATGGCGAGAAGCCCGAAGATGTTTCGGGCCTGCCTGAGCGAGCCCAAGGGAGAAGCCCGCGCCGGTGAATGCCATGTCGGTCATCATCTTTGCACCGGCGATGAATCACCAGCCCGCCCGCACGCAGTGCGCTATGGCTGGTCTTTTGCCGCTCCGTCCTCAGGTTATCGAGGTGCCTGCCGATAAGGGTCAATCATTCTTGTCATTGGCTGCATGCTGGCCAGCGCCAATGGCCCCAACAGGAAGTTGAAATGCTCCCACGCAAATCCCCTGCAAAAATCCTCTCCTCACTGCTTGGCGCCGCTGTGCTGTTTTCGGGGCCAGCGGCTTCTGCCGGCACCTCGTTGAATGACTACATTGCCTGCGACCAGCACTCTCTCGCCGTCATCGAACAGCCGCTGTTCAACGGCCTGATCCCGACCAAAAGCGAAAACGGTTTCACCCGACCCGTGGGGGGGACGAAGAGTGAGCTGGGACGGCGCTGGATGTTCGACAAACCGGTCACGCTCGACGGCGTCAGCCTGACCGGTTTTTATGCCGAAGACATGGACATGCTGGGCTCGCGCCTGATCAGTTGGGGGTTCTACACCGAGCAGGCGCCCAAGGAAGTGTTCGAGGTGCTCGAGAAACACCAGCGTACCGGGGCGACCGATGCCGGCGGCATGTACGCGCGTGCCGAGATCTGGTCGCACAGTCAGCGTGCCTGGCAGCCGGAAGACCCGCAGAGCAACTCGGGCAAGCTGGTGATCGACACGGCCGAGCGGGTATTCCTGATCGAGCCGGCCTCCGAGGATCTGGTCAAGAACAGCCCGAACAGCAAGGGCATGCTGACCTGTTCGATCCAGGGCAATGTCATCGAGGCGATGCTGGTGGATAGCCGTCCTGACCTGATCAGGCACGCCCCGTAGAACTTGCCGGCCGGCAAGGCGGAAAGTGATTCAGGCATCGGCCAAGGAAGGTCGTACAATAGCGCCTGTTTCTTTCTGGTCGTTTGAAGTGAGGCATGCCATCCATGGCAGAAATTCGTGACCTGTCGATCGTGCTGGACCGTATCGACCAGGCAATTATCGAGGTGTTGCGCCACGATGGACGCATCACCTACCAGAAGCTTTCCGAGCGTGTGCACCTGACGCCCAGGCCCTGCCTGGAACGGGTGCGCAAGCTGGAGCAGTTGGGGGTGATCCGCGGCTACGGCGCCATCCTCGATGAGAACAAGCTGTCGCCCGGCTTGTCGCTGCTGGTGTTGGTGGCGCTGTCCGGCCAGAGTGGGCGCGCGGCGCAGAAGGCTTTCGAGGCCAAGATCCGCGCCTGCCCCCAGGTTCTGGAGTGCCACCTGCTCAGCGGAGCCTTCGACTACAGCCTGCGCATGCGTTGCCGCGACATGGAGCACTATCGGGTGCTGACCGAGACCTGGCTCAACGACGAGGAGTTGCATATCGACAAGCTGGTCAGCCACCCCGAGCTGGCGATGGTCAAGACCGCCATGGAGTGACCGCGCCGCGAACAATGGCGCGCAGGGTCACTGTAATGGCTCGCAAGGCTGCAAAACCTGTCATTTCTGACAGTTGTGTGGGGAAACCCCGATGGATTGAATAGCGGGCAGATCGCAACGGCTGCCACAGCCGCAGGCGACGTCTCTTTCACGGAGGAATCCCCTGATGATGCTGCAAGCGTTGCGCGGCCGCCGGGTCAACCCGGCAGGCGAGCCCGATCCCGGATTTGCCGGCCTGGGCAAGGCGCGGGTGGCCTTTCCCGGCAGCTTGTCGAGTCAGGCCAATGACGTGCTGTTCTGCCCCGATGGCAAGATCCTCGTGGTTGCCCGGGTGGAGATGTCCGGGGGCGTGCATTTCGGCCTGGCGCGGCTCAATGCCGACGGCTCGATGGATGCCTCGTTCGGTGACCGCGGCAGCCTGGTGAGTCGGTTCGATGCCGATGGCGAGTCGACCGGCCTCAGTCTGCGCCGGCTCTGCGACGGACGGATCCTGGTCTTTGGCCTGCATTATCCGGATGACCGGCGCACCCTGCCGGCCGTGGCACGGTTCTTCGCCGATGGTCGTCCCGATCGGCGCTTTGGCAGCCGGGGCGTGCAATTGCTGCGCTTGCCCGGTGACTTGTCCGAGGGCCCCCGTGACAGCTGGCTGCCGCCGGGACTGGCGGGCTTCGAGAGCTGCTTCGGTGCCGTGCAGCCGGACGGCCGGATCCTGCTGACCCTCAATCACGGTTATTCCGCTACCGACCATGTCGGCCTGCTGGTGCGCCTGCTGCCGGATGGCGGCCTTGATCACAGTTTCAACGGTCTGGGCTTCGTTATGGTGCGGCGGTTGCTGATGAACACCTGGCTCAGCTGCATCCTGCTGCAGCCCGATGGCAAGATTCTGGTCGGCGGTTCGATCGATTTCCCACCCGTCGGCCTGGTGGTCCGCTACCTGCCGGATGGCCGGCTGGACCCGGCCTTCGGTCATGAGGGCTACCTGTCCGTGCGCTTTGCCGAGGCCAGTTCCACGGTCACCCGCCTGGTACGTGGCGCCCAGGGCCAACTGTTTTGCGTCGGCAATCGTTTCGAGCCACTGGGCAGTGCGTTGCAGGGTTTTACCGCCAGCGGCAGTATCGACCGGCGTTTCAACCGGGGGGCAGCGGTGTTGCTGGATATCGATGCGCCGGCCTGCCGCTGGACGGCGGTCGCGGTGCAACGCGATGGTGCGATTCTCGCCGCCGGCTCGACGGTCGCCGGGTTCGCTTCGGACCTGCTGCTCGCGCGCTATCTGCCGAATGGCCAGCTCGATCCCGACTTTGCCTCGGGCAACGGCTATGTGCGCACCCGATTGGGCAAGAGCCATGACTCCGTCACCGCGCTGGCGGTGCAGGGTGACGGTCGCATCCTGCTGGCCGGCCACTCGTTGATGGGCGGTTCCCAGGCGGTGGTGCTGCGCTACCTGGGTTGACCCTGCGCGCGTTGCGCTGCATCAATCGCGCAATTCCGGGCGGTCGCGGAACTGCTCCAGCGCCTCGGGGTTGGCCAGGGCGTCGGTGTTTTTCACCGGTAGCCCGTGTACCACGTTGCGCACCGCCAGTTCGACGATCTTGCCGCTCAGGGTTCGCGGGATGTCCGTCACCGCGACGATCTTCGCCGGGACATGGCGGGGCGTGGTGTTGTCGCGGATCACCTGGCGGATCTGCTGCTGTAGCGCCTCATCGAGCGCCAGACCCTCCTGCAACCGCACGAACAGCACCACCCGCACATCGTTCTGCCATTGCTGGCCGATGGCGAGGCTTTCCACCACCGCCTCGACCTTTTCCACCTGCCGATAGATCTCCGCCGTGCCGATACGCACGCCGCCGGGGTTGAGCACGGCGTCGGAGCGGCCGTGGATCATCAGGCCGCCGCCCGCCAGTTCCTCGGCGTAGTCACCCTGGGCCCAGACGCCGGGGAACAGACTGAAATAGGAGGCCTTGAGCTTCTCCTGTCGTGGGTCGTTCCACAGCCCGACCGGCATTGCCGGAAAGTGCCGGGTGCAGACCAGTTCACCCTTTTCACCGTGCAGCGGCTGCCCGTTTTCGTCCCAGACCTCGACGGCCATGCCCAGGCTCTTGCACTGCATCTGGCCACGGATGACCGGCAGCACCGGGTTGCCGCTGACGAAGCACGAGACGATATCGGTACCGCCGGACATCGACGACAGGCACAACTCGGCCTTGATCTCCCGGTACACATAGTCATAGCTGTGCGGTGACAGCGGCGAGCCGGTGCACAGGAGGGTCTTGAGGCGGTCCAGCCGGTGCGTCTGTCGTGGGCTGAGCCCGGCCTGCTCCAGGGCGGCCAGGTACTTCGGGCTGGTGCCGAAGACACTGATGCCCTCGCTGTCGATCAGGTCGAGCAGGCGTTGCGGGCCGGGATGAAACGGCGAGCCGTCATACAGCACCACCGTGGCGCCGACCGCCAGGGCCGAGACCAGCCAGTTCCACATCATCCAGCCGCAAGTGGTGTAGTAGAACAGGCAGTCATCGGGCCCGAGGTCGACGTGCAGGCCATGTTCCTTGAGGTGCTGCAGCAGGACACCGCCGGTGCTGTGGATGATGCACTTGGGGACGCCGGTGGTCCCGCTGGAATAGAGGATGTACAGCGGCTGGGCAAAGGGCACCGGGACGAAATACGGTTCGCCACCGGGCTGGTAGAAGTCCTGCCACAGGCTGACCCTGGCCTGGGTCCGGAAATCCTCGGCACGGGCCTGGGGATGGGCGTAGGGCACCACCAGCAGTTGCTGCAGCGAGGGTAGGTGATCGAGGATCTCGTTGAGCTTGGTGCCCTGGTCCAGCGCCTTGCCGGCATAGCGGTAGCCGGCACAGGCGATCAGTACCTTGGGTTCGATCTGGCCGAAACGATCGATCACGCCCTGGGTACCGAAGTCCGGCGAGCAGCAGGACCAGGTCGCTCCCAGGCTGGTGGTGGCGAGCATGCCCACCAGGGTTTGCCAGGTGTTCGGCATACAGGCCGCGACTCGGTCACCGACGCCGACACCTGCGTCACGCAGGCGCTGTTGCAGGCCGGCGACATGGGCGGCCAGTTCAGCGTGGGTGAGGGTTTCCCGGTGTCCGTCCTCGCTGACCGCGACCACCGCGAGCTGGTCGTCACGGCGGCGCAGCAGGTGTTCGGCGAAGTTCAGCGTCGCCTCGGGGAACCAGCGGGCGCTGGGCATCTGTGGGGCTTCGACCAGCACGCTGCTGGCCGGGTGGTGGAACGCGACCTCGAAGAAATCGACGATGGCCTGCCAGAAGTCCTCGCGGCGCTCGATGCTGAACTGGTGCAGGGCCGGGTAGTCGGCGATCTGCAGGTCGTGACGGTGATTGACGAAGCGCCGGAAGGCTTCGATGCGGGTCTTTTCGATGCGTTCTGCGCTGGGGCGCCACAGGACTTCTGACATGGGGTTCCCTTTCTTGTTTTGTGTTGTTCTTACAGGCCCGTTCGCGGATGAATCCGGCTCCCACGGTGCCGTGCTGAACACAAATCTTGTGATCGACGCAAACTGTGGGAGCAGGCGGTCCGGCGCCCCGGTTTATCCGCGAACGGGATCGCCAGGGTCTCGACTATTGCGCCAGCCACCCACCGTCGATATTCCACGCCGCCCCCCGCACCTGGCTGCCGGCCTCGCTGCAGAGGAACAGTACCAGCTCTCCCAGCTGCGGCGGCGTGACGAACTCCAGCGACGGCTGTTTCTCCGCCAGCAGGTCATGTTGTGCCTGCTGCGGATCGACGCCTCCTGCGGCGCGGTCATCGATCTGTTTCTGCACCAGCGGCGTCAGCACCCAACCCGGGCAGATGGCGTTGCAGGTGACGTTGCCGGTGGCGGTCTCCAGGCCGACCACCTTGGTCAGGCCGATCACCCCATGCTTGGCCGCGACGTAGGCGGCCTTGCCCACGGAGCCGACCAGGCCATGCACCGAGGCGATGTTGACGATCCGCCCCCAGCCCTTGGCGCGCATGCCCGGCAGAGCCAGGCGGGTGCTGTGGAACACCGAGGACAGGTTGATCGCGATGATCGAGTCCCAGCGCTCCACCGGGAACTCCTCTACCGGCGCGACATGCTGGATGCCGGCGTTGTTGACCAGGATATCGACACCGCCGAACTCGCGCTCGGCGTAGGCGAACATCTCGGCGATCTGTGCCGGATCGCTGACATCGGCCGGGTGATGACCGACCTTGCCGCCGAACTGGCGGACCTCGGCGAGCACCGCGCTGGCGTCGCCGAAGCCGTTGAGGATCAGGTCGGCGCCGGCCCTGGCCAGGCCCAGGGCGATGCCCAGGCCGATGCCGCTGGTAGAGCCGGTGACCAGTGCGGTTTTTCCTTTGAGACTCATGTTCGATTCCTCAGACGATGCCGGTGGCGTAGAACGTGGCGATGACCACGAAGACCGCCAGGGTCTTGATCAGCGTGATGCAGAAAATATCCTTGTAGGCTTCGCGGTGGGTCAGCCCGGTGACGGCCAGCAGGGTGATCACCGCGCCGTTGTGCGGCAGGGTGTCCATGCCACCGCTGGCCATGGCGGCGACCCGGTGCAGCACTTCCAGCGGGATGTTGGCCGCATGGGCGGCGGCGACGAAGCTGTCGGCCATGGCCGCCAGGGCGATGCTCATGCCGCCCGAGGCGGAGCCGGTGATGCCGGCCAGCAGGGTCACGGTAATGGCTTCGTTGACCAGCGGATTGGGAATGCTCTTGAGTCCGTCAGCCAGTACCAGGAAGCCCGGCAACGAGGCGATCACTGCGCCGAAACCGTATTCCGAGGCGGTGTTCATCGCCGCCAGAAGGGCGCCAGCCACGGCGCTCTTGCTGCCCTCGGCGAGCTTGCTGCGAATCGCCCGGAAGCCAAACAGCAACACCATCACGATACCGACCAGCAAGGCTGCCTGGACCGCCCAGATCGCGGTGAGCTTGGCCACTTCGGTCTGGACCGGCGCCGCCATGCCGGGCAGGGCGAGGGTGTGGGTCTTGCCGTACCAGACGGGAATCCAGCGGGTGAACAGCAGGTTCATGATCCCCACCAGCAGCAGCGGCGAGAGGGCGATCCACGGATTGGGCAGGCGGATGTCTTCGGCGGTTTCCGGCTCGTTGCGCAACTGCGTGCCGTAGCCTTCGCCGGCGAGCTGGGCCTTGTTGCGTTGGCGTTGCAGGAACAGCATGCCGGCGCAGAACACGAACACCGTGCCGATCAGCCCCAGCCAGGGGGCGGCCCAGGCGGTGGTGTTGAAGAAGGTGCTGGGGATGATGTTCTGGATCTGCGGCGTGCCGGGCAGGGCGTCCATGGTGAAGGAGAAGGCGCCAAGGGCAATGGTCGCCGGGATCAGGCGCTTGGGGATGTTGCTCTGGCGGAACATCTCGGCGGCGAACGGGTACACCGCGAACACCACCACGAACAGCGAGACGCCGCCGTAGGTCAGCAGCGCGCAGACCAGTACGATCACCAGCATCGCCTGGCGGGTGCCGAGCAGGCGGATGGCGGCGGCGACGATGGAACGGGAGAACCCCGACAGCTCGATCAGCTTGCCGAACACCGCGCCGAGCAGGAATACCGGGAAGTAGAGCTTGATGAAACCGACCATCTTGTCCATGAACACCCCGGTGAAGGCGGGGGCGACGGCGGCAGGGTCGGTGAGCAGGACTGCGCCGAGGGCGGCGATGGGGGCAAACAGGATGACGCTGTAGCCACGGTAGGCGGCAAGCATCAGCAGCGCCAGGGCTGCGAGGGCGATGATCACACTCATGGTGTGTCTCCAATTGTTATTTTTGTAGGTTAGGTCTGAATCTCCGGTGGGAATAGCGAGTTTCGTGCCATATATCTAACTTATTGAAAAATATGAAGATTTCATGGGGTGATGAAAATTTTCAGAAATTTTTCTCTATTTTGAGACATTTGCAGAGGGAAGTTCGGCGCAAATCTGCTTTTTGTGGTGAGCGGGCTTGCCCGCGCTCGGCTGCATAGCAGCCGTAAGCCGGCCGCACAATAACCTCAGACACAGCGCAATTGCTGGTTTTGGGGGCGCTTCGCACCCCAGCGCGGGCAAACCCGCTCACCACAAGAGGGGGCGCGGAAGGCCCCGTTCAGAGGCTGTCTCTTTGTTGGGATGATTGTCTCTTTATTGAGACTCGCTGATGCCCAGCGCGACCATTTTCTTGTACAGCGTTGAGCGCCCCAGCCCCAGTTGCCGGGCGGCTTCGACGACCTTGCCCCCGCATTGCGCCAGGGTGGTTTCGATCAACTGCCGTTCGAAGCGTTCGCGGGCGGCGCTGAAAGTTTCGTTCCCAGGCGCTGCCATGACGGGTGCCGACACCCGCTCCAGCGGGCTGAAAGTACCAATCGCCCCACGGATGTCGGCAGCGCCCAGTACCTGCGTATCGCCCAACAGCGCCGCCCGCTCCAGCACGTTGCGCAGCTCGCGGATATTGCCCGGCCAGGCATGCTGCCCAAGCAGTTCCAGCGCCTCGACGGCCAGTTCATGGTGGCTATCGAGTTCCTCGAGGATCACCTCGCTCAGCGCGGGCAGATCCTCCAGGCGTTCGCGCAACGGCGGCACGTTGATCGGCAGGACATTGAGGCGGTAATACAGGTCGGCGCGGAACTCGCCCCGCTTGATCGCCGCCTCCAGGTCGGTCGAGGTCGCGGCGATCACCCGCACATCGCTGCGCAGGACCTCGTTGGAACCGACCGGCTCGAATTCCTTTTCCTGCAACACCCGCAGCAGCTTGCTCTGCAGGGGCAGCGGCATGTCACCGATCTCGTCGAGAAACAGCGTGCCGCCCTGGGCGATCTGCAACTTGCCGGGGCGGCCCTTGCGGTCGGCACCGGTGAAGGCGCCCGGAGCCGTGCCGAAGAATTCCGCCTCCAGCAGGGTTTCCGGAATCGCCGCGCTGTTGATGCTGACGAACGCCTTGTGTGCCCGCGGCGAGGCACTGTGGATGGCGTGGGCCAGCAGTTCCTTGCCGGTGCCGGTCTCGCCCAGCAGCAACACCGGCGAGTCGGTGCTGGCGCTGCGGCGGGCACGGCGCTTGACCTCCAGGCTCGCTGTACTGGTGCCGATGAAATGGGCGAAGTTGTACTTGGTCTGCCGTGCCCGCAACAGCGAGCGGGTCGACGCCAGTTCCTGCTGCATGCTCTGGTAGCGCTTGAGCAGCGGCGACAGGCTGTGCAGCTCGCCAAACAGGGCAAAGCCGATGGCGCCGATCACGGCACCGGCGTCGTCGTGCACCGGCAGACGCATCACCACCAGCGGTTCCTTGGGCATGTCCTGCAGGTCCAGCAGGATCGGCCGACCGGTGCGCACCACCTCGCGCAGCAGGCTGCCGGGGATCACGCTCTCGCAGGGTTGGCCGATGGCCTGCTCGGCGCTGGAGAGGCCAAAACGCTTGGCATAACGTTCGTTCATCCAGACGATCCGCGCATCGCGGTCGACGATCACCGTACCCTCGCTGGACTGCTCGATGTTCTCGAACAGCGAGCGAATCGCCAGCAGGCGGACCCGCTGGTAGTCCTTGAGGCTTTCACGGTCGTTCATCGGTGTCTGGCTCACGGGCTGGTCAGGGTGGACGTGTGGGTCAAGGTCGCGGCCAGCAGTTCCCGGGTGTACGGGTGCTGCGGGTCGTCGAACACCGCGCAGGTGCTGCCCTGTTCGACCACCTGGCCGTCCTTGACCACGATCAGGTCGTGGGCAAGGGCGCGTACTACCGACAGGTCATGACTGATGAACAGGTAGGTCAGGCCGTGCTTGGCCTGCAGGTCACGCAGCAGTGCCACCACCTGCTTCTGCACCGTGCGGTCGAGGGCCGAGGTCGGTTCGTCGAGCAGGATCAGCGCCGGCTTGAGCACCAGGGCCCGGGCGATGGCGATCCGCTGGCGCTGGCCACCGGAAAACTCATGGGGGTAACGGTGGCGGCTTTGCGGGTCGAGGCCTACCTCTTCCAGTGCACGGATGACCTGGGCCTCGTGTTCGGCGGCGGTGCCGGGACAGTGCACCTCGATTCCCTCGCTGATGATCTGGGCCACCGACATGCGCGGGCTGAGGCTGCCGAACGGGTCCTGGAACACCACCTGCATCTGCTTGCGCCATGGCCGCAGTTGTTTCTGGTTCAGGCCATCCAGGGCCTGGCCCTGGAAGCGGATGCTGCCCTGGGAGTCGAGCAGTCGCAGGATCGCCTGGCCGAGGGTCGACTTGCCGGAGCCGGACTCGCCGACGATGCCCAGGGTCTTGCCGCGCTGCACGCAGAGGCTGATGCCGTCCACCGCCTGCAGGTACTGCTTGCGCCGCAACAAGCCGCCACCGATCTGGAAGCGCACGCGCAGGTCGTCGACCTGCAGCACGCTTTCGTTTTCATCCAGGGCCAGTGCTTCCCCGGCCGGCTCGGCATCCAGCAACAGGCGGCTGTAGGGATGCTGCGGCTGGTTGAACAGGGTTTCGCAATCGGCCTGCTCGACGCTCTCCCCAGCCTTCATCACACAGACCCTTTGGGCGATGCTGCGCACCAGGTTGAGGTCGTGGCTGATCAGCAGCAGCGACATGCCCAGGCGTTGTTGCAGCGACTTGAGCAGCAGCAGGATCTTGCGTTGCACGGTGACGTCGAGGGCGGTGGTCGGCTCGTCGGCGATCAGCAGCTCCGGCTCGCAGGCCAAGGCCATGGCGATCATCACCCGCTGGCGCTGGCCGCCGGAAAGTTGATGCGGGTAGGCCTTGAGTCGTTCGCGGGGCTTCTGGATACCCACCAGTTCCAGCAGTTCGAGAATCCGCGCCTGGGCCGCCTTGCCACCCAGGCCCTTGTGCAGCATGAGGGTTTCGCCGATCTGCTTTTGTACCGTGTGCAGCGGGTTCAGCGAGGTCATCGGTTCCTGGAAGATCATCGCGATGCGGTCGCCGCGGATCTGGCGCAGGGTACGGTTGTCGGCACCGAGCAGTTCCTGGCCGCGATAACGCACGCTGCCGCTGGCGTGGCAGCCGGTCTGCGGCAATAGCTGCAGGATCGAATGGGCGGTGACCGACTTGCCCGAGCCGGACTCGCCGACCAATGCCAGGCACTCGCCGGCGCGGATATCCAGGCACAGGTCGCGGACCACGGGCTGGCCGCCAAAGGCCACGGTCAGGTGGCGGATTTCAATCAGGTTGTCAGTCATCACGCGGGCCTGGTTCATGAGCGGGGGTCGAAGGCATCACGCAACGCCTCGCCGATAAAGACCAGCAGCGAAAGGATCAGCGCCAGGGTGAAGAAGGCGGTGAATCCGAGCCACGGGGCTTGCAGGTTCTGTTTGCCCTGGCCGATCAGTTCGCCCAGCGAGGCGCTGCCGGCGGGCATGCCGAAGCCGAGGAAGTCCAGGGCGGTGAGGGTCGAGATGGCGCCGGTGAGAATGAACGGCAAATAGCTCAGGGTCGCGTTCATGGCGTTGGGCAGGATGTGCCGCAGGATGATCTTGCGGTCGTTCAGCCCCAGCGCCCGCGCGGCCTTGACGTATTCCAGGTTGCGCCCACGGAGGAACTCGGCGCGCACCACGTCGACCAGCGCCAGCCAGGAGAACAGCGCCATGATTCCCAGCAGCCACCAGAAGTTCGGCTCGACGAAGCCCGACAGGATGATCAGCAGGTACAGCACCGGCAGCCCGGACCAGACCTCCAGCAACCGTTGGCCGAGCAGGTCGACCCAGCCGCCGTAGTAGCCCTGCAGGGCGCCGGCGGCGATGCCGATCAGCGCGCTGATGGCGGTCAGCGCCAGCGCGAACAGGATCGACACCCGGGCACCGAAGATCACCCGCGCCAGCACGTCGCGGGCCTGGTCGTCGGTGCCGAGCCAGTTCACCGTGGTGGGTGGGCTGGGGGCCGGCTTGTTCAGATCGTAGTTGGGCGTATCGGCGCTGAACGGGATCGGCGGGAACAGCATCCAGCCGCCATCGCGGGTGATCAGCTGGCGTACATAGTCACTGCGGTAGTCGGCCTGGAACGGCAGTTGGCCGCCGAACTCCTGCTCGGTGTAGCGCTTGAACACCGGGAAATACAACGAGCCCTGATAGTTGAGCACCAGCGGCTTGTCGTTGGCGATCAGTTCGCCGCCCAGGCTCAGGACGAACAGCGCGGCGAACAGCCACAACGACCACCAGCCACGGCGATTGGCCTTGAACCGGTCGAGCCGGCGGCGGCTCACGGGGGAAAGTCGCAGCATCAGGCGTTCCTCGCGGCGAAGTCGATACGCGGGTCGACCAGGGTGTAGCAGAGATCGCCGATCAGTTTGATCAGCAGGCCGAACAGGGTGAAGATGAACAGCGAGCCGAACACCACCGGGTAGTCCCGCGACACCGCCGCTTCGTAGCTCATGCGGCCGAGCCCGTCGAGGGAGAAGATCACTTCGATCAGCAGGGAGCCGGCGAAGAACACACTGATGAAGGCCTGGGGAATGCCCGACACCACCAGCAGCATGGCGTTGCGAAACACATGGCCGTAGAGCACCCGGCGTTCGCTCAGGCCCTTGGCCCGCGCGGTAACCACGTACTGGCGGGTGATTTCGTTGAGGAACGAGTTCTTGGTCAGGATCGTCAGCGTGGCGAAGCCGCCGATCACCAGCGAGGTCACCGGCAGTACCAGGTGCCAGAAGTAGTCGGCGACCTTGCCCAGCGTCGAGAGCTGGTCGAAGTTGTCCGAGACCAGGCCGCGCACCGGGAACCAGTTCAGCGAGGTACCGCCGGCGAACAGCACGATCAGCAGCATGGCGAACAGGAACGCCGGCATGGCGTAGCCAAGGATGATCGCCGTACTGCTCCAGATATCGAAGCGGCTGCCATGGCGGACCGCCTTGCGGATGCCGAGCGGGATCGACACCAGGTAGGTGATCAGCGTGGCCCACAGGCCGAGGGAAATGGTCACCGGCATCTTCTCCAGGATCAGGTCGGTGACCTGCGCGCCCCGGAAGAAACTCTTGCCGAAGTCGAGGCGGGCGTAGCTCTTGAGCATCAGCCAGAAGCGCTCCGGCGCCGGCTTGTCGAAACCGTACTGGCGTTCGATGTCGGCGATCAGCTTGGGATCGAGGCCGCGACTGGCGCGCGATGCGCCGTGCAGCACGTCACCGCCACTCCCCCCGATCGCGCCACCGCCGCCCAGGCCCTGCAGGCGGGCGATGGCCTGTTCCACCGGGCCACCGGGGGCCGCCTGGACGATCACGAAGTTGACCAGCAGGATGATCAGCAGCGTCGGGATGATCAGCAGCAGGCGCCGCAGGATATAGGCGGGCATCAGCGTTTCCCTCCGTCATGGCCGCGCCTGATCAGTTCGGCGGTCATCTGTTCGTTGGTCAGCGGGGTCGGGCTGACTTCCCACCAGGTTTCGACCGCCGCGTCATTGCTGGCCTGTATCTGCGGAATGCCGAAGCGGTTCCACCACACCGTGGAGATGCCTGGCGGGTAGTAGTTGGGAATCCAGTAGTAGTTCCACTGCAGCACCCGGTCCAGGGCATGCGCGTAGCTGAGCATCTGCTTCTGGGTATCGGCCTTGACCAGGCCGTTGATCAGGCTGTCCACGGCGGGGTTCTGCAGGGCCATGAAGTTGTTCGAGCCCGGGTCGGTGGCCGCCTTGGAACCGAAGAAGTTGTACAGCTCGATGCCCGGCGAGGTGGTCACCGGGTAGCCGCTGACGATCATGTCGTAGTCGCGGTCCTTGAGGCGGTTGACGTACTGCGACGGGTCGATGCGGCGAATGTCCATGCGAATGCCGATCTGCGCCAGGTTGCGCTTGTACGGCAGCAGCAGGCGTTCCATGCCGTTCTGGGCATTGAGGAAGGTGAAGCTCAGCGGCTCGCCCTGGGCGTTGACCAACTGGTCGCCCCTGGGCTTCCAGCCAGCCTGTTCCAGCAGGGCCAGGGCCTGCAACTGCTTGTCGCGCAGGTTGCCGCTGGCGTCGGTCTTCGGTGCTTCGAAGACCTGGGTGAAAACCTCGTCGGGAATCTGTCCGCGCAGCGGTTCGAGGATCGCCAGTTCGTCCTTGTCCGGCAGCTCGCGGGCGGCCAGCGGCGTGTTGGAGAAGAAGCTCTGCTGGCGCAGGTACATGTTGCGCATCATCTGCCGGTTGCTCCACTCGAAGTCCCAGAGCATGGCCAGGGCCTGGCGCACCCGACGGTCCTGGAACATCGGCTTCTGCAGGTTGAACACGTAGCCCTGGGACGGCTGTGGTGATTCCGGTGCCAGGTGGGCCTTCTGCAGGCGGCCGTCGCTCAGCGCCGGGCTGTCGTAGCCGATCGAGTAGGCGGTGGCCGAGAACTCGCGGTTGTAGTCGTAGGCGCCGCCGCGCAGCACCTGGCGGGCGACGTCGGTGTCGCCGAAGTATTCGATGCTGAAACGGTCGAAGTTGTACAGGCCGCGGCTCACCGGCAGGTCCTTGCCCCACCAGTCGGAATTGCGGACGAAGGTGATGCTGCGGCCGGAGTCGACCTTGCTCACCCGGTACGGGCCGCTGCCCAGCGGGGCCTCGTAGCCACCGCCGTCGGCGAAGTCGCGGGTTTTCCACCAGTGTTCCGGCAGCACCGGCAGGGTGGCGATATCCAGCGGCAGCGAGCGGTTCTCGGTGTTCTTGAAGTCGAAGCGGACCTGGGTGGGGGATTCGATCACCACGTCCTTGATGCCTTCGAACTGCATGCGGTAGCTCAGGCTGCCCTGGGTCATCAGCAGGTTGAAGGTGTAGCGCACGTCCTCGGCGGTGATCGGCGTGTTGTCGGCGAAGCGCGCCTTGGGGTTGAGGAAGAAGCGCAGCGAAAGCCCGTCATCGGAGCGCTGCATCTTCTGTGCGACCAGGCCGTAGACGGTGTAGGGCTCGTCGAGTGAGCGCACCGCCAGCGGCGAGTAGATGTAACCGTCGATCTGCGAGACGCCGATGCCCTTGTCTATATAAGGCAGCACATGGTCGAACTGGCCGATCTCGATGGCCGAGCGCTTGAGGGTGCCGCCCTTGGGGGCGTCGGGGTTGGCGTAGTCGAAGTGGTCGAAGCTGGCCGGGTACTTGGGCGGCTCGCCGTAGACCGTCAGGGCATGTTGCGCGGGAGCGGCGTGGGCGGCGCTGGCGAACAGGGCCAGGGTGCTGAATGTCAGGGAAAGAACCAGTCGCATCGTCAGCCTTGAGGACGGTGTGAAAGTTGGCTTGTGGCAAGCGAAGCGCTGTGGCGAGCGGGCTTGCCCGCGCTCGGCTGCGAAGCAGTCGTAAAGCCGGTTTGCTCGGTGCCTCAGATGTACCGAGTATCCGGTTTCAGGGTCGCCTTGCGACCCAGCGGGACAAGCCCCCTCGCCACAGGAACAGGCTGCTACAAGGGCTGTCGATCAGTCCTGGCGGCTGGTGACTTCCAGCAGGTGGTAGCCGAACTGGGTTTTCACCGGGCCTTGCACGGTGTTGACCGGGGCGCTGAAGACCACGGTGTCGAATTCCTTGACCATCTGGCCTGGGCCGAAGGAACCCAGGTTGCCGCCGTCACGGCTGGAAGGGCAGGTGGAGTTGGCCTTGGCGATTTCGGCGAAGTCGGCGCCGCCTTCGATCTGGGCCTTGAGTTCGTTGCACTTGGCTTCAGTGGCAACCAGGATGTGGCGGGCAGTGGCTCGGGCCATGGTGAGGTACTCCTTTGGGGTAAAATGTTGAGCCTACCGGATTCAGGCGGCTTTTTCCCGGCAAAGTTCCTCGATGGTGGTGTGTCAGATAGGGTGGGGAAGGCGTTCGCGGGCAAGCCCGGCTGCTACAGGAGGGTGTCGTACGCCTGTTCCGTATACGACGCCATTCTCTGTAGGAGCGGGTGGTGCGGCATTCCGACTTGTCCGCGAACACGGCCTGTCAGGCGCTCACCGCCTCGCAGGGGGCCCGCTCCCGCAACCGCTGTGCCGCACCGCGCAGCAACTGCTCGGTCGCCTCCCAGCCCAGGCAGCCATCGGTGATCGACACGCCGTACTTGAGCGACGGGCCCAGCGGCTGGCAACCCTCGAATAGGTGACTCTCCAGCATCATGCCGATCAGCGAGCGGTCACCCTGCAGGCGCTGCTCCAGCACCTCGGCGAACGCTGCCGGCTGGCGCAGTGGGTCCTTGCCGCTGTTGGCATGGCTGCAATCGACCATCATCCGGCTCGCAATGCCTTGCTTCTCCAGTCCTGCCCGGGCCAGCGCGATGCTACGGGCATCGTAGTTCGGGCCACGATGGCCGCCACGGAGCACCAGGTGGGTGTCCGGGTTGCCGGCGGTCTGGATGATCGCCGGATGCCCCTGGCTGTCGATACCGAAATGCCGGTGCGGGTGCGCCGCCGAGCGCATGGCATCGCTGGCGATGCCGACACCGCCGTCGGTACCGTTCTTGAAGCCCACGGGCATTGGCAGGCCACTGGCCATTTCCCGGTGGATCTGCGACTCGGTGGTCCGTGCGCCGATCGCGACCCAGCTCAGCAGGTCGTCGAAGTAGCTGGCCGCCATCGGCTGCAGCAGTTCGGTAGCGATCGGCAGGCCCATGCGCAGCATTTCGCGCATCAGCTCGCGCGACAGCGCCAGGCCACCGGCCATGTCGTCGCTGCCGTCCAGGTGCGGATCGTAGGCCAGGCCTTTCCAGCCGACCGTGGTGCGCGGTTTTTCCACATAGGCACGCATGACCAGCAGCATCTGGTCGCTGACCTCGTTCGCCAGGCTCGCCAGGTGGCCGGCGTATTCGAGGGCCGATTGCGGGTCGTGGATCGAGCAGGGGCCGACGATCATCAGCAGGCGCGAGTCTTTGCCGTCGAGAATGGCGCGTACCGCTTCGCGGTGCTTGGCGACCTGGTCGCTGAGCGTCGTATTGAGGGGCAGGTGCTGCTTGAGTTGCAGGGCCGTCGGCAGGCGCTGGGTCAGCGGCTCGTTGGCGGACGACAGGGTGGACAGTGGCAAGGCAGAGAGAGACGAATTCATGTTCGGAGTTCCCTGGGCAGGCGGCGGGTCTTCCCGCGCGCGGCCCTATTGCGGTGTTCGACAATCAGCCGGATGGGCTGCGAGTGTTTGCTTGCCACCTGTGAGTGACCGTTCGGAGGCGGCGTGCTGTCCCGAGCGGAGGTTGCTAAATCGCCAGGCGGTGGTGAGTTCGTAGCGGTAATAGGTGGCGTAGTTCATGTCGGTATTCCTCGATTCGAAATGTCTGTTGAAACGTTTTGTGTAAAAACGGGAGCCCTGAAAAAACAAAACCCCCGGTCGGGAGGCCGACCGGGGGTTGTTGATTCTCTGGTAGGCGACCCCTTGAGTAGTGGGCGCCGGTTGGGTATTAGGCGCGCCAGTGGCTAAACCAATACCCAAAATAAAAGCCTGCGGATGCACCCGCGGTTTTCACCCAGGCAGCCGCTGGCGAGCGCAGGGCGCTGGCAGTCTGGCAAGGCATGGAATGAAGGGTTTGCATGGTGCTTCTCCGATGGAATGTGCCCGAGCTTACTAGAGGCATGGCGGCCTGTTCAATCAGAAATTTCTATGGTCCTTGCCGCGTAGCCGCTATGGCTTAAACAAATTAAACGTTTTATGACAAACTCATCGGACATTTCCGACTCGATAATCAGGCATGCCCATGACCGCCCTGACCATTGCCGCAGCCCAGTCCTTTTCCCTCGCCGGCGATCTGGAAGGCAACATCCAGCGGCACCTGCACTTCATGCGGCAGGCGGCCGGGCAGGGCGTGGAGCTGCTGGTGTTTCCCGAGCTGTCGTTGACCGGTTATGAGCCCGGCCTGGCTTCGGCGCTGGCAATCGCGCCGGAGGCCGAGGTGTTGCAACCGCTGGCCGACCTGGCGCGCGAGCTGCGGCTGGTGACCGTGGTCGGGATGCCGGTTCGCCTGTCTGTCGATGGCCCGCTGCTGATCGGCGCGCTGACTTTCCATGCCGACGGCTCCCGACAGCTCTACAGCAAGCAGCATCTGCATGCAGGCGAAGAACGGGTGTTTACCCCGGGCAAGGGCGGGGCTGCCTTGACCTTCGGCGCGGACACTGTCGCTCTGTCGGTGTGTGCTGACTTTTCCCACGCCAGTCATGCCCTCCAGGCCGCGCGATCTGGCGCTAACCTTTATGCAGCGGGCGTGTTGATCAGCGAGAACGGCTACGCCCCGGATACGGCCCTGCTGCAGGGCTATGCCCGGGAGCACGACATGCTGGTGCTGATGGCCAACCATGGCGGCGCCACGGGAGGCTGGGTGTCGGCCGGGCGCAGTGCGATCTGGGCGGCGGGTGGGCAATTGATCGCGGCAGCGGCCGGGGTGGGCGATGTGTTGGTGATCGGCCGACGTCGTGCCGGCACCTGGCACGGTGAAGTGGTGGCGGTGGAGGGGTTGTGACGCGGGACTGGCGCTTTCGCCCGGCGACCGAGGCGGACCTGGCGTTCGCCCGGACGCTGACGCGCAGGAACATGATGGCCTACTACTGCGAGTACGACCTGCTCTGGCAGGAAGAGGCTTTTGACATCGCCTGGGCGGGGCGGCAGAACGCCTTGCTCTGTGATGGCTCGCAGGCATTGGGTTTCGTCAGTTTCAGCCGGGACGCCAGGGCGCTGTACATCCGCGAGTTGCAATTGGTCGAGGCGGGGCGTGGGCAGGGGCTGGGCAGTTGGCTGATCGTCCAGGCGCGCGACATCGCCTTCAGGGAAGGGCGACCGGAAGTGCGTTTGACCGTCTTCAAGAGCAATCCCGCCAGGCGACTTTACGAGCGCATGGGGCTGGAGGTCGTGGGGGAGGACGAGTGCTTCTTTCGCATGAGTGCCGGGGCTTTGAAATCGAACAACGGAATCGGCTGACGGTATTTTCGGATTGAGCTTACCCCTCGTTATTTCGAGGCGCATACTGCACTCAAACGCGTGGGTTCACTCCTCGTTCCGATTGTCGTCGCCGGGGATGATGCCGTCCTTCATGCCCAGCAGGACCGCCACCTTGTGGGCTTCCCCGCGGCGTCCCTTTTTTCGCCCGGCGAGCACTTGATAGGTGGTTGCCGGGTCGACGCCATGCTCGCGTGCAAACTCCTGAACCGATTTTCCTTGATGTTCCAGCCAAGCCTTGGCTTGTGCAGCGGTGCGAATACCGGGCATAGTTCAAAACCGTTCAAATTTGTTTAATTTTGTTGAATTTGCCCCCGTTAGGGGTGCTTAACTTGGGATGTTACATCCAAATGAGTGGAATTGGTTCCCGGTTACGACAAGAGCGGGAGCGACTTGGACTGTCGCAGAAGGCATTTGGCGAAATCGGTGGCGTTGAAGCCAACGCCCAGGGCAAGTATGAGAGCGGCGATCGCGCGCCGAAGGCCGACTATCTGTCGCGCGTTGCCGAGCGCGGCGTTGATGTGTTGTATGTCCTGACCGGCAATCGCACGCCGATGCTGGTCGACAACCTCAGCTCCAATGAAGTGAAGGTGCTGGGCAGCTACCGCACCCTGCGCAAGGCCGACCAGGAAGCGATCAGCCAGTTGACGACGACACTGGCCGAGGCGATCGCCTCCTACGGCCCCAAGGGGCGCAGGGGCCCGCAAGACCGCTGAGACGCGGTTGCCACCCCCTCGCTCTCCCTGGCGCAAATAGCGCTATGACACTCTTATGTGACGCTTGCAGCTAGGTCTGGCCGCCGGTTTTTTGCTAAGGTGGTCAATAATCTGATAAGACCATAATTCGCGAGGTGTCTGCTTGATTAGGGTGCTAGTTGTCGATGACCATGATCTTGTGCGTACAGGCATCACCCGGATGCTTGCCGACATCGATGGCCTGCAGGTTGTGGGCCAGGCGGAGTCGGGAGAAGAGGCCCTGCTGAAAACGCGGGAGCTCAAGCCGGATGTCGTGCTGATGGACGTCAAGATGCCGGGTATCGGCGGCCTTGAAGCAACGCGCAAGCTGCTGCGTAGCCACCCTGATATCAAGGTCGTGGCAGTCACCGTGTGCGAGGAAGACCCGTTCCCGACGCGCCTGATGCAGGCCGGGGCCTCGGGTTACCTGACCAAGGGCGCGGGGCTGGCGGAAATGGTCCAGGCGATTCGCCTGGTGTTTGCCGGGCAGCGCTACATCAGCCCGCAGATTGCCCAGCAGATGGCGCTCAAGTCGTTCCAGCCGGCCAGCGAATCACCGTTCGACGCCTTGTCCGAGCGGGAAATCCAGATCGCCCTGATGATCGTCGGTTGCCAGAAGGTCCAGATCATTTCCGACAAGCTGTGCCTGTCGCCGAAAACCGTCAACACCTACCGTTACCGGATCTTCGAGAAGCTGTCCGTCAGCAGTGATGTCGAGCTGACGCTCCTGGCGGTGCGCCATGGCATGGTCGATGCCGGCTGACAATGACTGATCCGTTCGATTCAAGCGCTTTTCTTTCTACCTGCAGTGGCCGCCCCGGTGTGTATCGCATGTTCGACAGCGATGCGCGCCTGTTGTACGTGGGCAAGGCCAAGAACCTGAAGAATCGCCTCGCCAGCTATTTCCGCAAGACCGGCCTCGCGCCGAAAACCGCCGCCCTGGTGGCGCGCATCGCCCAGGTCGAAACCACCATCACCGCCAACGAAACCGAGGCGTTGCTGCTGGAACAGACGCTGATCAAGGAATGGCGGCCGCCGTACAACATCCTGCTGCGCGACGACAAGTCCTACCCCTATGTCTTTCTTTCGGACGGTGACTATCCGCGCCTGAGCATTCACCGCGGGGCGAAGAAGCTCAAGGGCAAGTATTTCGGGCCTTATCCGAGTGCGGGTGCGATTCGCGAGAGCCTGGCGCTGTTGCAGAAGGCCTTCCACGTGCGCCAGTGCGAGGACAGCTACTACAAGAACCGCACCCGACCGTGCCTGCAGTATCAGATCAAGCGCTGCAAGGCACCTTGCGTCGGCCTGGTCGAGCCCCAGGAGTACGCCGAGGATGTGCGCCACTCGGTGATGTTCCTCGAGGGCCGCAGCAATGCGCTGAGCGATGAGCTCAACGCCGGCATGGAGCAGGCGGCCAGTACCCTCGATTTCGAGCGGGCGGCCGAGCTGCGTGACCAGATCGCGCTGCTGCGCCGCGTGCAGGACCAGCAGAGCATGGAAGGCGGCAACGGCGACGTCGATGTCATTGCCGCGTTCGTCAACCCGGGCGGCGCCTGCGTGCACCTGATCAGCGTGCGCGGCGGGCGGGTGCTGGGCAGCAAGAACTTCTTCCCGCAGGTCGGCATCGACGAAGACGTTTCCGAGGTCATGGCGGCGTTTCTCGGCCAGTACTTCATCAGCAGTCCGGAGCGCGACCTGCCGAGCGAACTGATCGTCAACGTGGTTCACGACGACTTCCCGACCCTGGTGGCCGCCATCCATGAATTGCGCGGCCGCGAACTGAGCATCAGCCACCGGGTGCGGGGTACCCGGGCACGCTGGCAACAACTGGCGGTGACCAACGCCGAGCAGGCCCTGAGCGCTCGCCTGGCCAACCGCCAGCACGTGGCGGCGCGTTTCGACGCCCTGGCCGAAGTGCTCGACCTGGACGAGCCGCCGCAGCGTCTGGAGTGCTACGACATCAGTCACTCCAGCGGCGAGTCGACCGTGGCGTCCTGCGTGGTGTTCGGACCTGAGGGACCGATCAAGTCCGACTACCGCCGCTATAATATCGAGGGTGTCACGGCCGGTGACGATTATGCCGCGATGCACCAGGCGCTGACCCGCCGTTTCAGCCGGTTGAAGGAAGGCGAGGGCAAGTTGCCGGATATCCTTCTGGTGGACGGTGGCAAGGGGCAGTTGTCCATGGCCCGTGATGTGCTCAACGAACTGGCGGTACCGGACCTGATCCTGCTCGGCGTGGCCAAGGGCGCGACGCGCAAGGCCGGTTTCGAAACCCTGTACCTCAACGATGCCGCCCACGAGTTCACCCTCAAGGGCGATTCACCGGCTCTGCACCTGATCCAGCAGATCCGCGACGAGGCCCACCGTTTCGCCATTACCGGTCACCGGGCGCGCCGTGGCAAGACCCGTCGCACCTCGACCCTGGAAGGGGTGGCTGGTGTCGGGCCGAAACGTCGGCGTGAGCTGTTGAAGCACTTCGGTGGATTGCAGGAACTGTCCCGGGCCAGCATCGATGAGATCGCCAAGGCGCCGGGGATCAGCAAAAAGCTCGCAGAGTTGATTTATGCCAGTCTGCACAGCGAGTAGAATGCCCTTTCACTTCGTAGCCAGTTGTGCCGATGAATATCCCTAATCTGATCACCGTTCTGCGCGTTGTACTCATCCCGATCTTCATTCTGTTGTTTTACCTGCCGTACCAGTGGAGCTACATGGCAGCCAGTTCGGTCTTCGCGTTTGCCGCTGCGACGGACTGGCTCGATGGCTACCTGGCACGACGCCTGGAGCAGAGCACGCCGTTCGGTGCGTTCCTGGACCCGGTAGCCGACAAGCTGATGGTGGCGGTAGCCCTGGTCCTGCTGGTGCAGGAGCATGGCAACTTCTGGCTGACCTTCCCGGCGGTGGTAATCATCGGGCGTGAGATCGTGGTATCGGCCCTGCGCGAGTGGATGGCCGAGATTGGCGCGCGGGCGCAGGTCGCGGTTTCGAAAATGGGCAAGTGGAAAACCGCTGCGCAGATGCTGGCGCTGGTCATCCTGCTGGCCAACCCATCGGATCTCAGCTTCTGGGTCGTGGTCGGCTACGCCCTGTTGATGGTCGCCGCGGGCCTGACACTGTGGTCGATGGTGCAGTATCTGCGGGCCGCCTGGCCGCATCTGCGGATCAATGGCGAAAATAAATAAAACTTTTTTGAATCAAGGGGTTGACGTGGTGCGTAGATTCTATAGAATGCGCATCACCAAGACGACGCGGGAATAGCTCAGTTGGTAGAGCACGACCTTGCCAAGGTCGGGGTCGCGAGTTCGAGTCTCGTTTCCCGCTCCAAATTAAGCTTCAGAGTCAAACATGATTCTGCAAGCGATTGAAAAAAGGCCCTTCGGGGCCTTTTTTCGTTTCAGTGCCTTTTACGGCGACGCCCTCAACGACAGCGGGCTCAGGGAGCCCGGGCATCCTCCACTTTCCGGCTCAGTTGCTGAGCCAGCGCATGATAGAGCGAAACCGGCGCTATCCACCCCGAGACCGTCGAGGCGATCAGTCCCGCAGCCAGCAGCGGAATGGCAAGGTCGGGACTGTGAGAGAGCTCGAGAACGATCACGGAGCCTGTGAGCGGAGAGCGAGTCACGCCGCCCAGGTAGGCGCCCATGCCCAGCAGTGCGCCTGTCTGGGTATCGAACTCGGGAATGAACGAAAGCAGTGGCGATAGCGCTGCACCGACGCTCAGCGACGGCGAGAACAATCCGCCCGGAATACCGGCCAGATACGACACGACATTGGCCAGGAACTTGAAGAACAGGAAGCTATCCCCGGTGACCGGATGGCCTTCGAGCAAGGCGCGTGTCTCGGCGTAGCCGGTGCCGAACACATGGTTGCCCGACAGCAGGCCGATGATCGCCAGCAGCAGGCCGCAGGTGGCTGCAAAGGTGATCGGCCATCGACCGCGTATCGCACACAGTTTGCCGATCCAGCCCCGATCGCTGGGAAGCACCAGCTTGACGTAGAGACCGCCAAGCAGGCCTCCGAGCACACCGAAAGCCGGCACCGAAGCCCATTGCCAGCCATGGGGCAGCAGGGCGCCTATTTCACCGAAATAGGAGTAGTGCCCCATCAACCCCAACGTCACCATTCCACCGATGACCACGGCCGTCAGCACCAGGCCGCTGAAACGTTGCTCGAACGTCCGGCTGAGTTCCTCGATGGCGAAGACGATACCCGCCAACGGTGTGTTGAAGGCGGCGGCGATGCCTGCCGCGCCGCCTGCCAGGATCAGCCCGGAAACGGTGCGTCGACCGTGCAGGCCCAGCCGGGTGCCGAATGCATGGATGATGGAAGCACCGATATGCACGGTCGGGCCTTCGCGGCCTACGGAGCCTCCTACCAGGAGGGCCCCGGTGGTCAGGGTCATCCTGGCAATCGCCACCGGCAGGGCCAGCACCTGGCGACGGAAGCGGCGCGTGGGCGATTCCAGGGCGGCGATGACTTGTGGAATGCCGCTCCCCCTGGCCTGGGCGAACCATCGATGGCTCAACCAGGCGAGCAGGGCGAAACCTGTCGGTGTCACGACCAGGGGAAGCCAGGGGTGGCGGCCTGTCGCGGCATCGAAAATGGCGTAGGCATGGTCGGCAATCCAGGTAAACGCCAAGGCGACCAGGCCGACCAGGAGGGCGCCGACCCAGAAGGCAATTCGCTGTCGCCAGGTACGCCACCAACCGTAGACGAAACGACTTGGGCGACGCTGATTCGACCCGATGGGAGACGGGGTGGGCTCGGGGTGCGGCAAGATGGAAACTCCGACAATTCTGCTCCCCTGGATTATGTCGTACTTCTTCCGGTGCAAGGTCAGTGCTGCGCGATCAGTTGAGGAGTTGAGTCTATTTTTCCTGACGGTCACTCCAGGGAAAACTCACGTAAAAACGAGGTGTCCGGCGTATCTGGCGGGTGCTGGAGGCCGCCGTGCGTAGAGGGCTGTGTCCGCTCCCGAGTAGCCTGTTGGCGGCGATTGACACGGAAAGGCCGATTTCCTATTTTGTATTCAGCGCTGCATGCATTTGAATTTTTGCCCGTCTGGCCTGAGTCCAGCCAGGCAAGGCCCTGTGCCTGGACGCCCATTACGATCCGTCAATAACAATAGCGAGGAGCTCTCGTGCGCCCAATCGTCGTCGTCGGTGCTGGCATCATCGGTACCACCATTGCTTACAAACTCCAGCGGCACGGGAAGCGCGTGGTACTGGTCGATCGGGATGAGCCAGGGAAAGGGGCGTCCTTTGGCAACATGGCGAGCATCGCCGTGACCGAGTTCATGCCGGCCTCCCGTCCCGGCATCTGGTCGCAGATGCCCAAGTGGTTGCTCGATCCGGAAGGGCCGATTGCCATACGACCGAGCTACATGCTCAAGCTCATGCCCTGGTTCCTGCGTTTCCTCTCTGCAAGCCGGCCCTCCAAGGTCCGGGAGCTGGAGGCGGCCGGCGCCAGGTTGTGTTCGCGAGTGCACGAGGACCTGGCCGAACTGCTCAAGGAAACCGGCCTGGAACACATGATGAGCAACGAAGGCTGTCTCAGTCTTTACACCGATGAGACCGAGTTCCGCGCTGATCGCGAACACATCGAGGTGCTGGAGCGCTTCGGGTTCGAGCATCAGGTGTTGGGTCGTGATGCGCTTCAGGCGCTTGAGCCAGCGTTGGGCTCACAGATCGGCAAGGCCGTGCTGTTCCCGGAAAACCGCTCGATCTCGGACCCCTACGAGCTGGTCCGGCAACTGGTGGAGCAGTTCAAGGCCTTGGGCGGAACCGTGATCAAGGGCGAGGTGGTGCAATTCGACCAGACCGGCAGTTCGGTCGCGGCCGTGCGTCTCAAGGATGGCCGTTCGCTGGAGGCGCAGGAGGTCGTGCTGGCGGCCGGGGCCTATACGGCGCGGCTGTCGTCGCTGTTGGGCGAGCCCATTCCACTGGAGACGGAGCGTGGCTATCACACCCAGGTCATGGCGCCTGGCATCGCCATGAAGCACTCGATCATCTGGCCCGCGAAGGCGTTCATGGTCACCCCCACCGCAGGGGGGATCCGAATCGGTGGGACGGTGGAAATGGCCGGGCTGGAGGCGGCGCCCAATTACCGTCGCGCAAAAATCCTGGTCAAGCGCGCACAGGAAGCACTGCCTGAGCTGAAGGTGCAGAGCACTTCCGAGTGGATGGGGCACCGTCCGGCATTGCCGGATACCGTCCCGGTCATGGGGCGTTCGGCGGCCCGCGGCAACGTGTGGTATGCCTGCGGTCACGGCCACCTCGGCCTGACCTATGCCGCGACCACTGGCCGCCTGATGGTCGATCTCATGCTGGGCCAGCAACCGCCCATCGACATGTCGCCCTATCGCGTGGACCGCTTCTAGGAGGCCGAGCGGGGTGGTGCAGTGGTGGACTTCGACCGCGAGTACCACGGCGGAACCTGGCGCTGGATCCAGCCCGTCACCCAGGTGCCGGGCAACCAGACCATCACCGCAGGCGTCGATTACGACCAGAGCACGGATGAGCGTCGTGGCTACCAGAACTTCAGTGGCAGCGAACTGGGCGTCAAGGGTGCATTGCGGCGTGACGAGCGGGACATCGCTTCCTGCCTGGCGTCCCGCTCGACAACCTGCTGGATCGACAGTACGTGGGATCGGTCATCGTCGGCGACCGCAACGCACGCTACTACGAGGCCGCTCCGGGTCGCGCGTGGTACGCAGGGGCCGGGTTCGAGTACCGGTTCCAGTGAACGGCGACCTGTCGCGGGCAGCGGGGCTCGCGACAGGTCCATCGGCTCAGGCGACCGCCTGGGCTCCGGTGATCTCGACCAGCGAGCCGCACATGAACGCCGCTTCGTCCGAGGCCAGGAACGCGACCAGCGCGGCGACTTCCTCCGGCTTGCCGATCCGGCCCAGTGGCACCATCCGGTCGAGGTCGGCGATCGTCCGTCCCGACCGGAGCACCCCGGCCTCGAGCATGGGGGTATGGATTTCTCCCGGGCATACGGCGTTGACCCGGATATTCTGCGGGGCATAGTCGCGTGCCAGGTTCTGGGTGAACGAGGCGACGGCGGCCTTGGTGACGTTGTAGGCGATGTGTCCTGGGGCCGGATACAGTCCCCATTGCGAAGCGGTGTTGACGATCGCGCCGGCGCCGGCCTCGATCATGATCGGCAGCACTGCGCGGCACAGGTGGAACATCGAGTCCAGGTTGATCGCAAAACTCGCATGCCAATCCTCTTCGCTCAGCGCCAGCAGGTTTCCGCGGCGGTTGATCCCGGCGTTGTTGACCAGGATGTCGATCCGTCCCAGGCGTTCCATGACGTCAGTGACCAATGAGCGACAGGCCTCGCCTGCGCCGATGTCCGCCGCCAGCGCGAGGGCCTTGCCGCCGCTGCTCTCGATGGTCGCGACCACCGCTTGCGCCGCTTGCAGGTTGACGTCACTGACCACCACCGTGGCTCCTTCCCTGGCCAGCCGGGCGGCGATGGCTGAGCCAATGCCGCCGGCAGCGCCGGTCACGATTGCTGTCTTGTTCTCGAATCGGTTCATCGTCGACTCCTTGGGCTTGATGTCTGTGGTGTTGCCTTCGATCGGGTCAGGGGTGAAGCAAACCGGCAGCCGCGAGGCGGGCAGGGGCCGGCTATCAGCGGTGTAGGCGCAGGGTGAGGTCAGGCGATGCTCATGTGCGCCGTGAGGTTCTGTTGCATGTAGTCGAGGAAGCGGCGCTGGAACAGCAGGGTGTGCTCATGAGCGGCGGCCTCGGCGGCATCGGCATCCCGGGAGGCGATCGCCTGAATCATTTCGTCATGGTCGCGCCCCAGCCGATGGCTGCTGGCCGAGCTGACCACGTGGTCGAAGTGCAAGTGCAGCAGGCGCTGTCCTTCCCCCAGCAGCCGCTCGTAATAGTTGACGAAGTAGGGGTTGCGCCCGGCCTGGGCGATTGCCACGTGGAAAGCCTTGTTCAGCTCGGACATGGCCTGGAAGTCGCCATCCGTCACGGCCTTGAGATAGGCGGCATCGGCCTTGCGAATCAGCTCCAGGTCTTCCGGGCGATGCTGGGTGGCAGCCAGGCGAGTGACCACCCGTTGGATGAGGTCCAGCGCGGAAATGTAGTTGGGGAACGCCTCGATTTCGAAAGGCGTCACCAGGGTCGTGCGATTGGGCAGAATGACCACCAGGCCTTCGGTGATCAGGCGTGCCAATGCGTCGCGCACGGGAGAGCGGGAGAGTCCGAACTGGGCGGCCAGCGAGACCTCGTCCAACTGCTCGCCGGGCTTGAGCTTGAGGGTCAGGATCTGCCTGCGCAGTTCTTCGTAGATGTAGCGCCCACTGTGGCGGCGAACACCGCTTTCCGGATCGTTATTCTTGGCCATCATCAGGTCTCGGTTGATCTGCCGCCCATGATGCAGGGCAGTCTTGTTCTGGTTCGGTGCTGCTTGAACATCGCTCCGCCCCGTACGGGCATCGGGTGATGCCCATCCAGGTGCCGAGCCTGGGACTGCTCCAGGCTCGGCAGGCGCAGGGCTATCGGCCCAGTCCGCTGCCCCAGGTATCGCTGAGCATGAAACCGCCGGCCAGGGGATCGTCGGGATCGACGCCCATCTGCTGCAGCCCGTACAGCCAGGCGCGGCCGGTCACTCTCGGCAGCACGGCGGGCCGGCCGGCAACGTCGGTGTGCCCCAGCAGGGAGACCTGGAACTGCCCACCGATGGTCGAGCGCGACACCAGCTGGTCTCCCGGCTGCACCAGTCCGCGCGCCGCGAGGGTCGCGAGGTTGGCGGAGCTGCCGGTACCGCAGGGCGAGCGGTCGACCCGGCCGGGGGGCAGGGTGGTGCAGGTCTGGTAGGTGCGTTCGTCCAGCCGGTTGCGGAACATCACGTAGGCGACTTCGTTCACCGACGGCAGCAGCGGATGCTGGATGTTCAACTGGCGGTTGATCACCTCCTTGAGTGCCACGCCGGCATCGGCCAGCGCCCGGGCATTTTCCGGGGCGATGGACAAGCCGGTCTGCTCGACGTCGACCAGTGCGTAGTAGACGCCGCCAAAGGCGACATCGATCCTGATCGTGCCGAAGGCCTCGGTCTCGATGGGCAGGTCCAGGTGTTCGACGAACGACGGCACCATGTCCAGCGACACGTTGAGGCAGCGTCCGTCCGCGCACTGGGCGCGGGCGGTGACCAGGCCGGCTGGTGTATCGAGCACCACGGTGGTTTCGGGCTCCTGCATCGGCACCATGCCCAGTTCGAGCAGGGCGGTGACGACGCAGATGCAGTTGCTGCCCGACATCGGGTGGGCCTTGTCGGCCTGCAGCACGATGAAACCGGCATGGGCTTCTGGCCGGGTCGGTGGCAACAACAGGTTCACCGACATCTGCAGGCAGCCACGCGGCTCCAGGGTCACCAGCCGACGCAGGCGGTCGTCGACCTCGTTGATGTGGTTCATCTTGTCCAGCATGGTGGCGCCCGGGATACCCAGGACGCCCCCCGTGATGACCTTGCCGATTTCACCCTCGCAGTGCACTTCGGCCAGTTGCAGTGTCTGTTTCCAACGCATGGCGTTACCTCACTTGATGTACCAGCCCCAGGGCTGCTGGCTGTCGTAGCGGGTGATCTGCTTGGTTTCGAGGTAGTTGCCCAGGCCCCATTCACCCAGCTCACGGCCGATACCGCTCTGCTTGTAGCCGCCCCACGGTGCTTCGGTGAAGGTCGGTTGCGAGCAGTTGATCCAGACGATACCGGCACGGAACCTGCGCGCCACGCGCTCGCAGCGCTCAAGGTCCTTCGACATTACAGCGGCACCCAGGCCGAAACGCGAGTTGTTGGCCGACTTCACGGCTTCTTCCTCGGTGTCGAACGGACGAATGCAGACCACCGGGCCGAAGATCTCCTCGTTCCAGATCCAGCTGTCTTCCGGGACGTCGGCGAACACGGTGGGTTGCAGGTAGAAGCCCTTGTCCAGATGGGCAGGGCGTTCGCCACCGCACACCAGGCGGGCCCCTTCCTCAAGACCGCGGGAGATGGCCCGCAGGGTTCCGTCGTACTGGTTCTTGTTGACCAGCGGACCGAGCAGCACGCCTTCTTCCATGCCGTTGCCGATCCTGATCTTGCGTGTCTCCTCGGCCAGGCGGGCCAGCAGTGGCTCGTACGCCGAGCGCTCTACCAGAACCCGGGAGGTGGCCGAGCAGACTTCGCCCTTGTTCCAGAAGATCCCGAACATGATCCATTCGATCGCCTGTTCGATGTCGCTGTCGGCGAAGATCACGAACGGCGACTTGCCGCCCAGTTCCAGGGTCACGTTCTTGATGTCCTGGGCGGCCGCCTGCATGATCCGGCTGCCCACCGGCACGCTGCCGGTGAAGGCCAGCTTGTCCACGCCAGGGTGTGCGGTAATCGCCGCGCCGACGCTCGAGCCCGGGCCGGTGACGATGTTCAGCACGCCGGCCGGCAGGCCTGCCTCGTCGGCGATACGTGCCAGTTCCAGGGCCGTCAGCGAAGTCTGCTCGGCCGGCTTGAGGATGATGCAGCAACCGGCCGCCAGGGCCGGGGCGACCTTCCACGAAGCCATCAGCATCGGGAAGTTCCAGGGCACGATGGCCCCGGCCACCCCGATGGGCTCGCGACGGGCCAGCGAGCTGAAGCGGTCGTCGGCCAGCGCCACGGGCTTCTCGCGTTGGGCGTCCAGCTCTTCGGCCAGGTTGGCATAAAAATCGAAACAGCCCGCCGTGTCCCCGATGTCCCACATCGCTTCCGGGAACGGCTTGCCGTTGTCACGTACTTCGAGAGTGGCCAGTTCTTCCTGGCGGGCGCGAATGCCGTCAGCGATCTTGCGCAGGAAGGCGCCGCGTTCGGCACCACTCAGGCGTGGCCAGGGGCCTTCGTCGAAGGCGGCGCGGGCGGCCTTGACGGCGACGTCGACGTCTTCGGCGCTGCCGGACGCGACGGTGGCGATCAGGCTTTCATCGCTCGGGTCGTACGAGTTGAAGCTGCCACCGTTGAGGGGGCTGACCCATTGGCCATTGATGTAGAACTGGTCGTAGCGGTTCATGCGGTTGCTCCTGGTAGCACGCGGGTGCGCAGGCCGGGGGCCTTGATTATTCTTCAGCCGCCCGCAGGCAGGGCTGGTTGTGCGACTCGATGATCGACGCCGCCTGCCGGCGCGCTCCCGGTGCGAACGGGGCGTGCCAACAGGCGTGCCGGTACTGCGGGGCCTGCGTGGGGCCCCATTGCATCAATGTTGCGAAGCCTCGAAAACTTTGCGGAACTCGGCTTTTTCGGCGTCGGTCAGCGGCAGCAGGGGGGCGCGTGCATTGCCGACCTTGAAGCCTGCCAGCTCGGTGCCGTACTTGACCTTCTGGACGAACTTGCCGCTTTCCAGGTTGGCCATGGCCGGGAACAGGCTGCGCATGATCTGCTGGGCACCCCGGATGTCGCCGCCGGTGAAGGCCTTGTGGAACGCCACGACCTTCTCCGGGAAGATGTTGGCCGGGCCGCAGATCCAGCTGTCGGCACCCCACAGGTAGAAGTCCAGCGCCTGGTCGTCGGACCCGCAGGACAGCTGGATGCCCTTGTACTTCTCACCGATCTCGATGGCGCGCAGCAGGTTGCCGCTGCTTTCCTTGATCGCGATGACGCGTGGGTGCTGGTGCAGTTGCGCGATGACGTCCAGGCCGACTTCGACATTGGTGCGGATCGGATAGTTGTAGAGCACCACGTTGATTTCGGGGAAGGTCTCCAGGATGGTCTGGTAGTGGGCCAGCAGCTCTTCCTGGGAAGGCAGGGCATAGTAGGGCGGGGCAATCAGCAGGTTGGTGTAGCCGGCATCGACGGTCTGCTTGATCTGCTCCAGCACTTCACGGGTGCACGAGCCGTTGGCGCCGGCGATCAGGGTGCCGCGATCGCCGACCACTTCTTTCACGGTCGCCAGGATCTGGCGACGCTCTTCGTTGGTCAGGGCATAGTATTCGCCGGTCGAGCCCAGGGGCACGAAGCCGCTGACGCCGGCCTTGAGCTGGTGCTCGAGGATCGCGGCCAGGGTGTCGTGATCGACCTTGCCGGCGGCGTCGAATGGGGTGACCAGGGCGGGCAGGATGCCGTTCAGTTTCATGTTGATTCTCTCCTTGGGTGGGTAAAGTTCAGTGGCCGTGGCTTCAGTAGGCATAGCGGCGCAGCAGCCGCCCCTCGACCACGCCGACCAGGCGGGTCAGCGGGAAGGCCACGAGGAAGTAGATGACCGCGACCGCCGAGAGGAACTCGACCGGGCGGGCGGTGCTGTTGGAAATGTTCTGGCCGACGAACATCAGGTCGGCGACCCCGACCGAGGAGATCAGCGCGCTTTCCTTGAAGAGGCTGACCACGTTCGACAGCAGCGGTGGCACGGCGCGCAGCAGGGCCTGGGGGAAGATCACGTAGAGGATCTTGACCTTCGACGTCAGGCCCAGGGCGGTGCAGGCGTCGTGCTGCTCGCTGGCGATGGATTTCAAGGCACCACGGAAGGTTTCGCTGGTGATCGCCGCCATGTACAGGGTCAGGGCGATCAGCACCGACACGTAGGGCGGGATGTCCACCGAGAACACCACCGGGAAGCAGAAAAACACCCAGAACAGCTGGATCAGCAGCGGCGTACCGCGGAAGAACTCCACATACAGGCTCAGCGGCAGGCGGACCAGGCGCGTCTTCACCTGGCGCAGCAGGCTGACCACGAAACCGAGCAGGCTGCCGAGCAGGGCACACAGGCCGGTGAAGGCCAGGGTCAGGGCCAGCCCCTTGAGCAGCACGGGCCAGTAGTTCAGAACAACCGAGAAATCGAGTGGCATGGTGGGCTCCTCAGCGCTGGGCGGCCAGTTCCTGGCGCCGCTCGAACCACTGCACCAACTGCGCGATCGGCAGTGACAAGGCGAAGTAGATGAGGGCGATCAGGGTGTAGGTTTCCAGTGGGCGATAGGCCTCCGTGGCCAGGCTCTTGCCCACGTACATCAGGTCGGCGACCGCGACGATGGCGACCAGCGCGCTTTGCTGCAGGGTGCCGATTCCATTGGTGATGAGCACCGGCAGGGCGCTGCGCAGCGATTGCGGCAGAATCACGTACAGGGTGCGCTGCCAGGGCCGCAGGCCCAGGGCCACGCAGGCATCCAGGTGCTCGCGCGGCACCGCCTGGACGCCGGCCCGATAGGCTTCGGCGTTGAAGGCCGTGAGGTTCAGGCCCAGGGCCAGGAAGCCCATGGCGATCGGGTCGATGAACACGTTGAACAGCATCGGCACGCAATAGAAGAACCAGACGATCTGCAGCAGTGCCGGTGTGCAACGGAAGAACTCGATGAACAGTTGGGCCGGCCAGCGAATGAAGAACCAGCGGTTCAGGGTCATCAGGCACAGCACGAAACCGCAGGTCAGGCCGATCAGGTTCGACACCAGGGCCAGTTCGAGGGTGACCTTGAGCCCGTCGAGCAGCGCCGGCAGGCTGCCGCTCAGGAAATGAAAATCGAATTGGTAGCTCATCGCCAAGACCTCAATCCAGGTGCAGGACCTTTTCCAGGAATTCGCGGGTGCGCGGCTCGCGGGGGCTGGTGAAGAGCTGGTCCGGGTGACCCTGCTCGACCACCTTGCCGTTGGCGCAGAACACCACGCGCGTGGCGATGTTGCGGGCGAAGTGCATGTCGTGGGTGACGATGATCATGGCCATCTTCTGCTCGGCCAGTTGCATCATCACGTTCTGCACCTCGATGACCATCTCCGGGTCCAGGGCCGAGGTCACTTCGTCGAAGAGCATCAGCTTGGGTTCGAGCATCAGCGCGCGGGCGATCGCCACGCGTTGCTTCTGGCCACCGGAGAGTTGGCTGGGATAGGCGTGCAGCTTGCTTTCCAGGCCCAGGCGGGCCAGATAGGCACGAGCCTTTTCGGTGGCCTCGGCCTTGCTCAGGCCATGGACCTTGACCGGTGCCAGGATCAGGTTGCCCAGCACCGACAGGTGGGGGAACAGCGTGTAGTGCTGGAACACCATGCCGATCTGCTTGTGCAGCGTTTCATCCAGCGGCTTGCCCAGCTTGCGGCTGCCATCGATGTAGGGCTTGCCCTGAAACCGGATGCTCCCGCCCTGGATGCCCTCCAGTCCCATCAGCACACGCAGCAGGGAACTCTTGCCGCTGCCGGACGGGCCGATGATGACCAGTCGATCATCGGCGCGCATGTCCAGGTTCATCCGGTCCATCACCACCAACTGCTCGCCATACGCCTTGCAGACGTCGTGCAGTTGGATGAAGTCGCCAGGGTGTGACGAATTCGGGATGAGCGAAGCCTGTGGCTGATCAGCCACCAAATGAGGGGTGTTCATTACCGTCTTCTCCGCGAGGGCAGCCTGACCGGGGCCCCCGGTATGTCAGCAGGAGTTACTGAGCTTTTTTGCCCGCGATGATCTCGGCGGATGCCTTGTCCACCAGCTTGTCGATCTCGCCCGACTCGCGGCGCTGAGTCAGGTAGGCATCGAGCTGTGCCAGGTCCTCGGCAGGCGTGCCGAGCGGCAGGGCGAACGACACGCCTTGCTTGGCCAGGGCTGGTACCGGGAGCACTTCACGGGTCCAGCTGTTGGCCATGGCGAACAGGTGGTTGGTGTCGTTGGCGTCGGCGAGCACGTCGGCGCGGCGCGACATCAGGGCCATGCGGGTTTCGTCGGAGCCGGGAAGGCGCATCAGGGTCGCGCGCTTGACCGCGGCCGAGACCGCCTTGTCGGCCGCCGTGCCGGAAATCACGGCGATGGTCACGCCGGCCTTGTCATAGTCGGCAAGGCTGTTGCCGGCGCCGCTGAATTTCGGGTTCTTCTCGTTGATCAGCAGGGAAATCTGGTAGTCCGTGGCCGGCACCGAGAAGGCCACCGCCTGCGCCCGCTCCGGGGTCTTGTTCAGGGCCATGGCCATGTCCCATTTGCCGCTCTGCAGGCCGGCGACCTGGTTGTCCCAACTGGTGTCGACGAACTGCGCCTTGACCTTGAGCACATGCTCGGCGAAGTCGCGGCACAGGTCGACGAAGTAGCCGCTGTATTGCCCGGTGGCCGGATCGCGCATCACGTAGGGCGCGGCGACGGCAGCGCCGCAGCGTAGTACGCCGGTCTTGTGGGCGTTCTCCCAGGTGGCGGTTTCGGCGTGTGCGTAGGGCTGGGCCAGCAAAGCCAGGGCTGTTGCCAGGCAAGCAGCGCCACCACCGAGGGTGCGGATGAAGGGTCGTGCCATTTTGAATCTCTCCGGTGATTTGTTCTTGTAGACAGAAGAGCAAGCAAAGAAACGAATGTTGTTTTTGTGGATGCTGAATTGTGTGCAGCGATGCATTCAGGCTATTTCGATATCGGCGGAGCTGTCAACACGTCGCAAAGAATTTTTTGAAGCAAAACGCCCCCATTCGCGCACCGGGGCGAATGAGGGCGTCAGGGGGGGAGTCGGGGAGGGAGGGGCGGTCAGGCGGCGCTGGTCAGCTGCAGTTCGTTGAGAAAGCGCTCGAGGATCAGGTTCGGTCGGCGACCCTTGCGGGTGGCGACGGCCAGCTTGGAGTCGAAGTACAGGCGGCCGGGGTCCAGGGCGGCCATCAGCCCTTTCTCCACCCACGTGGCGGCGTAGTGGTCCGGCAGAAAACCGATGTAGCTGCCGGTCAGGATCAGGAACGCGATGCCTTCCCGGTCCGTTGCCGAGGCCGCGACGTTCAACAGCTGGTGCAGGCCGATCGCCTCCGCCGTCATCCGGTACGTGGGCACCACGGCGTCGGCGCGTATCAGGTCGTCGTTGCTGACTCCCGCTGCATGGGCGAACAGGGGGTGCTCATGGCTGCAGTACAGGTTCGAGCGTTCCTCGTAGAGCAGGCTGTAGTCCAGGCCCGACAGGGGGGTGATCAGCGGCACCGCGCCGACGTGCAACCGGCCGTCGACCAGCCCGCGCTCGATTTCTCCCGGGGTGCTCATGCTCAGGTTGATGCGTACGCCGGCGCCCTCGCGGCGCACGGCCTTGAGCGCATGGGTGATGCGCATCTTGGGCTGGGTCACCAGGTTGTTGACGATGGCCACGTTGAGGTCACCGCGCAGTTGCTGGTGCATCTGGTTGACCTCGCTGCGAAAGCCCTCGATGGCCACCAGCACGGTCTCGCCGGCACGCAGCACTTCGCGCCCCTCGTCCGTCAGGGCGAACCCGGCGCGGCCACGCTGGCACAGGCGCATGCCCAGGCGTTTCTCCAGGTCGCCCATGTGCAGGCTGATGGCGGAGCGGGTGATACCGAGCACGCTTTCCGCCGCCGAAAAGCTCCCGCACTCGGCCACGGTCTTGAAAACTCGCAGGAGCCTTAGGTCGAAATCGCTGACCTGATGCAAAGGCATTTTTTTTGTCATACGTGAGTTTTCCGATAACTGAGTTAAAGAAGAAATAGATTTAACGCATATGACCTTCCGGCACAAGCTAGGCGCATGACCCCTCTCCCTGATCCGCTGCCTTCGTGGGGGGAGGCTTCTTGTACAAGCTGCTTGTTATCAAGCGTTGAGGAATGAAGATGGCAACTATCAAGCATTTGATCCACGGTGAGCCTGTTGCTGACGATGCTCGCACCACGGATGTATTCAACCCGTCCACCGGCCAGGCCATCCACACGCTGGGGTTGGCCAGTCGCGCCACGATCCGCAAGGCCATCGACTCCGCCCAGGCGGCGTTCCCGGCCTGGCGCAACACGCCGGCGGCCAAGCGTGCCCAGGTGATGTTCCGCTTCAAGCAACTGCTGGAGGCGAACGAGCAGCGCATCGCCCAGCTGATCAGCGAAGAGCATGGCAAGACCCTCGAAGACGCCGTGGGCGAACTCAAGCGGGGTATCGAGAACGTCGAATTCGCTTCGGCGGCTCCCGAGATCCTCAAGGGCGAGTACAGCCGCAACGTCGGCCCGAACATCGATGCCTGGAGCGACCTGCAGCCGATCGGCGTGGTGGCGGGGATCACGCCCTTCAACTTCCCGGCCATGGTGCCACTGTGGATGTACCCGCTGGCGATCGCCTGCGGCAACTGCTTCATCCTCAAGCCTTCCGAGCGCGACCCGAGTTCGACCCTGCTGATCGCCGAGCTGCTGCATGAGGCCGGCCTGCCCAAGGGCGTGCTGAACGTCGTGCATGGCGACAAGGAAGCGGTGGATGCGCTGATCGAGGCGCCCGAAGTCAAGGCGCTGAGCTTCGTCGGCTCGACGCCGATCGCCGAGTACATCTATGCCGAGGGCACCAAGCGTGGCAAGCGTGTGCAGGCCCTCGGCGGGGCGAAGAACCACGCGGTACTGATGCCGGATGCCGAACTGGACAACGCCGTCAGTGCGTTGATGGGCGCGGCCTACGGCTCCTGCGGCGAACGCTGCATGGCCATCTCGGTCGCGGTCTGCGTAGGCGACCCGGTGGCGGATGCGCTGATCGACAAGCTGGTTCCACAGATCAAGGCGCTGAAGATCGGTGCCGGTACGTCCTGTGGCCTGGACATGGGGCCACTGGTCACCGCCGCAGCCCGCGACAAGGTACTGGGCTACATCGATGACGGTGTGGCGGCGGGGGCGAAGGTGGTCGTGGATGGGCGTGGCTTCAAGGTGGCGGGTAACGAGGAGGGCTTCTTCGTCGGCGGCACCCTGTTCGATCGCGTCACGCCCGAGATGCGCATTTATAAGGAGGAGATTTTCGGCCCGGTCCTGTGCGTGGTACGCGTGAACAGCCTGGAAGCGGCCATCCAGCTGATCAACGATCACGAATACGGCAACGGTACCTGCATCTTCACCCGTGACGGTGAGTCGGCCCGCCTGTTCTGCGACGAAATCGAAGTGGGCATGGTCGGCGTCAACGTACCGCTGCCGGTGCCGGTGAGCTACCACAGCTTTGGTGGCTGGAAACGCTCGCTGTTTGGCGACCTGCATGCCTACGGTCCGGATGGCGTGCGCTTCTACACCCGCAAGAAGGCGATCACCCAGCGCTGGCCAAAACGCACCAGCCATGAAGCGGCGCAATTTGCTTTCCCGAGCAACAGCTGAGGCTGGCGTACCGTTCGAGTGCCTGCGTCATTCGCTGTCTGGGGCTGTAGCCGGGATGGCGCAGGCGCTCATCGTCGCGCAAGCGTGCGGGCTTATTTAACAACGAGGTCGATGAGCATCATGCCGATTACCAATCAATACGTGAAAGATCTGGATCGCGAGTATGTCTTCCACTCGTGGTCGACCCAGGGCACCCTCAACCCGCTGGTGATCGCCGGCGGTGAAGGCTGCACGGTGTGGGACTACGACGGCAAGCGTTACCTGGATTTCTCCAGCCAGCTCGTCAACACCAACCTCGGCCATCAGCACCCGGCGGTGATCGCCGCGATCCAGGAGCAGGCCGCCACACTGACGACCATCGCCCCGGCAACGGCCAACCACATGCGCGGCGAAGCGGCCAAGCGCATCATCGAGCAGGCGCCCGAAGGCTTCAGGAAAGTCTTCTTCACCAATGGCGGTGCCGATGCCAACGAGAACGCGATTCGCATGGCGCGACTGTTCACCGGGCGGGACAAGGTGCTGTCGTCCTATCGCTCCTACCATGGCAATACCGGGTCGGCGATCGTTGCCACAGGTGATCCACGTCGTGTACCCAACGAGTACGCGCGCGGTCATGTGCACTTCTTCACGCCTTACCTCTATCGCAGCGAGTTCCATGCGCAGACCGAAGCCGAGGAAACCGCGCGTGCCCTGCGTCACCTGCGTCGGGTGATCGAGAGCGAAGGGGCCCAGTCGATTGCCGCCATTCTGCTGGAAAGCCTGCCGGGCACCGCGGGTGTACTGATGCCGTCTGCCGCCTACATGCAGGGCGTTCGCGAGCTGGCCAACGAATTCGGTATCCTGCTCATCCTCGATGAAGTGATGGCTGGCTTTGGCCGGACCGGCAAGTGGTTTGCACTCGAGCACTATGGTGTCGTGCCGGATCTCATCACCTTTGCCAAGGGGGTGAACTCGGGTTACGTGCCGGTCGGTGGCGTGGTGATCTCCGAGCCGTTGAGCAACTACTTCGACACGCATTTCTTCCCCGGTGGCCTGACCTACTCCGGGCACCCGCTGGCCATGGCTTCGATCGTCGCGGCGATTGATGCGATGCGCAAGGACGGTGTCGTGGAAAATGCCCTGGACATCGGCAGCCGCTGCCTGGGGCCTCGCCTGCGTGACCTGCAGCAGCGTCATGCGTCGATCGGCGAAGTGCGCGGGGCCGGGGTGTTCTGGGCGCTGGAGTTCGTCAGCGACAGAGACACCCGAGCACCCCTGGCAGCCCAGACGATGCAAGCGCTCAAGGCTGCCCTGATCGAGCGGGGCCTGCTGCCATTCGTGGTCGACAACCGCATCCATGTAGCGCCGCCCTGCATCATCAGCCTGGCCGAGGTCGAGGCCGGTATCGCGATCCTCGATGAAGTGATCGGCGCCGTACTGGGCTGACCATTCACAGGTTCGACCACCAGCCGCCCTGTGCGCACCCGGAGGGATATCCGGGTGCGTTACGTATTCAGCCGGTCTGCGCGTCGCCGGAGGCTCTGCGCGCAGGCCGGGTGATCTCGCGATGGCGGGTCGACCTGCTAGAGCGGGCACTCGGTCGGTAGTGCCAGCGCGTCGCGGTCATGGCCGAGCAGTTGGCACAGCGCATCGACGATGATCTGGTGATCCTGTCGGTCGGGAAGGCCGGAGACGGTCACGGAACCGATCACGCCGGCGCCGCGCACGATGATCGGGAAGCCTCCGCCGACACTGGCGTAGTCGGCCGGCGAGAGACAATAGCGTTGCGTGATGTCCTGGTCGTCGAGTGCCAACTGGTACCTGAGCCGATAGGAGCTGCGCAGAAAACGCTGGACGGTGTTGTTCTTGCGCCTCACCCAGTCATGGTTGTCGGAGGTGATGCCGGGGCGAGCGGCGAAGAACAGCGGACGATCAAAGCGCCTGATATCGATCACCAGGGGCCATGCCTCGGCCACGGCCTGTTCGTAGAGGAAAGAGCCGAGTTGCCAGGCACTGCCCTCATCGAAATGTGGAAATTGAAGGACTTCTTCCTGGCGAATCAAGCGTGTCAGGTCGTCGTCGAGGCTCATCCCGATCTCCTTCTATCTGGCCCTTCGTGGGGCTTGGGCTGACTGATCCCTGCAGCTTGGGCTGAATCAATGGGTGAGTTAAATATATTTTTTCTCACGCTCATGTTTGATTCTACTTTCGTTAATAGAGGCTGGTCACTTTCCCCAAGTGAATCCCTATGCCGGTGACCCGCAGAAATTTCAGGGCAGATACAAACACCCACTGCGGCACCCGAGAAGGGAATTGACAGCCACTTTCATAGTTTTTATTCTGAGTGCAAGCATGCACACAAAATCGCATGCAGTTTAGCGCCTTACCTTCCTGCCAAAAACAATGACTATTCAGTGAGGTTTAAAATGGTTCTTCCACGTTCTTCTTCCCTCAAGGCTTTCCTGGTCGGTGCCGGTCTGTGCGGTGCCTTGCTGGCCCAGTCGGCGGCCCAGGCTGCCGAGTCCTCGGTCTGGCAAGACGTGCAGAAGGCTGGTGTGTTGCGATGTGGTGCCGCAGTGGCCGCACCCTATGTGATGCGTGATGCCAAGACAGGTGACTACAGTGGTTACTTCGTTGATCTGTGCCGCGACTTCGGCGAGAAGGTCCTGAAGGTCAAGGTGTCCTTCGTCGACACCAACTGGGATAACCTGGTCGCCGGGCTGCAGAGCAACAAGTGGGACTTGGCGATGGCCCTCAACCAGACCCCGGAACGTGCGCTGGCCGTGGCCTTCACCGTGCCGGCGACCGACTACCAGGTCTCGCTGCTGGTGAACAAGGACAACCCCAAGCTGGCAGAGGTCAAGGACGATATCTCGGCCCTGGACAAGCCCGACCTGACCTTCGCCGTGATGTCGGGAACCGCCCAGGACAAGGCCATTTCCTCGGTGATCCACAGTGGCAAGATCATGCGCCTGCCGGGGATGGATGAAGCACGCCTGGCGGTCATGTCCAAGCGGGCCGATGTGCTGGTCGATGCCAGCGATACCAACCACCTGTTCGCCCTGGCCAACCCCGGCTGGACACGCGAAATCCTGCCCAAGCCGGCATTGGCCAAGCAGGGCGTGTCGTTTGGTGTGCGCCGTGACATCTCGCCGGCGGACCTGGAGGTGCTGAACATCTACCTGCGGCAGAAACGCGATACCGGCGATATCCAGCAACTGGTGGACAAGGCATCGATCGAGGCCAACGCCGCGAAATAGCTGTTCGCAAGCGGAATGTGCCGCCCACTTCACCCTGGCGGGCGGCACTGTCGATTCTCAGGAGTAAGGAGTAGAGCACACATGAGTGATTTCAACGGCCCCCTGGCCGGGCAGACCGTCCTGGTCACTGGCGCTTCCGGTGGCATCGGCGCCGCGATCGTCGAGCAGTTGGCAGCCGAAGGCGCTCGGCCGCTGATCCATTACAGCCGTGATGCCCAGGGCGCGCAGCGCCTGCTCGAGCGTATCGGCGGTCAAGGCTGGATCGTCCACGGTGACCTGAGCGAGGAGACCGGGCCCGAGCAGTTGTGGCAGGCCGCGCTGGAACTTTGTGGCGGGCGCATCCACGGTCTGGTCAATAACGCCGGCATTCGTACCGAGATTCCCCTGGATGCGCCGTCTGCGCAGTGGCGTGCCGCGTGGCGCCGCGAGTTCCAGGTCAACTTCTTCGCGGCCGCCGACCTGTGCCGTGAGGCCGTGACGCATTTTCGTACCCACGGTGGCGGGCGCATCATCAACATGGCCAGTCGTGCCGCCCAGCGTGGCTATGCGGCCGATGCCTTGCCCTATGGCACCAGCAAGGCCGCCTTGATCAACCTGACCAAATCCCTGGCGCGCAGTGTCGCCGGAGACGGGGTGGTCGCCGTGGCAATTGCGCCCGGTTGGGTACGTACGGACATGGCCGAGCAGTTCATTGCCCAGCATGGCGAGGCCGCTGCGACAGCGGATATCCCGGTTGGACGCATGGCCAGTCCGGCGGAAGTCGCCGAGCTGGTGGCGTTCGTGCTCAGGCCATCCCAGGCGTCACTCAACGGGGCGACGCTGGATGTCAACGGCGGCAGCTATATTCGATAAGGCTGCCGCCCCAGGCTTTCTGGTTGATAGGAATAGGCAAGGTTTGTAGATGATCCGGCATGGGGTGGTTGCCGCATGGTCACTACCATGAGCGCCATCAACCAGGAGGCATTCTTCATGAGCAACTCTAAAACCCTGTTCATCACCGGTATCAGCAGCGGCTTTGGCAAGGCACTGGCCAGCGAGGCATTGATGGCTGGGCACCGGGTGATCGGAACGGTCCGTCATCAGGACGCCCTGCAGGCGTTCGAAGCGCTGTCGCCCGGGCGCGCCCATGGGGTCATCCTGGATGTGACGGATTTCGCGCGTATCGATAGCGTCGTTGCCGAGGTGGAGCAGCGCCACGGCCCGGTCGATGTCCTGGTCAACAACGCCGGCTACGGTCACGAGGGTGTTTTCGAAGAGTCATCGCTGGAGGAGATGCGCCGGCAGTTCGACGTGAACGTGTTCGGTGCCGTCGCCGTCACCAAGGCCTTCGTCCCTTATTTCCGCCAGCGCCGCCGTGGTCATGTCATCAACATCACCTCCATGGGCGGTACGATCACCATGCCGGGCATTGCCTATTACTGTGGCAGCAAGTTCGCGCTGGAAGGCATTTCGGATACCCTCAGCAAGGAACTCGGCCCGTTCAACATCTTCGTCACGGCAGTGGCACCGGGCTCGTTCCGTACCGATTGGGCCGGACGCTCGATGCAGCGCACACCGCGCAGCATCGCCGATTACGACGCCAGTTTTGACCCCATACGCAAGGCCCGTGAAGCGAAGAGTGGCAAGCAACTGGGGGATCCACGCAAGGCGGCGCAGGCCCTGTTGGCGCTGATAGCCAGCAGCCACCCGCCCGCCCACCTGCTGCTTGGCAGTGATGCCCTGGGCCTGGTGCGTGGCAAGCTGGAGCAGTCCTTGAAAGATATCGAACAATGGGAAACGCTGACCCGTTCGACGGACAGTGACAGGGGCCTGTAGGGAGGGCGAGCATGGCGGGTGGTACGGATCGCGCTCAACGCATGGTGCGGCTGATGGAGCAGCTGGCGCCGCTCGAGGGCTACAACCTGAGCCCGTTGGATGACATACGCTTCCTGCGTTCCAACCGGCCGTTGACCCGCACGCCGGTGCTCTATGAGCCCGGTATCGTGATCCTGTGCCAGGGCCGCAAGCGCGGGTACCTGGGTGAGGACGTCTATGTCTACGATGCCCAGCAGTACCTGGTTGTTTCCGTCCCGGTGCCCTTCACGATGGAGACCGACGCCAGCGAGGATGAACCGATGCTCGCCGTGTACATGCGGCTGGATTTCAAGCTGGCGGGTGAGTTGGTCGTGGAAATCGACCGGACGTTCGGCCCCCCGTCCTCGCAGCCCAAGGGCCTGTACTCCTCGATGATGGACGATGGGTTGCGCGACTCCACCCTGCGCTTCCTGGAGGCCATGAACCATCCCGTCGAGGCAAGGATTCTCGGGCCGTCGCTGGTGCGTGAAATCTACTATCGCGTCCTGGCTGGCGAGCAGGGCGGCTCCCTGCGTGCCGCACTTGGCCAGCAAGGTCATTTTGGCAAGGTGACCCGGGCCATCCGCAAGATCCACAGCTGCTACCGGGAGCCATTGAGCGTCGAGGCCCTGGCGCAGGAAGCCAGCATGAGCGTGCCCAATTTTCACCGGCACTTCAGGAGCGTCACCGACACCTCGCCCTTGCAGTACCTCAAGTCCACGCGGCTGCACCAGGCGCGGTTACTGATGCTGCGCAATGAGGTGACGGCCTCGGCTGCGGCGTTCGATGTGGGGTATGAAAGCGCCTCGCAGTTCAGCCGGGAGTTCAAGCGATTCTTTGGTCGCACGCCCCAGGCCGAGATTGCATGGATGAAGGCGACGTACGCGTTGCCGCAGTCGAACACACCGTCGATTTTTGTCTCTTCGCACTAGCGCCCGGATAACACGTTGGACACTGTCATTATGCTGTCAACGGGGCTGTCGCCGGCCACCCCTCGCGGGCGGCTGTACGGATTCCTTCCAGCAGCATGCTGAACGCCGGGTTGTCGTTGTTCTGGTGCCAGATCAGGTGCAGTTCGCTCTGCACCCCTTCGCCCAGGTCGATTTCGCGAAAGACCACGTTCCTGAATGCGACGCTGCTGGCGCATCGCGGTACCAGCGCCAGGCCCATGCCCGCGTTGACCAGTGCCAGGATGGTCAGGGATGAGCCCAGCCACTGCACGTACTGTGGCGTGACGCGCGCCGAGCGCAGCCGGCCGGTCAGCAGCTCGTTGAACGGTGGATACGCCGAGTGGGCGTACATCAGGAAGGGCTGTGCATCCAGGTCCTGGATCGACACGGACTCGGCCGTTGCGAGGCGATGGTCACTGTGCACCGCCAGTAGAAACGGCTCGCGTACCAGGCACTCGGTGGCGTAGCCCGGTTCCAGCAGGGGCGCCCGCACGATCCCCAGGTCGATGCGTCGGGCACGCAGGGCCTCATGCTGCTGGTAGGTGTTCATCTCCGACAGCTCGATCTTCACATGCGGCTGCTTGAGGCGGGCCTCGGCGATGACCTTGGGCAGGAACTCATACACCGCGCTGCCGACGAAGCTGATGTTGACCGTACCGATATCGCCCTCGGCAAAGCGCCTGGCACTGGCGGCGGCCTGTTGCGCGCGCTCCAGCAGGTTCTGCGCCTCGATGAAGAACGCCCGGCCGGCAGCGGTGAGCGCGACGCTGCGCGTGGTGCGGGTGAACAGCTCGACACCCAGTGAATGCTCCAGCAGCTGGATCTGCCGGCTCAGGGGCGGCTGGGTCATGTTCAGCCGTTCGGCAGCTCGCCGGAAGTTCAATTCCGTGGCCACCGTGGTAAAGCAACGCAGTTGGGTCAGTTCAAACATTGATCCAATCCAGGTATCAATCCAATACCAGGTTAGATTAGACAGCAACAATACCCGCGTCCATCATCGGCTCACCCCATCCTCACGCCTCGCGTGCCGCCCTACAGGGAGCCCACTCGTGAAAATCGTTCGTGTCACCGTCACCCCCATCGCCTTTCGGGACCCGCCGCTGCTCAACGCCAGCGGTATCCACGAACCCTACGCGCTGCGTTCGATCATCGAGATCGAGAGCGACACCGGCTACATCGGCCTGGGCGAAAGCTATGGCGACGCGCCGGCGCTGGCGATCCAGCAGCGGGTGCAGCCGCAACTGATCGGGCTCGACCCCTTCAATCTCAACCAGCTGCGCGCCATCGTCCAGGCAACGGTAGCCGCGCACCAGCCGGCAACGCTCGCCGGTGCTGAACTGGCGCCGGGCTCCCATGCCAGCAAGGCGGTGAGCAATGCCTACTCGGCGTTCGAGGTGGCCTTTCTCGACTTGCAGGCGCGCTCCCTGAACGTGCCGCTGGTGGATGTGCTTGGCGGTGCGGTGCGTGACCGGATTCCGTTCAGCGCCTACCTGTTCTTCAAGTACGCCCGGCACATCGACTCTCCCTATCCGCCCGACAGCTGGGGGGAGGCGATCAGCGAGGAGCAGATCGTCGCCCAGGCCCGCCGGATGATCGAGGCCCATGGTTTCCAGAGCATCAAGCTCAAGGCCGGTGCCCTGGAGCCCGAGCATGAAGTGTCGTGCATCAAGGCACTCAAGCAGGCGTTCCCCGGTCTGCCGCTGCGCATCGACCCCAACGGCAACTGGTCACTGGACACCGCCATCCGCATGGCGCAGTTGCTCGGTGATGACCTGCAGTACTACGAAGACCCGACCCCGGGACTGGAGGGCATGGCCGAGTTGCACAAGCGCACTGGCCTGCCGCTGGCGACCAACATGGTGGTCACCGATTTCGATGAGTTCCGGCGCAGCGTGGCGCTGAACAGCGTGCAGATCGTGCTGGCCGACCATCACTACTGGGGCGGCCTGCGCGATACCCAGGCGCTGGCGAAAATGTGCGAGGCCTTTGGCCTGGGGGTGTCCATGCACTCCAACTCCCACCTGGGCATCAGCCTGATGGCGATGGCCCATGTCGCGGCGGCGGTGCCCAACCTCGACTACGCCTGCGATACCCACTACCCGTGGCAGGAGCCGGACGAGGAGGTGATCAAGGGGGGCAAGCTGCCGATCGTCGATGGCTGCGTGACGATCACCCGTGCACCTGGTCTGGGTGTGGAACTCGACCACGACCAATTGGGCAAGCTGCACGAGCAGTACCTGAGTTGTGGCATTCGCCAGCGCGATGACGTCAGGCAGATGCAGCGCTACCGGCCGGACTGGAAAACCGTCAAGCCGCGTTTCTGATGTCAAAAGTCAGGAGGGTCCATCCATTTCGCTCCAATCGGGCAACCTGGTGTTCGGGAGGCGGGGCATGAGGCTGCCCGCGCCTCGCGAGGCCGGGAAAGCACTTCAGTTGAAGACCCCGATGGTGCCCAGTGCGATGGCGGTGGCGAACATCACCAGGCACGTCCCCACGCACCAGCCAATGGACGCCCGTTGGTTGTCGCCGTAGTCCAGGTCAAGCAGCCCGCACAACAGGTAGGTGGACGCCACGAGTGGGCTGAGCAGGTGAACGGGCTGGCCGATGAGGCTGGCGATAGCCATCTCCCTGGCGCCGATACCATAGTGGCTCGCGGTCTCTGCCAGGATCGGCAGGATGCCGAAGTAGAAGGCATCGTTGGTCAGCACGTAGGTGAACGGCATGCTCAGGAAGGCCGTGATGACCGACATGAAATGACCGGCGGACTCGGGGATGACGTGTATCAGGCTCTCCGAGATAGCCTTGATCATGCCGGTTCCGGACATGATCCCGACGAAGATACCCGCGGCGAAGATCAGCAAGGTCACCGCCATGACGTTGTCGGCGTATTTGCCGATGACCGCCTTCTGCGCCTTCACGTCGGGGAAGTTCACCAGTACGCCCAGGCCGAAGGCGAGCATGAACAGGATCGCAAGCGGCATGACGTTGAGCATCATCAGCGAGATGAGCGCGAGGGTGAGCGCCGCGTTGAACAGGAAGCGCCAGTCGGTCAGCCTGAACTCGGTGAAGTGGCTCATGGTTTCATCGTGGTCGAGCTGCACGACGCCCAGCCGGCGACGTTCTCGGCTGCCGAGGTAGAACGCGGCGAAGATCACCCAGCCTGCCCCGGCGATCATCAACGGGAGCATTTCAAGGAACAGTTCCGTGATGTCCACATGCATGGCACTCGCGGCGCGAGAGAAGGGCCCCGCCCAGGGCAGGATGTTCATCACGCCATTGGTCAGCAGCAGGACCGTTGCCAGCACCTGGAGGCTCATGCCGGTGCGCCGGTACAGGGGGAGCAGCGCGGCGGTGGTGATGATGTACGTCGTGGCACCATCGCCATCCAGGCCCACGCAGATGCCGAGAATGGCGGTGCCGATGACAATCTTCAGCGGGTCGCCTTTCACGCACTTGAGAATCAGCTTGATCAGCGGGTTGAAGAGGCCGGCGTCGGTCATCATGCAGAAGTAGAGAATCGCGAAGGTCAGCATGATCCCGGTCGGGGCCAGCATCTTCACGCCATCGAACATCATCGGGCCCAACTGGGGGGCGAACCCGCTCAGGCTGGCAAAGGCGACCGGTACCAGGATGAGAGCCACCAGGGGTGACAGGCGCTTGCTCATGACCAGGTACATGAAGCAGGCGATCATGGTGTAGCTCAGAAGCGTAAGCATGTTTCCCTCTTGTTATCTGTCTTGTATGAGTGGTGGGTACCCGCTTTTTGCGAGCCGAGCGCAGCCCGTGCGCCTTGTGCACAGGGCGGCGGCTCGATGGGTCAGGCGGGGGTGTGCGAGAACATTTGCTTGCCCGGGTGGCCGGTGTCGGCCCTGAGGATGTGGCCCGTCGATGAGTCGGTGATGAACAGGCCGCGATTGCCTTCGCCACCGAAGGCGAGGTTGGTCAGGGTCCTGCCTTCGGTGCAGGACTTGAAGCGATAGAGCGGCACGGCGTGGGCGTCGAAGGCCCACACGCATCCGTTACCGGCGTCGCAGACGTAGAGATTCCCCGATTCGTCCAGGGCCATGCCGTCAGCGCCACTGACGCCGCCCGCCATCGCCGTGAACACGCCGACCTTGGAGGTAGTGCCGTCCGCCTGGAGGGGCAGCCGCCACACGGCGTTCCCGCGGGTCATGGCCACCAGCAGGGCCTTTTCCTGGAGATCCATCACCAGGCCGTTGGGGCTGGGGCCGTTGTCCAGCAGGCAGTCCAGGCGCTGTTGCGCCAGGTCGTAGCGAAACACCCGGCCGGTCGGGTCGTGCATGCCTGTCTGTCCCTGGTCGGTGAAGTACAGATGCCCCTGCCGGTCGAAGAACAGGTCATTGACCCCCTTGAAGCTTTCGCTGCGGCGATGGGTCAGGAAGGGCGTGATGCGCTTGCTCAGCGGATCGAGAACCAGGATGCCGTTCTTGTAGTCGGCGATGAAAACCCGGCCATCACGATGGACCTTCAGGCCGTTGGGCCAGCCGTCGTATTCCACGATCAGTTCCCAGTCGCCTTCTGGCGTCACGCGAAAGATCCGCCCATAGGGGATGTCGGTGACATAGAGATTGCCCGCCTGATCGAAGGAGGGTCCCTCCAGGAAGCTGCTTACGGGTTGGCCGGGCTTGTTGGCCCTGACCCAGTCCGAATCCCCGTCCCGCCAGAATTCCCTGGGTAATCGGCTGAAGACCTCGGTTGGACGTTCCTGGGGAGGGGCATACAGGCTCATGGCGGATCTCCATGTGAAAACAGGCGTGCAGAGCGGGTGCTCGAGTGGCAGGAGACCTGGGTGGCCTCCCGGTGTGCGTTGCCCGGAATGTCTTGTTGTGTCGAGCTTTGTTCTGTCAGATAGAACTACGTTGCTCTTGATGGAACACTCTCCAAGCTATTTCCCTAGCTGTCAAGTGTCCTCCAAGGTCAGGTCCCCACACGTGGTTCCCGGAAATTCGCTAGCCATCCGTTCATCGTAATCAGCGTTGACAGGCATGAGAGAGTGCGCGAATACTAAAAATAGAACGTAATTCTGCCTGACAGAACAATCATAAAAAACAGCGCCCCGCTTCGCAGCCGCACTGCATGACTGTTCGAGCAGGCTCTCCACGGCAACAGGAGAACCTCCGTGAAAGAAACGACAGATATCGACATCCTGGTCAGTGAAGTCGGGCCGAGGGATGGCCTGCAGAGCGTCAAGGCCACCCTGCCCACCGAGCTGAAGCTTGAGTGGATTTCGGCCCTGGCAGGGGCCGGCTTGCGAGAGATCGAGGTTGGCTCATTCGTGTCTGCCAAGCTGCTGCCGCAGATGGCCGATGCCGCCGAAGTGGTTGCCCATGCCCTGACGCTGCCGGGCCTTTTCGTCACCGCGCTGGTGCCGAATCTCAGGGGCGCAGAGGCGGCGTTCAGCGCCGGCATCCACAAGATCACGCTGCCCATTTCCGTCAGCGAGCAGCACTCCCTCTCGAATATCCGCAAGACCCATGCGCAGCTCCTGGAGGAGGTCCAGGCGATCGTCGCGCTGCGCAACGAGCGGTTCCCGCAGGTGCAGATCGAAGCGGGCCTGTCGACGGCCTTCGGCTGCACGCTCCAGGGGGTGGTGAGCGATGACGAGACGATGGCATTCGCCGTGAAAATGGCCGAGCTGGGCGTGGATGAGGTCGGTCTTTCCGACACCGTCGGTTATGCCAACCCCACCCAGGTCCGCCGACTGTTCACCCGCCTGTTCAGGGAGCTGGGTCCACTGGCTGGCAGTGCCCACTTCCACAACACCCGTGGCCAGGGGCTGGCCAACGTGGTCGCCGCGCTGGAGGCCGGGGTGAAGACCTTCGACGGTTCCCAGGGCGGCCTGGGTGGTTGCCCCTACGCTCCGGGCGCCTCCGGCAACATCGTCACCGAGGACCTGGTGTACCTGCTGGAGTCCATGGGGCTGAGAACCGGCGTCGACATCGACCGGCTGGTCGCCGCGCGTGAAGTGCTTCGTCGTGGACTGCCGGCAGAACCGCTGTATGGCTTCATCCCGGATGCCGGCGTGGGCAAGAACTTCACCTATGCGCGGGAGGCCGTATGAACCAGCCTGAAGATAAGTCCCTGCCGCTGGCCGGCATTCGCGTCGTCGAGTTCGTCCACATGGTGATGGGGCCGACCTGTGGCCTGCTGCTGGCGGATCTCGGTGCCGAGGTGATCAAGGTCGAGCCGGTTCCGGAAGGGGACAACACCCGCCGCCTGATGGGCTCCGGCGCCGGGTACTGGATGACCTACAACCGCAACAAGAAGAGCTTTGCGGTGGACATCAAGTCGCCGGAGGGCATGGCTGCGGTGAAGAAGCTGCTCGCAACCGCCGACGTGGTCACCGAGAACTTCCGACCTGGCGCCATGGAGAAACTGGGCCTGGGCTATGAGCAGGTCAAGGCCATCAGGCCGGACATCATCTACAGCTCGATGAAGGGCTTTCTGCCCGGCCCCTACGAGAAGCGCACGGCACTGGACGAGGTGGTCCAGATGATGACGGGCCTGGCCTACATGACCGGGCCGGTCGGGCGCCCCTTGCGTGCCGGGGCGTCGGTCAACGACGTGATGGGCGGGATGTTCAGTGCGGTCTCGATCCTCGCGGCCTTGCTGCAACGCAAGGAAACCGGTCGCGGCCAGTTCGTCCAGACCGGGCTGTTCGAAAACTCGGCCTTCCTGGTCGCCCAGCACATGATGCAGCAAGTGGTGACCGGCAAGGCCGCGGCGCCAATGCCCAGCCGCATTTCCGCCTGGGCGATCTATGACGTTTTCGAAACGGCAAGTGAAGGCGAGCAGGTCTTCATGGGCGTCGTCAGTGACAGTCAGTGGGCTTCGTTCTGCGAAGCGTTCGATTTCCCCGAACTCGCCGCCGACCCCGAACTGAGCCGTAACAATCAGCGCGTCCAGGCCCGTGAACGGATCCTGCCCAGGGTGCGCCAGCGCCTCGGCGGGATGGACAAGCAGACGGTGATGGCGCTGTGTGAGAAGGCCGGCCTGCCGTTCTCGCCTATCCAACGTCCCGAAGACCTGTTCGAGGACGAGCACCTCAACCAGTCTGGCGGCATGGCCGAACTGACGTTGCCGGGGGGAGAGCAGGTCAAGGTGCCGATGCTGCCATTCGAGATGGATGGCCAGCGCTTTGGCACGCGACTCGATGTCCCGAGCCTTGGCAGTCACTCCAGGGCGCTGCTGGCCCAGTTGGGGTATGCCGAGGACGAGATCGTCCGGCTCGAGGCCGATGGCACGGTCAAGACCGCCTGAACACGACGCTCGGGCTTGAACCGCAGTTCCCCTGGCCAGGGTGCGCCAGCCGTCTGCATTCACCGCCGGCCCATCCAGCCGCGGTATTCATAACAACAAAACCGAGGATACAGTCATGGCTGATGTCACGACCCCGGATACCCCTTTATCCATGCCGCAGCCTGAAGTGGCCACTGCCTTGCAGCAGCGAGCGATGAGCAAAGCCGCCTGGCGCCTGATTCCCTTGCTCGCGCTGGCCTATTTCTTCAACTACCTGGATCGCACCAGCGTGGGTTACGCGGCCCTGCAAATGACCGACCAGCTGGGGCTCACGGCGGCCCAGTTCGGCCTGGGTGCAGGCATCATGTTCGTCGGCTATTGCCTGTGCGAAGTCCCCAGCAACCTGGCCATGTATCGTTTCGGGGCACGGCTGTGGATGGCCCGTATCATGATCACCTGGGGGCTGGCGGCGGCAGCGACCGCTTGCGTGGTCGGCCCCTACAGCTTTTATGTCGTTCGTTTTCTGCTGGGCGTGGCCGAAGCCGGCTTCTTCCCCGGTGTCATCTTTTTCCTGACGCTCTGGTTCCCGGTCCAGTACCGCACTCGCGTGCTGGCCTGGTTCACGGTGGCCACGCCCATTTCCTTCCTCGTGGGTGGCCCGCTGTCGATCTGGCTGCTGCAGATGCACGGGGCATTGGGGCTCGCGGGTTGGCAGTGGATGTTCATCATCGAGGGGCTGCCGGCCTGCCTCCTGGGCCTTGTCACCCTCAAGGTGCTGGCCAACCGGCCGGACGAGGCCCGCTGGCTGTCCCGCGAGGAGAAGGACGCCCTGAGCGCCATGCTGGAGAAGGAGAGGGCGCACACCTGCAAGAGCCACGGCCTGGCAACGGCGCTGAAGGACCCACGGGTCTGGATCCTCAGTTCGATTACCTTCAGTTTCACCATCGGCACCTACGGAATCGGCATCTGGTTGCCGCAGATGCTGAAAGCCCAGGGCGTCGAGTTGGGCCTGATCGGCTGGGTCGCGGCAGTGCCCTATTTCTTCTCGACCATCGGCCTGCTGTTCTGGGCCAAGCATGTCGACCGTAGCGGGCGTGGCATTCTCAACCTGGTCATTGCACTGGTGCTGGCCGGCCTGGCGCTGATCTTCGCGCTCAACATGAATGCGCTGGTCCCGGCCCTGGCGGGGATCACCCTGGCGCTGGTGGGGACGATCTCGGCGAAGACGATTTTCTACACCTTGCCGGCCAGGTTCCTCAGTGGCCAGGCCGCAGCCGGTGGCATCGCGCTGATCAACTCCATCGGTGCATTCGGCGGTTTCGTCGGGCCTTATCTGATGGGATTCCTGAAGGACCACACCCAGTCCTTCAGCGCGGGCCTGATGGTCATGGGCGGCATCCTGTTCGTGGCTGCGCTCATGGCGCTGTCGCTGCGCCTGTTCATGCGTGATGCCTGATCGAATGAAACGCTGTTCCGGACAATGGACTGGCTGGCAGCCTGCCTCGCAGGTAAGGTAGCAGGCATCTCAACGGCCCCGCTCCGGGGCCGATTTTTCACGATGATGCCGAGCAGAAGTCTGATGTCGCCAAAAACTGAGCCTGCAGCAGCCGATGCTGCCAAGAACAATGCCGACGGGGGCGTCGCGGCGGTCGACCGGGCCTTCGCGATTCTGGCGGCCTTCGAGCCCGACCGCAGCAGCCTGCCACTGGCCGAAATCGCGCGTCGCACCGGCTTGTACAAGAGCACCATCCTGCGCCTGATGAGTTCGCTGGAACGGGCCGGTTTCATCAGGCGCCTGGCTGACGGGCAGTACACCGTGGGCCATGAACCCTTGCGGCTGGCGCAGATCTACCAGGCTTCCTTCCGGCTGCGCGACAGCCTCTATCCGGTGCTGGAAGCGCTGACCGAGGAGAGCGGCGAAACGTCTTCCTTCTATGTGCTCGAAAACGATATCCGGGTGGTGCTGTTCCGGGTCGAGCCCAAGCGTGCCGTGCGGTTCAGCATCCATGAAGGGGATCGTTTCCCGCTGCACGCCGGTGCCTCGGGGAAGATTCTCAGGGCTTTCGGGCCGCCGGCGGACCGCGCGCTGGCCGAGGTGCGGGAGCAGTTCTGGGCCGCCTCGTTCGGCGAGCGCGACCCGGACACTGCCTCGATTTCGGCTCCGGTCTTCGGGGTCAGCCATGAGTTCAAGGGGGCGCTCACCTTGTCGGGGCCGTCCGAGCGTTTCAACCGGGAGGCACTGCAGGCCGCTCGCGTGCTGCTGTTGAAGCGGGCCGCGCAGGCGACCCAGTTGCTGGGCGGGAGCAATCGCGAGTTGCTGGCCGCCCTGGAGCGAAATGCAGACATCTGAGCGGGGAGAACTCCCGCGCCATGTGCCTGATCAGCGCAGCCTCATGCCGCCATCCCGGCGTCCAGGCCTTGGTCGCGCTACTGGAGGACATCTTCTGCGATCCGACGCCTGGGGATGAGGTCGTGTTTGGCACCGGGCCAACCCCCTCGGTCTGAACGGTATGCACGGTGGTCGTCCGGTCCTGGTGGCCTGATGCCGAACGCCTGTGCGTCCAGAGGTCATCGGCCCGTTGCGCATCGAGCGCCTGCCTGGCAGGCCTCACCGGACCGCGCCTGGAAACATATTCACCGCGCAGCGCACCAGCCTCGGGGGCGGTGGCGAGCCAGATCAGCGAATCCGCACCTCTGTTCCGGGGAGAGGGAAAAGGGTCGCCCCTGGACAGATCACACATCAGGTAATCGAGGAGGGGATTGCCGGTGCTCGACGTGAGCGCCTCGGTCAGCGATTCGGTCCTGGCCCTGCCCCGTCCGAGCAGGGTGAGCGTGGCGCCACGCGTGGCGAACTCGGTGGCCGCAGCCTGGCCGATGCCTCTGGTGGCTCCCGTGACCAGCACGACTTTGTTTTTCAGATCCTGCACTGCGCAAAAAAAAACGCCTCTCCATCATTTCTCCACAAAACCTCCCACGGAAGCGCATTTTTCTTGCGCATAATGTCCGCTACCCATGACAGAGCCTGGCAGCCCGGGTACAGGGCTGGCGGGCGCCGGAACAGGGGCGGATATCGCCCGCAGCCAGTTGACCGAGTGACATATGAGTGATTTCCCGACAGCGGCGTCGACGCGAATGGACACTTCCAGAGAGATTCAGGCACTGGTGCTGATTGCCGAGGACGAGCCTGAAATCGCCGATATCCTGGCGGCCTATCTGGCGCGGGCGGGCTATCGCACGGTGCATGCCCTCGATGGCCGCATTGCCCTCGACCTGCACCAGAAACTCAAGCCCGACCTGGTGCTGCTGGATGTGCGGATGCCGAACCTGGACGGCTGGATGGTGCTGGCCGAGCTGCGGCACCGCGGGCGTACGCCGGTGATCATGCTGACCGCACAGGACCAGGACATGGACAAGCTGATGGGCCTGCGCATCGGTGCGGATGACTACATCGTCAAGCCGTTCAATCCCGCCGAGGTGGTCGCCCGGGTGCAGGCGGTCCTGCGCCGTTCCATCGATTATGCCCAGGGTGCCGCTGCCGGCCTGCTGCGGGTGGGGGCCTTCGAGATCGACCTGCAGGCGCATGAGGTGCAGGTGCGCACCGAGCTGGACACGGTCGGGCTGAACCTGACCGTGACGGAGTTCCGCTTGCTGGCCCAATTGGCGAAGGCGCCGAAGCGGGTGTTCAGCCGCGCCGAACTGCTCGCCACCTGCCTGCCTGAAAGCGACAGCCTGGAACGGACCGTCGACAGCCACATCAGCAAGCTGCGCCGCAAGATCGAGGAGCTGGGGCTGCAGGGTGTGCCGGAGAGTATCCGCGGTGTCGGCTACCGGTTCGGGAGTGGCCTGTGAAGCGGTCCGGTGGCTTGAGCCGGCAGATCATCTTCTCGATGTCGGCGGTGGTGCTGTGCGTCATTGCGCTGAGCGTGGTCGGCTCCTATGTGTTCTATGCGCTGCTGTCGGAAATTTCGCCACCCACGGAAGCCGAGATGGACGAATGGCTGCCGTCAGGGATGGAGTGGCTGTGGATGGCCCTGACCACCTGCATTAGCCTGGGGGTGGGTGCCGTGGCGGCGATCAAGCTGTCCCGCCGGATCCTGATGCCGTTGAACTCGGTGGCCACGAGTCTGCGGCGGCTGGCGGACGGTGATCTCGAGGCCCGTGCCGTCGCCGGTGACCAGTCACTGGGCGAAGCCTCCGTGCTGGTGGATGACTTCAACAGCATGGCCAGCCGCTTGCAGCGCATGGCACAGGAGCAGGCTTTCTGGAATGCCGCGATCGCCCATGAATTGCGCACGCCGCTGACGATCCTGCGTGGGCGTTTGCAAGGCCTGGCCGAAGGGGTTTTCACGCCGGATACGGCGCAGTTCTACGGCCTGCTGACGCAGGTCGAGGGACTGACGCGGCTGATCGAGGACCTGCGCGTCGTGGGCCTGGCGGACAGCGGTTATCTCGAACTCAACCTGCAGGAAACCGACCTGGCTATGGGTATCGAAGCCGAGGTCCAGCTGTTCGAACCCAGCCTGCAGGCGGCGGGGTTCACCTTGCAACTGGATCTGCAACGACGCTCCGTTCGGTGTGACGTGGCCAGGATCCGCCAGGCGCTGCTGGCCTTGCTGGAAAATGTGCGCAGGCACGCCACGCCGGGGAATGTCGCCGTGCAGTTGGGTACCAGAGCGAACCTCAACTACCTGCGGGTCGAGGACAGCGGCCCCGGCATCGACGAGGCGTTCGCCACCCATATTTTCGAGGCCTTCCAGCGCGGTGACACGTCGCGCTCGAGAGCCCAGGGCGGCAGCGGCCTGGGCCTGGCAGTCGTCCGGGCCATCGCCGTGGCACATGGGGGAGCGGTGACCTGCCGCAACACCGAGAACGCCGGGACGCTGTTCGAGCTCAGTTGGCCGGTCTGATCATGCCAGCTCGCTTCCTGGCTTTTGCGCAACGCGGCGTGCATGGCCTTTTCAGGGCTTGGCAGCGCAGTGGATATCGCCACTTTGCCTTGCTGGACAGCCGCGGTGTCTGTATCGCGTTCAGGAGCGGTTGCCGCAGGCCGGAAAACGGCCGCTGGGTGGAGGTCAGCGAAACAAGGCTGGCCTGGCTCGGTCAAGTATTGCCCGAGCACATTGTAATCAACTGATTACTCATACTAACAAAGATTGTGGTGTATTCGGGCCGAGTCTCTCGTAGTCTCGCGCCAGGTATTTCTATGTTTGAAGAATCATTGAATTGTAAAAAAGTTTACCGGGCCGAACGCATTCGGCAGTTTGACTTTTATTCGCAAAAGTTGAAAAGGCTGCAGAAATTCTGGGGACCATTTCAATGGGTTGCACCCCTATTGGCTCTGGCACTTTGCATAGTGGGCGTCATTCTTTCGTTGGCTACCCGGTCATATGCACATTGGCTGTTTTTTGTGCCTGCCATCTGCCTGCTGATGATAACGGAGATGGTCGTCGAGGAGGTCCAGACAAGGCTTCAGTTGATCACCGATGAACATCGCGACCTGCTCGGCGCCACGCAATACCGGGCTTCGCAAGCGGTCGTGCAGGTACATCCCTGCCGGGTGCAGCGTTGGTCGGCGATCCATCAGGCCGCTGATACTGGTCTGCGATAACACCTGCATCCAGCCAAGCCTGAATAACCCACGGCATCTTTATCTCGACGAGTTTCCCATGTCGCCCGTAACACCAAAAATATTGATCGAAGAAAGCCGGAAGATCGGTCAACAGTCTGCCTACCAGACGCTCAAGGCCATTGCCAGGGCCTATCCTGGCAAGTTGTTCTGCACACTATCTTTGGTGGCGTTGGAGAATCTGCTGTTGCTGGCTTATCCCTTGTTCGCCGGTTTTGCGGTGGACTCGATCATCCAGGGTAATACACTTCACGCACTGCTTTATGCCGCTGTCGTGTTCATGTTCTGGTTTGTCGGTGCGCTGCGCCGTGCGGTCGATACCCGTACGTTCACCCGTATTTATGCCGATCTTGCGGTACCGGTCATCCTCAACCAGCGATCGCAGAACCACAGCACCTCGAAAGTCGCCGCGCGAGTGGTGCTGGCCCGGGACTTCGTCGACTTCTTCGAGAAGCACGTCCCCATCATCAGCACGGCGCTGGTGTCGATTGTCGGGGCGGCCGCGATGTTGCTGGTGATCGAGTTCCGGGTCGGGCTCGGCTGCCTGCTGGTACTGCTGCTGTGCGTGACGTTGTTGCCACGCTTTGCCGGACGAAACCAGCTGTTGCATGAGCGCCTGAACGATCGCCTGGAAAAGGAAATCGGCCTGGTGGAGAAAGTCGGCGCCCAGACCCTGCATCGCCACTATCGCCTGTTGTCCCGGCTGCGTATCTGGCTGTCGGACCGCGAGGCTGCGGCCTACCTGTTTATCGGCTCCCTGGCGGCGTTGCTGTTTGCCCTGGCGATCAGCCAGATGGCGTTGTCTTCCGGCATCAAGGCCGGCCATGTGTATGCGGTGATGACCTATCTGTGGACCTTCGTCAGTTGCCTGGATGAAGCGCCGGGGATGGTCGACCAGCTGGCGCGTCTGAGGGACATCGGCAAGCGGGTCGATCCGGGCCTGGGGGAGGCGGCGCCCTGAGTCTTCTGGTGTTCGAAAAACGGCTCACCGCTTGGTGAGCCTGTACCCCCCCGTGCGTATAGGTGACGACTATCAAGCCTCTTATCAGATCGCAAACCGGCCGGGCGCTGTGCCTGCTATCGCTGGCCCTGTGGGGCCTGGCCGGTTGTTCGGCGACCCCCGTACCGCCGTTGACGGCGTCGCTGCCCGATGTCTGGCAGAACGCGCCGGCTCCTGTCCGGACGCCGCAACCGGCACTTCAGCAATGGTGGCATGCCTTCAATGATCCGGCGCTCGATGCCCTGGTCGAGCAGGCACTGCGCAACAACCTGGAGGTCGCCGCCGCCGTGCAGCGCCTGCGTGCAACCCGGCTGCTGAGCCAGCACTCGTCATCCGCCTACCTGCCTTCGCTGGGCATCAACACCCGGGATGCCATCAGCCCGGATACCAGTACGTCCTACTTCCTGGTCGGTTTCGACGCGCAGTGGGAACTGCCGCTGTTCGGCATGAGGGAAGGCGTCGACCGCCTTGCCCAGGGCAATCTGGCCTGGCAGGAATCGGAGCTGCGCACGGTACAGGTGTCGCTGGTCGCGGAGGTCTGTCGAAACTGGATCGAGCTGCGAGCGGCTCAACAGGGGCTGGCCAGCCTGGGAGCCATTCGTGATACCCAGCGCGAAAAGCTGGAGCTGTTGCTCGTGCGCGAGCGGCTCAAGCTGGCATCGGCCTCGCAGGTATCGGCAGCCAGGGGCGCGCTGGACCAGGCCGAGATGGCCCTGACCAGGCCACGGCAGCAGATCAACCGCAAGGTCCGGCAACTGGCGGTGCTCCTTGCCCGCAGCCAGCCGGACCCCGCCTGGCTGCAGCCCGGGCCGGTGCCGCAATTGGGGGCCTGGCAACTGGGCAACGTACCGGCGGACCTGCTGCGCACGCGGCCGGAAATCTCCGCCGCCGAGGCCCAGGTCATCATTGCCGCGGGCAATCTGGGTATCAGTCGTGCCGATGTCTACCCGCACATCAGCCTGGGCTCTTCACTGCAGTGGTCATTGAACGTTGCCAGCAATCGCCGGCATGCGCGCAGTGGCAACAGCATTTTCTCCTTCGGGCCGGGGATCAATCTTCCGCTGTTCGACTGGGGGCAGCGGATAGCCTCTGCGCAGGCCAGGGATCATGAATTGCAAGCCGCGCTCCTGGCCTACCGGCAGTCGGTGCTGGAGGGGGGCGCCGAGGTTGAAACCGCTCTGGGCGATCTTGAACAACTGCGCCTGCGGGAGCAGTCGTCCCGACAGAGCCAGGCGGCGGCCGAGGCACACCTGGAGGCCCGGCAGCAGCAGCTGCGGTTGGGGCTCCTGAGCCGGCTGGAGCTGGACGGCGCGCGCGTTGCCGGCCTGCGTGCCCAACAACAGGTCGACAGCGCCAGTGCCGAGCGCGGCATCGCCTATGTCGCGTTGTACAAGGCGCTGGGCGGTGCGGCGTTGCCTGTCGTGGCTGCGACGGAGGTCGAGTGATGGTCGCGTTGGCTCGCCAGACCCTGATCCATGAATGGCGCCGTTTCCTGCCGGCAATGATTGCCGTGGGGTTTGCCGGGCTGTTGCAGCTGCTCCAGGCCGGGCTGGTGCTGGGCATCTTCGGCAGTGCCAGCGTCTACATCAACGGTTCCAGTGCCCAGCTCTGGGTCGGTTATCCCGGTACCCAGAGCGTCAACCTGGGCCGCCCGATCGACGCGGGCGTGGAGATGCACTTGCGCATGGACGCCGATGTCCTGGCCGTCGAGCCGTTCCAGTGGATCGATGCCGATTGGCGTGGCGCCCGGGATACGGGGGGTGTTTCGGTGTTCGTCAGCGGGATCGATGCCCGGCCGCAGGGGCTGATGTTCCAGCGGATACTGCCAGCCGAGCTGCGCGCGCGGCTGAACGAACCCGGGGCGGTCATCGTCGACCGGGCTGACCTGGACAGCCTGGGTGTGCGGCCTGGCGAGACGGCCACCCTCAACGGTCATCGCGTGCGTGTGGTCGGCGTCACCAGCGGTTTGCGGGCCCTGGGTGGGGTGAATGTGCTGGCCTCCCTGGCAACGGCCCGACAACTCGATGGCACTGGCGAGGATGACAGGACCACTTACCTGGTGGCCAGCGTGCGCGACCCGGCCCAGGCGGCGGCGGTGGCCGCACGTCTCGAAGGCGCTGCCGCCTTCGGCAACTACGCCGTATGGACCGCGGAGCAGTTCGCCCAGCGCTCGCAGATGTACTGGATGTTCGATACCGGTGCCGGCGCCGGTGTGCTGTTCCTGGCGGCGATCGTGTTCCTGGTGGGCGCCGTGATCACCAGCCAGACGCTGGTGGCGGCGGTCATCGGCTCGATTCGCGAGTACGCCACCCTCAATGCCCTCGGGGTCGGCGTGAATGCCCTGCGCAAGGTGGTGATGGAGCAGGCGTTCTGGGTCGGTGCACTGGGTCTGCTGGCCAGCTGTGTGCTGGCCGGCCTGCTGTTCGCCGTGGCGGGCTACTACAACGTGCCGGTGGCACTTTCACCCGTGACCGTGGCGGCGTGCCTGCTGCTGAGCATGGCCCTGGCGCTGCTGTCCGGCCTGGCCGCCATCCGCACCCTGCGTCATGCCGACCCGGCCAGCCTCCTGAGATAGAACCGTCCATGTACGACCAGACATCGGCAACACCGATCACCCTGCAAGCCTGTGCGATCAGCAAGTCTTTCCTCTCGGGGCGGATCAGCACTCCGGTGCTGCATGACATCAGCCTGGCGATACACCCTGGCGAGCTGACACTGATTTCCGGTCCTTCCGGCTGCGGGAAAAGTACCCTGCTGGCGATCCTCAGCGGCTTGCAGCGCCCGGACCAGGGGCGCGTGCTGGCCCTTGGGCAGGACCTGACAAGGCTCGATGCCGGCGCCCTGGAGCGCTTTCGGCTGCAGCACACGGGGTTCGTGTTCCAGGGCTTCAATCTGTTCCCGGCCCTGACCGCGCAGCAGCAGGTCGAACTGCCGCTGGACTACCTCGGGCTTGCACCCGCCGAAGGCCGTCAGCGGGCGATCCGGGCGCTGGAGGACGTTGGCCTGGGCGCACGCATGCACCTGCGTCCCGCCGAGTTGTCCGGCGGCGAGAAGCAGCGGGTCGCCATCGCCCGCGCGGTGGCGAAGGAGCCCAGGCTGCTGTTCGCCGACGAGCCCACCAGTGCCCTGGATGCGGCCAACGGCCAGGTGATCATCGACATCCTGCACCGGATCGCCCGCGAGCGCGGGACCACCGTGCTCTGCGTCAGCCATGACCCACGCCTGGTCAGCCATACCGATCGCGTCCTGAACATAGAAGACGGGCGCATTCTCAACGATCACCGGGCAGCGCCTCGACGCACCCGTGCTACCGATCCCCAGGAACACTTCCTATGAATCTCTACTCGCTTCGCCCGTGGCTGTTGCTGTCGGGCGTACTCCTGCTGTTGACCGGTTGCCCCCGGAACGAGCCACCCCCCAGGCCGGACGCTGCGGCCAGCCCGTACGTGGCGGTCGCCCGTGGCCGCGTCGATGTCGAAGGTGGTCTGCTCAAGCTCGGGGTCAGTCGCGATGGCGTGGTGGCACGCGTGCAGGTGAAGGAGGGGGATCGGGTCAGCAAGGGCCAGTTGCTCGCGACCCTGGACAGCGAGTTGGCAAACCTGGCCGTGGCGGCCGCCCAGGGCGAGCAACAGCAGGTTCGGCTGCAGGCCCGGCAGTTGGACAGGCGCCTGCACCTCGCCGAGCAGAAGGCCAGGCGTTTGGCGAAGGCCGCCGCTGCCGGCGCCGGCGACAGCCAGAGTGCCGAGGATGCACGGGAAATCGCCGAGCAGTTGCGCGATGAGGTGCACAAGAGTCGCATCGATGCCGACACCGCCGCGAGAAAGCTGGCCACCGCGCGTTATGAGCTGGCGCAGCGCCAACTTCGCGCACCGGTCGACGGCCATGTCGTACGGCGCCTGATCCAGCCCGGTACGACGGTCTCCGCACAATCGGGACCGTCATTCATCCTGCTGCCGGCCGGGGCTCGTATCGTGCGGGCCGAGCTCAACGAGTCCTTCGCCGGCGTGGTTGCCGCCGGGATGAAGGCCGAGGTCACGGACGAGGGCGGTGGCCGCCTGGCACCGCTGTCCGCCCATGTCGTGCGGATCGGCGAGGTGCTTGGGGCAAGCACGCTGGAAGACGATCCGGCGGTTCGCGCGAACCTGCGTACCGTGGAATGCATCCTGGCCTTCGATTCGCCCGAACCGGCATCCCTGCGCGTGGGACAGCGCCTGCTGGTGCGATTCACCCCGCAGTAAACCCTTTGGTCGTTCTCTCTCAACGCTTCAGCATCCGTCAGTCGACGGTCGAGGAAAACCCATGCTTCCAGCACTCTATGTTGCCAAAACGGGCCTGGCGGCCCAGGACACCCAGCTGACCACGATTTCCAACAACCTGGCCAACGCCTCGACCACCGGCTTCAAGCGTGATCGTGCCGAATTCCAGGACCTGCTGTACCAGGTCAAGCGTCAGCCTGGCGCCCAGTCGACCCAGGACAGCGAACTGCCGTCGGGCCTGCAACTGGGTACCGGTGTGCGCATCGTGGGTACGCAGAAGAACTTCGCCGCCGGCAGCCTGCAGGTCACCGACCAGCCGCTGGACATCGCGGTCAACGGCCGTGGCTTCTTCCAGATCCTGCAACCGGATGGCACCACGGCCTACACCCGTGACGGTACCTTCCACCTGGACAACACCGGCCAGATCGTCACCGCCGCCGGTTTTGCCCTGCAGCCGGCCATCGTGATCCCGAACAACGCCCAGACCTTCACCGTCGGCAAGGACGGCACCGTCTCGATCACCACCGCCGGCAACCCGGCGTCGCAGGTGATCGGCAACCTGCAGACCGCCGACTTCATCAACCCGGCCGGCCTGCAGGCCATTGGTGGCAACCTGTTCCTGGAGACCGCCGCCAGCGGTGCGCCGCAGGTCAGCACCCCGGGCCTGAACGGTTTCGGAACCACCGAGCAGAGCACCCTGGAGGCCTCCAACGTCAGCACCGTGGAGGAGATGGTCAACATGATCACCACCCAGCGTGCCTACGAGATGAATTCCAAGGTCATCAAGACCGCCAGCGACATGCTGGGCAGCCTCACGCAGAAACTCTGAGGGGGCCTGGCCTGGCCGCCTGGGGTGACGTGAGTCTCGGGGCTCACGCCACTCCAGGCCCGCCGGTGGGGGCGGGTAGGAATCAGTGATGCTTCACGGCTTGCAGCGCGGGGCCCGAACGCTGGCGCAGCAGTCCGGTGATCAGCATCGCCCCGGCCACCGCCGCGGTCATCAGCGTCTCGTAGCGGTAGGATTCGCTGAACAGCATGTAGCCCAGCACCAGCGCGATCAGCCCGATCACCAGCCAGGTGAGCCACGGGAACAGCCACATGCGCAGTTCCAGCTGACGGCCTTCGCGGTCGGCGCGACGGCGCATGCGCAGTTGCGAGACGGCGATCACCAGGTACACCAGCAGGGCGATGGCGCCGGTGGTGGAGAGCAGGAAGCCGAACACCTGGCCGGGGAACAGGAAGTTGATGCCGCAGCCGACGAAACCGGCCAGGGTCGAGATGCTCACGGCCACCACCGGCACGCCACGGCGCGAGATGTAGCGCACGGCGGCAGGGCCGTCACCGCGGCTGGACAGCGAGTAGACCATGCGCGAGGCGGTGTAGAGCCCGGAGTTCATGCAACTGGTCACGGCGACGAAGACCACGATGTCGACCATCAGCTTGGCGCCCGGCACGTTGATCACTTCCAGTGCGCGCTGGAACGAGCCCACCTCCACCAGGCGCGGATCATTCCAGGCCACCAGGGCGACCACGAAGAAGATCGAGCACAGGTAGAACAGGGCGATACGGTACACCACCAGGTTGGTGGCGCGACGGATCTTGGCCTGCGGGTTCTCGGTTTCGTCGGCGGCGATGGTGACGATTTCCGCGCCGAAGAACGAGAAGATGGTGATCAGCACACCGCCCAGTACGGCACCGAAGCCATGGGGCATGAAGCCGCCATTGGAGAAGATCTGGCCGATGCCCGACACCTGCGGTGCCAGCGGGAACACCCCGCACACGGCCAGCGTGGCGACCACGATGAAGCCGACGATGCCGATGATCTTGACCAGCGCGAACCAGTACTCGAAGGCGCCGAAGTTGCTGACGCTGACCAGGTTGGTGCCGGCCAGCACCACCATGATCAGCAGGGCGTAGGCCCACGATGGAATCATCGGCAGCCAGGCGTGCAGGATGTCGGCGCCGGCGATCGCCTCCACCGGAATGATCAGCACCCAGAACCACCAGTACAGCCAGCCGATGGTGAAGCCGGCCCACGGGCCGATGGCCTCGCTGGCGTAGGTGGAGAACGAGCCGCTGTCGGGGTTGGAGATGGCCATTTCGGCGAGCATGCGCATCACCAGCAGCACCAGCAGGCCGGTCATCGCGTAGGACAGCAGAATGGCCGGCCCCGCCGTGGCGATGGCCTTGGACGAGCCGATGAACAGGCCGGCACCGATGATGCCGGCAATCGAGATCATCGAAACCTGCCGCGCGGACAGGCCTTTTTTGAGCGTGCGCTCAGGAGCATGTGAAGCCATTGCAGACCCTCATGTACAGGAAGTAGGCGTGCGGCAGGTCCATCGGGCGGTCCTGCCGGGGGAGAGCGGAGCGTCAGGCCTCAGGTGGCCTGTGCCCGATCCGTCTGCGTGTTCGAGGCGCTAGCGCAAGGCGCGCTGCGAGTGTGGGTAGAGCCATGGTGATCGTGTCCTGTTTTAGCGAGTACTTTCGGCAGAAAGTGCAGTCATGGTTTTGTTGTTGTCTGGCAGGGACGACTAAGGGAATTACAGTACGACGCGCAGGCACTGGCCCGCGTGGTACAGGCCGAAGCCCGCGTCGTAGGTGGCGCTGCGCAGTCCTCGGGCGCTGACCGGTTGGGCGTTGGAAAAGGGCATGGGCAGCGCTTGTTTGTCTTCGCCCAGCAGGTATTCGGCCAGCGACTTGCCCACCAGCGTGCCGGTGGTCACGCCGCGGCCGTTGTAGCCGGTGGCGGCGACCAGTCCCGGTGCCGGTTCGAACAGGCGCAGCAGGTGGTCGGGGGTGAAGCCGATGCGGCCGGTCCAGGTGCACTGCCAGTCGAGCTTGCCCAGTTGTGGGAAATAGTGGCTGGCGATACGGTCGGCCCAGCGGCGGATGAACCACAGCGGGTAGTTCGCGGCATTGCCGAGGCTGCCCAGCACCAGGCGGCCTTCGGCGTCGCGGCGGATGCTCGACAGCACGGTGCGGGTGTCCCAGCTGCCCTGGCCGCCCTTGAGCACCTGGTCGGCCGCGGAGCCGGACAGCGGCGTCGAGGCCACCTGGTAGTAGTAGCCGGCGAAGATATGCTTGCCCACTTCGGCCCATTCGCCTTCGGTGTAGGCATTGGACGCGATGATGACCTTGCCGGCCCGCACCGAACCCCTGGCCGTGCTGACACGCCAGCCGTCTTCGGTACGGGCCAGACCGGTCACCGGTGAGTCGCCGTAAAGCTGTGCACCCCGTTGGGTCGCCGCGATTGCCAGCCCCGAGGCGTAGGCCATGGGGTTGACGGTACCGGCGCGATAGTCGAGCAGTGCACCCGAGGCCTGCTCGGTGCCGCAGGCGTCGGCGCAGTCGCGACCGGTGAGCAGTTCCAGCTTCGCCCCGCGGCGTTGCCATTGCTCGACGCGGCTACGCAGGTCCGCGAGTCCGGCGGCGTTGTGCGCCATGTGCAGGGTGCCGGTGCGGGTATCCTGGCAGTCGATGCCGTAGCGGTCGATGTGCTCGAACACCAGCGCCGGAGCGCCGCCCAGGGCGCGGTTGAGGGTGTCTCCGGCGGCCTTGCCAAGCACCTTTTCCACGTCATCCGGCGGCACCCAGGTGCCGGCATTGACCAGCCCGACGTTGCGCCCGGAACCGCCGTGGCCGACCTGGTGGGCTTCGACGATGCACACCGAACGGCCGTCCTCGAGCAGTCGCAAGGCTGCCGAGAGTCCGGTGAAACCCGCGCCGATGATGCAGACATCGGCGTCATGTTCACCGACCAGCGGGGTGTGGGAGGGGCGTTGTGGAGTGGCCAGTTCCCACAGACAGGCCTTTTGCAGTTGCGGCATCGAAGTGACTCCTGATTTCAACGCCATGAAGAGAGCGGGGCCATCGACCGGCGATGACCCCGGATACCGGTCAGTCGAACACGATGCCCTGGGCCAGTGGCAGCTCGCGGGAGTAGTTCACGGTGTTGGTCTGGCGACGCATGTAGCCTTTCCAGGCATCGGAGCCGGATTCGCGACCCCCGCCGGTTTCCTTCTCGCCACCGAAGGCGCCCCCGATTTCCGCACCGCTGGTGCCGATGTTGACGTTGGCGATGCCGCAGTCGCTGCCGCTGGCGCTCTGGAACGCTTCGGCCTCGCGCACGTCGGTGGTGAAAATGCACGACGACAGGCCCTGGGGCACTTCGTTGTTCAGGCGCAGCGCCTCTTCGAAATCGTCGTAGCCGATGACGTAGAGGATCGGCGCGAAGGTCTCGTGGCGCACCACGGCGGACTGGCCCGGCATCTCCACCAGCGCCGGGCTGACGTAGTAGGCGTTCGGGTAGCGGTCGGCGAGCTGGCGTTCACCGCCGAACACCTGGCCGCCTTCGTCGCGGGCCTGGGTCAGGGCGTTCTGCATGGCGTTGAAGCTCTGCTGGTCGATCAGCGGGCCGATCAGGTTGCCTTCCCGGGGATCGCCGATACGCACCTTGCCGTAGGCGGACTTGACCCGGGCAATGACCTCGGCCTTGACCGAGTTGTGCACGAACAGCCGGCGCAGGGTGGTGCAACGCTGGCCGGCGGTGCCGACGGCGCTGAACAGCACGGCGCGCACGGCCAGGTCGAGGTCGGCGCTCGGCGCCAGGATCATGGCGTTGTTGCCGCCCAGTTCAAGGATGCTGCGGCCGAAACGCGCGGCAACCCGTGGGCCCACTTCGCGGCCCATGCGGGTGCTGCCGGTGGCGCTGACCAGGGCGACGCGGCTGTCGTCGACCAGCACTTCGCCGGCCTGGCGATCGCCGATGATCAGTTGCGCCAGGCCTTCGGGGGCCTCGCCGAAACGGGCCAGGGCCTTGTCGAACAGTGCCTGGCTGGCCAGGGCGGTCAGCGGGGTCTTTTCCGACGGCTTCCAGATCACCGCGTTACCGCACACCAGTGCCAGCGCGGTGTTCCAGGCCCAGACCGCGACCGGGAAGTTGAAGGCGCTGATCACCCCGACCACGCCCAGCGGGTGCCAGGTTTCACGCATGTGGTGGCCCGGACGCTCGGAGGCGATGGTCAGGCCGTACAACTGGCGGGACAGGCCGACCGCGAAATCGCAGATGTCGATCATCTCCTGGACTTCGCCCAGGCCTTCCTGGGTGATCTTGCCGGCCTCGATGGACACCAGTTCGCCGAGGTCGGCCTTGTGCTCGCGCAACACTTCGCCGAATACCCGCACCAGCTCGCCACGGCGCGGCGCCGGCACCTTGCGCCAGGCTTCGAAGGCGCTCTGGGCGGTGGTGATGCGCGACAGCACCTGGTCGCGATCCTCAAGCTTGACCGAGCCGATACGGCTGCCGTCGATAGGGGTATGGACCGCGTAGTTGCCTTCGCCATAAGCGTGGGCGGGAACCCCCAGGCGCTGCAGCAGTTGACTGATCATTATTCGGACTCCTTTGGCGTTGCGACAGGAACAATTGACGTGGGTCAGTATCAGCGCCGAAAGCGTGGCCGAACAAACGAGCAAAATTCCAAATATCATTCCTTTGTGGAATTCAACGGGGCGAAGTCCATTAAATCGGGAGCGATTCATTCATGCTTCCCCCTCTAGAAAAGGGGTGGAAGGTGGAATTCTGGCTGTGACAGCGCGACTTCATGAATCAAAGGAATGAATCCGCGACTATTTATCGTTTGTCTTGCTCGCACCTGCTCGCTTGAATGGAGGCACTTTCACCAGCAACGGCAGCGGGCCATGAATCAGGATTGCATCAGCCAATCGATCAACATCGTTCACCCTGTGGAACTGAGCCACGGGCGCAACGCACAAGTCTGGGACAGCGCCGGCAAGCGCTACATCGATTTCATCGGCGGTATCGGCGTGCTCAACCTCGGGCACTGCAACGAGGCGGTGGTCGCGGCCATTCGCGAGCAGGCCGGGCGCATGACCCACGCCGCCTTCAACGCCGTGCCCCATGACCAGTACGCGGCCTATATGCGGGCACTGGCCGAATTCGTACCGGTCGGCTATGCGCTGTCCGGCATGCTCACCAACAGCGGCGCGGAAGCGGCGGAGAACGCGCTGAAGATCGTCCGTGGTGCGACCGGTCGCAGCGGTGTGGTCGCCTTCGATGGCGGCTTTCATGGACGCACCCTGGCGACCCTGAACCTCAACGGCAAGGTGGCCCCGTACAAGCAGAAGGTCGGCAGCCTGCCGGGACCGGTGTTCCACCTGCCGTACCCCAGCGTGGATACCGGCGTCACGCCCGAACAGGCGCTGAAGGCGCTGGAGCGGCTGATCAGCGTGGAAATCGCGGTCGAGGACATCGGCGCGATCTTCATCGAGCCGGTGCAGGGCGAGGGCGGCTTCCTCGCGTTGGATGCAGGGTTTGCCAAGTCGCTACGGGCCTTCTGCGACCGCCATGGCATCGTGCTGGTGATCGATGAAGTGCAGTCGGGCTTTGGCCGTACCGGCGAGCGCTTTGCCTTTACCCGGCTGGGTATCGAACCGGACCTGCTGCTGCTCGGCAAGAGCATGGCCGGCGGGGTGCCGCTAGGGGCGGTGGTCGGTCGCCGTGAACTGCTCGATGCCTTGCCAAAAGGTGGGCTGGGCGGTACCTACTCCGGCAACCCGCTGGCCTGCGCCGCCGGCCTGGCAACGCTGGGGCAGATGACCGATGCGAACCTGGCGCGCTGGGGAGAGGTGCAAGGCTCGACCATCGCCCGCTATCACTCGGCCTGGAAACAACGTTTTGCCTGCATCGGTCGCCTGACCGGGGTTGGCGCGATGCGCGGCCTGGAGCTGGTCAACGCCGACGGCAGCCCGGCGCCGCAGCATCTGGCCGCCGTACTGGCCAGTGCCCGGGAGGCTGGCCTGTTGCTGATGCCGAGCGGCAAGGCCCGGCATATCATCCGCCTGCTGCCACCGCTGACCACCGAACCGGCCATTCTGGAAGAAGGCCTGAACATCCTCGAACAATGCCTGGCACAACTGGCCTGAGCGGAGACCTGTCTGATGAGCACTTTTGTTTCACCCGATCGTATTCGTGCCGACTTTTCCCGGGCCATGAGCGCCATGTACCAGGACGAGGTGCCGCTGTATGGCGACCTGATGCAACTGGTGGCCGATACCAACCGCGACACCCTGGCGGCGCAGCCGGACGTGGCGCAGGCGCTGGCCCATACCGGCGAGCTGGAGCGGCTGGACCTGGAGCGCCACGGTGCGATTCGGGTCGGCACGGCCACGGAGCTGGCGACCCTGGGGCGTCTGTTCGCGGTCATGGGCATGCAGCCGGTGGGTTACTACGACCTGACTGCGGCGGGGGTGCCGGTGCATTCCACGGCCTTTCGCGCGGTGGACGAGCGTGCCTTGCGCGCCAGTCCATTCCGGGTATTCACCTCGCTGCTGCGTCTGGAGCTGATCAAGGACGTCGAACTGCGGGCCTTTGCCGAGCGCACCCTGGCGGCACGGCAGATCTTCACCCCGCGCGTGCTGGAACTGATTGCCCAGGCTGAGCGCGATGGCGGCCTCGATGAGGCGGCGGCCGGCGAGTTCGTCGCCCAGGCGCTGGAAACCTTCCGCTGGCATGGCCAGGCGACCGTCAGCCTGGCCGACTACCAGCGCCTGGATGGCGCCCACCGGTTGATTGCCGACATCGTCGCGTTCAAGGGGCCGCACATCAACCACCTGACACCGCGTACCCTGGACATCGACCAGGTCCAGGCCGACATGCCGCGCCGCGGCATCACGCCCAAGGCGGTGATCGAGGGGCCGCCACGGCGCAACTGCCCGATCCTGCTGCGCCAGACCAGCTTCAAGGCGCTCAACGAGGCGATCGACTTCGTCGGTTCGCAGGGCGTGGAGCAGGGCAGCCATTCGGCACGTTTCGGCGAGATCGAACAGCGCGGCGTGGCCCTGACGCCGAAAGGCCGTGCGCTGTACGACGCCCTGCTCGGTGAGGCCCGCGAGGCGCTGGGCGGCTTCCCCTCGGAAGCCAACGCGCTGCGCTACAGCGAACTGCTGGCCGAGGCTTTCAAGGCGTTCCCGGATGACTACGAGACCCTGCGCCGCGAGCAATTGGCGTTCTTCCGCTACCGGGCGACCGACCAGGGCCTGGCGGCCAAGGGCTTGTCCGCCGATGTGGACGCGCTGTTGGCGGGGGGGGACCTGGCCTACGAGCCGCTGGTGTACGAAGACTTCCTGCCGGTCAGTGCGGCGGGGATCTTCCAGTCCAACCTGGGTGACAACGCCCAGGCGCATTACGCCGAGCTGGCCAACCGTGATGCCTTCCAGCAGGCGCTGGGCCGGGAGACGCTGGACGAATTGCAGCTGTACCAGCAGGCCGAGCAGGCGTCGCTGCGCGGTGCGCTCGAGGCCTTGCGGGGCTGAACGTCGAGCCCATGAAAAAAGGCCCTTCGGGGCCTTTTTTCGTTAGCGCAAGTGGTTGCCGGTCTGGAGGGTGTCGCTGAGCGACCCCCGGTCAGATCTGCGCCTGGCCGCCGTCGACGAACAGTTCGATACCGTTGACGAAGCTGGCATCGCTGGAGGCCAGGAACAGTGCGGCACTGGCGATCTCTTCCGGCTCACCCACGCGCCCTTGCGGGATCTGCGAGGCGAGGTAATCCAGCAGGCCCTGCTGCTGCGCCGCATCCGGGCCGGCCAGGTCGACCAGGCCGGGGGTGCGGGTGGCGCCCGGGCTGATGGTGTTGACGCGCACGTTGCGGTCCTTCAGGTCCAGGATCCAGTTGCGGGCGAAGGCACGCACGGCGGCCTTGGACGCGGCGTAGACGCTGAAGGCCGCGGTGCCGGAGCTGGCGGCGGTGGAGCCGGTGAGGATCACCGAGGCGTTGTTCGCCAGCAGTGGCAGGGCCTTTTGCACGGTGAACAGCACGCCCTTGACGTTACGGTCGAAGGTGTCGTCGTAGTGCTCTTCGGTGATCTGTCCCAGGGGCAGCATCGAACCGCCGCCGGCGTTGGCGAACAGTACGTCGATCTGGCCGCGCTCGGCCTGGATGCGCTGGTACAGGGCGTCGAGCTGGTCGAGGCGGGTGGAGTCGACCTGCACGCCGGTGGCGTTGCCGACCTGGGCCACGGCGGCGTCCAGTTCGGCCTGGCGGCGGCCGGTGATGTAGACGTGGGCGCCTTCCTGGGCGAAGCGTTTGGCGGTGGCCAGGCCGATGCCGGTGGTGCCGCCGGTGACAACTGCGATTTTGCCTTCAAGTTTGCCGATCATGATGTTTCTCCAAGTGGTTGTTTGCTGCGATGGGAGAAGCTTATCGACGACTCGAATAAATCAAAATAGAAGTGTAGGAAAGTCATCGTTTCAAAAATGAAACGATGATCAGGCCCGGCCTGCGCTGATCGACAGTCCGGCGAGACGCGATCCTCGATCCACCCCGTGCTGTCCATTTGCCCGGGAGGGAGCCGCTTTCGTAAACTGCCGACATTCACCGGGATGCCCAGTCCCGGACCATGACCCGTACGAGCAGGAACCCCGTGGCAAGAAAATCCCGAAGAGAATTGGCGAGTGCCGCCGATGCCGGCGAGCTGCCAGTGACCGTCATCGATGTCGCGCGTGTCGCGGGGGTCTCTCCGATTACGGTTTCGCGTGCGCTGCATCGCCCAGAGCGTGTCAGCGAGAAGACTCGCGAGCGGGTCCTGGAAGTGGTCAAGGCCATGGGCTACGTGCCCAACCTGCTGGCCGGCAGCCTGGCCCTGAGCAAGAGCCGGCTGGTGGCGATCGTGCTGCCCACGCTCGCCAACTCGATCTTTGCCGCCGTGGTCCAGGCGATCATGGAGCGCCTCACCGAAGCGGGGTACCACTCGCTGCTGGGCGCTACCGGCTACTCGCCGGAAAAGGAGGAAGTGCTGCTGGAGGCGATCCTCGGACGCCGACCCGATGGCATCGTCCTCACCGGCACGCTGCACACCGAGGGCAGCCGTGCCCGGCTGGCCTCGGCCGGTATCCCCGTGGTGGAAGCCTGGGACCTGAGCGAGCATGCCCTCGACATGCAGGTCGGCTTTTCCCACGAAGAGGTCGGACGACTTGTCGCCGATTTCTTCCATGCCAAGGGCTACCAGCGCTTCTCGCTGATCACCGTCGACGACCCGCGCGGCATCCGCCGTGGCAATGGCCTGATCGAGCGCCTGGCGGATCACGGCATCCATGAAGTCCCGGTGGAAATCCTGCCGTTGCCCGCCACCTGGGAAGTCGGCCGGGAAGGGCTCAAGCGCCTGCTGACCAGGAAAAACCGGCCGCAGCTGGTGTTCTGCAGTTCCGACACCGTGGCCCTGGGCGTGCTGGCCGAGGCCGCTGCGCAAGGCTTGCGGGTACCGCAGGACATTGCCGTGCTTGGCTTCGGCGACACGACCGACGGTCGCTTCGCCCATCCGGCGCTGTCCACCATCAGCGTCAACTCCGCGCAGATGGGCCGCGCCGTGGCAGAGGCTCTGCTACGCCGCCTGGCGGGCGGCAAGGGCCTGGAGCGACACGACACCGGCTTCTCCCTGATCGAACGCGCCAGCACCTGAAAACACCGCCGTGGCGGAAATTCTTGTTTTGGGTGCTTGAATGATAACGTTATCCGTACGATGATAACGTTATCGTTGTACGACAACGTATGTCTTCAATGAGAAACGATCTACCCGCACAACAATAATTCGTGGGAGCGTCATCCATGCAAGAACCCAAGCAAAGCCGCGTCCGCTACCTGATCCTGTTCATGCTGTTCCTGGTGACGACGATCAACTACGCCGACCGCGCGACCATTTCCATTGCCGGCTCCAGCATCCAGAAAGAACTGGGCGTCGACGCCATCACCCTCGGCTATATCTTCTCTGCCTTTGGCTGGGCCTATGTGCTGGGCCAGATTCCCGGCGGCTGGCTGCTCGACCGGTTCGGCTCCAAGCGTGTCTACACCGTCAGCATCTTCACCTGGTCGCTGTTCACCTTCCTGCAGGGTTTCGTCGGTGAATTCGGCGTCTCGACCGTGGTCGTCCTGCTGGTCCTGCTGCGCCTGTCGGTGGGGCTGGCGGAAGCACCGTCGTTCCCGGGCAACGCGCGCATCGTCGCGGCCTGGTTCCCGACCCGCGAGCGGGGCACGGCCTCGGCGGTGTTCAACTCCGCGCAGTACTTCGCCACGGCGTTGTTTGCGCCGCTGATGGGCTGGATCGTCTATCGCTTCGGCTGGCAACACGTGTTCATCATGATGGGCGCGCTGGGGATGGCCTTCTCCCTGGTCTGGACCCGGGTGATCCACAGCCCGCGCAAGCATCCATTGGCCAATGCCGCCGAAGTGCAATACATCGCCGACAATGGCGGCCTGGTCGACCTCGATGAACAGAAGCCGAAAAAGAGCGGCGGCCCGCAGTGGGCGCATGTGCGCCAGCTGTTGAGCAACCGCATGATGGCCGGGGTCTACCTGGGGCAGTTCTGCATCAACTCGCTGACGTACTTCTTCCTCACCTGGTTCCCGGTGTACCTGGTCCAGGAGCGTGGCATGACCATCCTCAAGGCCGGCGCCATCGCCTCGCTGCCGGCGCTGTGTGGCTTCCTCGGCGGCGTCCTGGGTGGCGTGTTCTCCGACTACCTGCTGCGCCGCGGCCACTCGCTGAGCATGGCCCGCAAGACGCCGATCGTGCTGGGCATGGCGCTGTCCATGTCGATGATCGTCTGCAACTACGTCGAGGCCGACTGGGTGGTGGTGGCGTTCATGGCCCTGGCGTTCTTCGGCAAGGGTATCGGCGCACTGGGCTGGGCGGTGGTCTCCGACACCTCGCCGAAGCAGATCGCCGGGCTGGCCGGTGGCCTGTTCAACACCATCGGCAACCTGTCGTCGATCTCCACGCCGATCATCATCGGCTACATCATCGCCGCCACCGGCTCGTTCAAGATGGCCCTGGTGTTCATCGGCGCCAATGCGCTGATCGCCGCCATCAGCTACCTGGTGCTGGTGGGCGACATCAAGCGTATCGAACTCGCCGGCCTCGAAGAGCCAGCACCGCTCCCTCATTCCAGCACCTCCACATCGGCGCCCACCTCGCGTTGATCACCCATCACAAGAAAGGAAATGCCCATGAATGCTCTGACTTCGACCCAGGCCTCCCAGGGGGCACCGCGGATCACCGACCTGCAGGTGGTGCCCGTGGCCGGCCACGACAGCATGCTGCTCAACCTCAGCGGTGCCCACGGTCCGTACTTCACCCGTAACGTATTGATCCTCAAGGACAACGCCGGTCGTACCGGAGTAGGGGAGGTACCGGGCGGCGAAGGTATCCGCAAGACGCTCGAAGAGGCTCGCGAGTTGCTGGTGGGGCAGTCGATCGGCAACTACCAGAGCCTGCTGAACAAGGTACGCACGGTGTTCGCCGACCGCGATGCCGGTGGCCGTGGCCTGCAGACCTTCGACCTGCGTATCACCGTGCATGCCGTGACCGCGCTGGAGTCGGCGTTGCTCGACCTGCTGGGCCAGCACCTGGAGGTGCCGGTCGCGGCGCTGCTCGGTGAAGGCCAGCAGCGTGACGCGGTGGAGATGCTGGGCTACCTGTTCTACGTCGGTGATCGCCAGCGGACCGACCTGCCTTATCGCAGCGAAGACGCGGCCGACAATGCCTGGTTCCGGGTGCGCAACGAAGAGGCCCTGACACCGGAGCGGGTCGTGCGCCTGGCGGAGGCCGCTTACGAGCGCTACGGCTTCAAGGACTTCAAGCTCAAGGGTGGCGTGCTGCGCGGGGCCGAGGAGATCGAGGCGGTCACGGCGCTGTCCGAGCGTTTCCCCGAGGCGCGCATTACCCTCGACCCGAACGGTGCCTGGTCACTCAAGGAAGCCATCGCCCTCTGCCGTGACCAGCATCAGGTGCTGGCCTACGCCGAAGACCCGTGTGGCGCCGAGAACGGCTACAGCGGCCGCGAAGTCATGGCCGAGTTCCGCCGGGCCACCGGCCTGCGCACCGCCACCAACATGATCGCCACCGACTGGCGGCAGATGGGCCATGCGATCCAGTTGCAGTCGGTCGACATCCCGCTGGCCGACCCGCATTTCTGGACCATGCAGGGCTCGGTCCGGGTCGCGCAGATGTGCAACGACTGGGGCCTGACCTGGGGCTCGCATTCCAACAACCACTTCGACATCTCCCTGGCCATGTTCACCCACGTGGCGGCCGCGGCGCCGGGCAATGTCACCGCGATCGACACCCACTGGATCTGGCAGGACGGCCAGCGCCTGACCCGGGAACCGTTGAAGATCGAGGGTGGCCTGGTGCAGGTGCCGGCCAAGCCGGGCCTGGGCATCGAACTGGACATGGACGCGCTGATGAAGGCCAACGAGACCTACCGCAACATGGGGCTCGGCGCTCGCGACGATGCGGTGGCCATGCAGTACCTGGTGTCGGGCTGGACCTTCGACAACAAGAAGCCCTGCCTGGTGCGCTGAAGGAGGCGGCGCCGGGTGCGCCGCGAACCGGTCCGGGTCGTCGGATCCGCTGCGCGTGCGGTCACGCGCAGCGATTTTCCTGTATGCCGGCGTTGGACCGAATTACTCCACGGCCTCCATCACCCCGAGGTCTTCACCCAGGAAGCCGCCGCTCTGGTGCTGCCAAAGCCGGGCGTAGGTGCCGTTTTTCTCCAGCAACTGGCTGTGGGTGCCCTGTTCGATGATGCGCCCGTCGTCCATGACGATCAGGCGGTCCATGGCCGCGATGGTCGACAGCCGGTGGGCGATGGCGATCACGGTCTTGCCCTGCATCATTTCATCCAGGCTTTCCTGGATGGCCACTTCCACTTCCGAATCCAGTGCGCTGGTGGCTTCGTCGAGCAGCAGGATCGGCGCGTTCTTGAGCATCACCCGGGCGATGGCGATGCGTTGGCGCTGGCCGCCCGACAGCTTGATGCCACGTTCGCCGACCAGGGTGTCGTAGCCGGTATGACCCTGCCGGTCGCTCAACTGGCTGATGAACCCGTCGGCCTGGGCATTGGCGGCCGCCTGCTGGATCTGCGCCTCGGTCGCATCGGGGCGGCCATAGGCGATATTGTCGCGAATGGAGCGGTGCAGCAGCGAGGTATCCTGGGTGACCATGCCGATCGCGCCGCGCAGGCTGTCCTGGGTGACCTGGGCGATGTTCTGCCCATCGATGCGGATTTCGCCCTTGTCGACGTCGTAGAAGCGCAGCAGCAGATTGATCAGTGTCGACTTGCCCGCACCGGAGCGGCCGACCAGGCCGATCTTCTCTCCCGGGCGGATCTGCAGGCTCAGGCCGTCGAGCACCTGGCGCTCGCCGTTGTAGTTGAAGCTGACGTTGTCGAAGGTCACCGCGCCGCCCGACGTCACCAGCTCGCCGGCGTTCGGTGCGTCCTGGACCTTGGGGCCGCGGGTCAGGGTGTCCATGCCGTCCTGCACGGTACCGATGTTCTCGAACAGCGAGGTCATCTGCCACATGATCCAGTGCGACATGCCGTTGACCCGCAAGGCCATGGCGGTGATCGCCGCGACCGCGCCGGTACCGACGTCGCCCTGGTGCCAGAGCCACAGCGCGTAACCGCCGGCGCCGAGGATCAGCCCGACCACCAGGGCCTGGTTGACGATCTCGAACTGGCTGACCAGGCGCATCTGGCGAAAGCCGGTGTCCTTGAAGTCTTCCATCGCCGCGCGGGCGAACTGCGCTTCGCGCTTGGAGTGCGAGAACAGCTTCACCGTGGTGATGTTGGTGTAGGCGTCCGAGACCCGCCCAGTCATCGACGAGCGGGCATTGGCCTGTTCCTGGCCGACCTGGCCCAGGCGCGGCACGAAGTACAGCATGGCCAGCCCGAACAGGGCGATCCAGGCCACGAACGGCAGCATCAGTTTCGGTGCGAAACCGCCGGCCAGCGCGATGATCGCGATGAAGTACACGCCGATCCCGGGAGCGATCTCGATCACGGTGAACAGCACCTCACGCACCGCGAGGGCGGTCTGCATCACCTTGGTCGTGACCCGGCCGGAGAACTCGTCGGAAAAGAACGAGAGGCTCTGGCGCAGCATCAGGCGGTGGAAGTCCCAGCGCAGCCGCAGTGGCAGGTTAATCGCCAGGACCTGGTGCTGCATCATCGTGCGCAGCGCCACCAGGGCGATACTGATCACCAGCACGATGCCGATGCCCCACAGCACGCGGCTTTCTTCCGCGCTCACAGCGCCGCCGGCCTTCCAATTGGCGAGGAGGTCGACGACCTGCCCGAGGAAGGAAAACAGCCAGGCTTCGTAGATCGATACACCGGCGCTGAGCAGCGCCAGCGCGAGGATGTAGCCTCGGGCGCCGCGCGTGCACGCCCACAGGAACCGCAGCAGGCCCATCGGCGGTGGTGGCACCTCATCGGGCGGGAAGGGGTCGAGCCATCGTTCGAAGGTTCGTAGCACAAGGTTCTCCTAGTGGTCAGGTAGAAGCGATTCTGCCACAGCCCTGGCTTCAATCACTTACCTGCGACAAGGGCCTGGCCACATGCTCCAGGGAGCGGCGCTCGGCCGCCACGCCCCACACCGCCTGTACCCCCGCCGCCGCAATCATCAGGCCCGCCCCAATCAGGTAGCCGTACAACACGTTGGTGCGCTGGCCGGTCTCGATCAGGGCGCCGAACAGGGTCGGGCCGATCAGGCCACCCAGGCCGGTGCCGAAAGCATAGAACACGGCGATGGCCAGGGCGCGGATCTCCAGCGGGAAGGTCTCCGCCACGGTCAGGTAGGCCGAGCTGGCCGCCGCCGAGGCGAAGAAGAAAATCACCACCCAGGCGATGGTTTGCTGGGTCGCGTCGATCATCTGTTGCTGGAACAGGTAGCCGCTGAAGCACAGCAGCACCCCGGAAATCAGGTAGGTGCTGCTGATCATGATGCGCCGGCCGACCACGTCGAACAGCCGCCCGAGCAGCAGCGGCCCGCAGAAGTTGCCGAGGGCGAAGGGCAGCAGGTACCAGCCGATATGGGCCGAAGGCACGTGGTAGAAGTCGGTGAGCACCAGCGCATAGGTGAAGAAGATCGCGTTGTAGAAAAACGCCTGGGCGGTCAGCAGGGTCAGCCCGACGATGGCCCGGCGCCGGTGTTCGACGAACAGGCTGTGGACCACCTCGCGCAACGGCGTGTGGTCACGGGCGTGCAGGCGCAGCGGCGGTTCTTTCACCGGGGGCACCTCGATGCCGCGTTCGTGGTAGTGGCGTTCGATGTTGGCGACGATGCGTTCGGCTTCTTCCGGCTGGTTGTGGATCATCAGCCAGCGTGGGCTTTCCGGAATCCACAGGCGCATCAGCATGATGATCAGGCCGAGCACCGCGCCGATGCCGAAGCACAGCCGCCAGCCCAGTTCGCCGCCGGCCACGTTCGGGTCGAGCAGGACCACCGAACCGACGGCGCCCAGTGCGGCGCCGATCCAGAAAGTGCCGTTGATGGTCAGGTCGACCCAGCCGCGATAGCGGGCCGGGGTGAATTCCTGGATGGTCGAGTTGATCGCCGTGTACTCGCCGCCGATGCCGGCACCGGTGAGAAAGCGGAACAGCAGGAAGCTCCACAGGTTCCAGGAAAAGGCCGTGGCCGCCGTGGCGCCGATGTACAGGAACAGGGTGATGAAGAACAGCTTGCGCCGGCCGAGGCGGTCGGTGAGCCAACCGAAGAACAACGCCCCGAGCACCGCGCCGGCGATGTAGGCGGCGCCGGCCAGGCCGATCTCGGTGTTGTTCATGTGCAGGCTGTCCTTGAGCGCCCCGGAGACCGAGCCGGCGAGGGTCACCTCCAAGCCGTCGAGCAACCAGGTGATACCCAGTGCCAGCACCAGCAGGGTGTGGAAGCGGGTCCACGGCAGGCGGTCTAGGCGGGCGGGGATGTCAGTGCTGTAGACGCGCTCGTCCGTTGTGGAGCCGGCCGGTTCTTGCAGGGCTTGGGTTGTCATGGTCACTCCTGTTCGCTGACGGTGTTCCTCTTAGCGATGGAGCTTCGTGCCGACCCGGGAGTTCAATAAACTGCTGAGAGCTGCTGGCTGGCGGGTTATTGCACGCTGCTGGCGTCGATTTTGCCGCGCAGCAGGTTAGCCATCTCATCAAACAGAATCTGCACCGAACGCAACGACAGATTGTCCGGCCGCGTCAGCAGCCAGATATCGGTATCGCAACCCTCCAGCGGCTCGCTCAGCCGCTCGACCCCTTCGAGGCTGTCGACCATGAAGTCGGGCAGGGCCGCCACGCCCAGGCCGGCACCGACCAGGCCGCCGACCGAGGACATGCTGCTGCAGCGATAGCGCGGCACCAGGCCGGGATAGACCTGCTGGCGCCAGACCACCGACAGGTGATCGGACAGCGAGTCGTTCGGGGCGATCCAGGGCTGGTCGGTCGGCGACTGCCGATAGCCCTCGCGGTAACTGGCATGCCCGCAGACGAAGTAGGAACTCTTGCCCAGGCGCCGCCCGACCAGGTGTTCGGGCGGCGAGTTGGACAGGCGCAGGGCAATGTCCGCGTCGCGCCGGCTGAGGCTGGCAAAGTTGTTGGAGGTGGCGATTTCCAGGGAAATGGCCGGGTAGCGTGGCATCAGGGCGGCAAGCCCCGGCAGCAGCAGGCTGCGCAACACGGCATCGGTGCAGGTCAGGCGCACCGTGCCACTGATGACGTTTTCCCCATGGGCCAGGGCGATGCGCGCCGTTTCCAACGCCTGCTCGGCGCGTTCGGCCTGTTCGGCGATCGCCTTGGCGCTCTCGGTGGGGGTGTAGCCGCGGCGGTTCTTGTCGAACAGCGCGACTTCCAGGTTGGCTTCAAGCTTGCGGATCGCCCGGAACACCGTCGAGACGTCCACCTGCAACTGCTCGGCGGCTCTGGCCAGGGTGCGTCCGCGCACCAGTGCCAGCACCAGGTGCAGGTCACTGTGGGTGACTTGATATTGCATCGTTGCAATCTTCCTTTGCCAGTTTGCCGATGTGGGTTGCGTTGGTGCCACCTTATACTCGGCGTGCTACTTCGAATCAATGGCACATGGACGGGGGCGCAGGTCTGTGCAGGACCACCGCCCGCAGCCACACGCCAAATAACAAATACGCTGCACTGGCTCGCGAACCGTTTCGCCGGAGCACGTCAGCGCCAAGGATGTACCCCCTCATGAACTCCCCAGTCTCCCCTCGTGTTGTGCAGCTCAATGAAGCGAACATCTTCCTCAAGGAGAATCCCGACATTCAGTTTGTCGACCTGCTGATCACCGACATGAACGGTGTCGTGCGTGGCAAGCGCGTCGAACGCGGCAGCCTGCACAAGGTCTACGAGAAAGGCATCAATCTTCCCGCTTCGCTGTTCGCCCTGGACATCAACGGTTCCACCGTCGAGAGCTCCGGCCTGGGCCTGGACATCGGCGATGCCGACCGCATCTGCTACCCGATTCCCAACACCCTGAGTGCCGAGCCCTGGCAGAAGCGGCCCACCGCCCAACTGCTGATGACCATGCACGAACTCGACGGCCGGCCGTTCTTCGCCGACCCGCGGGAGGTGCTGCGCCAGGTGGTGCAGAAGTTCGATGAGCTGGGCCTGACCATCTGCGCGGCGTTCGAGCTGGAGTTCTACCTGATCGACCAGGAAAACGTGAACGGCCGGCCACAGCCACCGCGTTCGCCGATTTCCGGCAAGCGCCCGATCTCGACCCAGGTGTACCTGATCGACGACCTCGACGAGTACGTCGACTGCCTCCAGGACATGCTCGAAGCGGCCAAGGAGCAGGGCATCCCGGCCGACGCGATCGTCAAGGAAAGTGCCCCCGCGCAGTTCGAGGTCAACCTGCATCACGTCGAGGACGCGCTCAAGGCCTGCGACTACGCGGTGTTGCTCAAGCGCCTGGTGAAGAACATCGCCTACGACCACGAGATGGACTCGACCTTCATGGCCAAGCCCTATCCGGGCCAGGCGGGTAACGGCCTGCACGTGCACATCTCGCTGATCGACAAGAAGACCGGCAAGAACATCTTCGCCACCGACGATCCGCTGACCCATGCGCCACTGCGTCATGCAATCGCTGGCGTGCTGGAAACCATGCCGGCGTCGATGGCCTTCCTGTGCCCGAACGTCAACTCCTATCGCCGTTTCGGCGCGCAGTTCTACGTGCCGAACGCACCGAGCTGGGGCCTGGACAACCGGACCGTGGCGGTGCGCGTACCCACCGGTGGTTCCGATGCGATTCGTATCGAACACCGCGTCGCCGGCGCCGATGCCAACCCGTACCTGATGATGGCGTCGATCCTGGCCGGCATCCACCACGGCCTGACCCACCAACTGGAACCGGGCGACCCGATCGATGGCAACTCCTACGAGCAGTTGGAGCAGAGCCTGCCGAACAACCTGCGCGACGCCTTGCGCGAGCTGGACGACAGCGAAGTGCTGAACCAGTACATCAGCCCCGAGTACATCGACATTTTCGTCGCGTGCAAGGAAGCCGAGATGCAGGAGTTCGAAACCACCATTTCGGACCTCGAATACAACTGGTACCTGCACACCGTCTGAGGAGGCCGGCAATGAAAACGACAACACGTGAACAGTGGGAACGGCGCTTCAACGGCTTGAGCATCGAAGGCCGGGCGTTCATCGACGGTCACTATCGGGAGGCCGTGGCCGGTGGCTCATTCGCCAAGTCCAGCCCGGTGGATGGTCGGCTGCTGGCGGACGTCGCCAGCTGCCAGGCCGACGACGCCGAGCTGGCGGTGCAGGCCGCCCGTGCCAGTTTCGAGCGCGGTGACTGGCGCAACCAGGCGCCGGCGCAGCGCAAGCGGGTGCTCATAGGCTTTGCCGACCTGCTGCTGGCGCATGCCGAGGAACTGGCGCTGCTGGAAACCCTCGACATGGGCAAGCCCATCAGCGATTCGCTGGGCATCGACGTGCCGGCAGCGGCCAATGCCATCCGCTGGAGCGCCGAGGCCATCGACAAGGTCTACGACGAAGTCGCACCGACGCCCCCTGATCAGCTTGGCCTGGTCACCCGCGAACCGGTCGGCGTGGTCGCGGCCATCGTGCCGTGGAACTTCCCGCTGATGATGGCCTGCTGGAAGCTCGGCCCCGCGCTGGCGACCGGCAACTCGGTGATCCTCAAGCCTTCCGAGAAGTCGCCGCTGACCGCGATCCGCATCGCCCAGCTGGCGCTCGAAGCCGGTATTCCGGCAGGGGTGTTCAACGTGCTGCCGGGGTTCGGCCACACCGTTGGGCAGGCCCTGGCGCTGCACGGGGACGTGGACACCCTGGTGTTCACCGGCTCCACGCGGATCGCCAAGCAACTGCTGGTCTACGCCGGTGAGTCGAACATGAAGCGGGTCTGGCTGGAGGCCGGTGGCAAGAGCCCGAACATCGTGTTTGCCGACGCCCCCGACCTGCAGGCCGCCGCCGAAGCGGCCGCGGCCGCCATCGCCTTCAACCAGGGCGAGGTGTGCATCGCCGGTTCGCGGCTGCTGGTTGAGCGCTCGATCAAGGCGCGTTTCCTGCCGCTGGTGGTCGAGGCCTTGCAGCGCTGGAAGCCCGGGCATGCCCTGGACCCGGACACCCGCGTCGGCGCGCTGGTCGACGACGGTCACTTGCAGACGGTACTGGGCTTCATCGAGTCCGGCCGGAAGGAGGGCGCGCAACTGGTCAGCGGCGGTCGCCGTGCGCTGCAGGACACCGGTGGCAGCTACGTCGAACCGACCATCTTCGACGGCGTGGACAACGCCATGCGTATCGCCCAGGAAGAGATTTTCGGCCCGGTGCTGGCCGTCATCGATTTCGACAGCGAGGCCGAGGCCGTGCGCATCGCCAATGACACGCCCTATGGCCTGGCCGCCGCCCTGTGGACCAGCGACCTGTCGCGCGGCCACCGCCTGGCGCGGGCGTTGCGCGCCGGCAGCGTGTGGGTCAACCAGTACGACGGCGGCGACATGACCGCGCCGTTTGGCGGTTTCAAACAATCCGGCAATGGCCGCGACAAGTCGCTGCATGCCTTCGACAAGTACACGGAACTGAAGGCGACCTGGATCAAGCTCTGAGGAGCATCGCTTTCACGTTCGAGGAGTCTTTCCATGAACAATCACGTTGCAAGTTTCTACGCGGCTTCGCGTAACCTGGACACCGACTACCCGCAACTCGCCGAGTCGGTGGAGACCGATGTCTGCATCATCGGCGCGGGCTACACCGGGCTGTCCACCGCGCTGTTCCTGCTGGAGCACGGTTTCCGGGTCACGGTGCTGGAAGCGGCCAAGGTCGGCTTCGGCGCCTCGGGGCGCAATGGCGGGCAGATCGTCAACAGCTACAGCCGCGACATCGATGTCATCGAGCGCCAGACCGGTGCCCGCCAGGCGCAATTGCTCGGCGAAATGGCCTTTGAGGGCGGGCGGATCATCCGCGAGCGCGTCGCGCGTTATGGCATCGACTGCGACCTCAAGGACGGCGGTGTCTTCGCTGCCATCACCCCCAAGCAGTTGGCGCACCTGGAGTCGCAGAAAAAGCTCTGGGAACGCTATGGGCACACCCAGCTGGAGCTGATGGACGAGCGGCGCATCCGCGAGGTCGTCGGCACCGACCGGTATGTCGGCGGCATGCTCGACATGAGCGGTGGTCACATTCATCCGCTCAACCTGGCCCTGGGTGAGGCCGCCGCCGTCGCCTCGCTGGGCGGCGCGATCTACGAACAGAGCCCGGCAACCCGTATCGACCGGGGCGACAGCCCGGTGGTGCACACGTCCAAGGGCCAGGTCCGGGCCAAGTTCGTCGTGGTGGCCGGTAACGCCTACCTCGGTGGGCTGGTGCCGGAACTCGCCGCCAAGTCGATGCCGTGCGGTACCCAGGTGCTGGCGACCGAGCCGCTGTCCGAGGACCTGGCGCGCAGCCTGCTGCCGCAGGACTACTGCGTCGAGGACTGCAACTACCTGCTCGACTACTTCCGCCTGACCGCCGACCGCCGGCTGATCTACGGCGGTGGCGTGGTCTATGGCGCGCGCGATCCGGCGGACATCGAGGCGATCATCCGGCCGAAGATGCTCAAGACCTTCCCGCAGCTCAAGAACGTGAAGATCGATTTCACCTGGACCGGCAACTTCCTGCTGACCCTGTCGCGCCTGCCGCAGGTCGGGCGCCTGAGCGACAACATCTACTACTCCCAGGGCTGCAGCGGCCACGGCGTGACCTACACGCACCTGGCCGGCAAGGTGCTGGCCGAGGCGCTGCGCAGCCAGGCCGAGCGTTTCGACGCCCTCGCCGGGCTGACCCACTACCCGTTCCCGGGCGGGCGGCTGCTGCGCGTGCCGTTCACCGCCATGGGCGCCGCCTACTACCAGCTGCGTGATCGCCTGGGTGTCTGAGCCTCTGCCGTCAGCCCGGCGCTGACGGCATTTTTCTGGAGAATGACCATGTCCCGCGTGCCCCTGATCGGTGTCACCGCCTGCCGACAACTGCTGGGTAAATACGATTCCCACACCGTCGGCGACAAGTATGTCGAAGCCGCAGCCGAGGCCGGGCTGCCGGTGCTGCTGCCAGCGCGCAGCCTCCCCAGCGATCCGCAGGATCTGCTGGAACACCTCGACGGCCTGCTGTTCACCGGTTCGCCGTCCAACGTCGATCCTTCCCTCTACCAGGGCGAGCCGAGCCTGGAGGGCACCGCCCACGATGCGGCGCGTGACGCCAACACCTTGCCGCTGCTACGCCTGGCCATCGACAAGGGCATTCCGGTGTTCTGCATCTGCCGTGGTTTCCAGGAGCTCAATGTCAGCCTGGGCGGTTCGCTGCACCAGCGCGTGCAGGAGCTGCCCGGTTTCCTCGATCACCGCGAGCCGCAGGCGGATTCACTGGCCGAGCAGTACGCGCCGCAGCATGCGGTCCAGGTGCAGGCCGGTGGGGTGTTCGAACAGCTTGGCCTGCCGGCCGAGTTCCGCGTCAACTCGCTGCACAGCCAGGGCATCGACCGCCTGGCACCTGCGCTGCGGGTCGAGGCCCTGGCACCGGATGGCCTGGTCGAGGCCGTCTCGGTCCGTGACTCGCGAGGCTTCGTCGTGGGGGTGCAATGGCACCCGGAATGGCGCCTGAACGAGAACCCCGAATCGCGCACCTTGTTCCAGGCGTTCAGGGATGCCTGCGAGCGTTATGCCGAGGTGCGCCGAGCGCGCTGACTGCGCTCGGACCTGATCCAGCGACACTGAAAATAATTCCAAAAGGTGGCAAAGGCTTATGAGTGAATACATCGAGGTCGCCCAGGGCCACGAGAGGACTGGCACGGACGACTCCGTGAACTCCAAGGGCCTGGCCCAGGGCAAGGTCGGGCTGTTCGCCTGCGTGGTACTGGGCATATCGACCATTGCGCCGGTCTACACACTGACCGGTGCACTGGGGCCCACCGTCCGTGAAGTGGGCGTTTATCTGCCCGCCGTGTTCATCGTCGGTTTCCTGCCGATGCTGCTGGTCGCATTGGGCTATCGCGAACTGAATGCGGCCGAGCCGGACAGCGGCACCTCGTTCACCTGGTCGGCCCGGGCGTTTGGCCCGATGATCGGCTGGATCGGCGGTTGGGGACTGGTCACGGCGACGACGATCGTGCTGTCCAACCTGGCCGGCGTGGCGGTGGACTTCTTCTACCTGTTCCTGGCCCAGCTCACTGGCGTCGCGGAACTGGCGGCGTTGCGGGAAAACCTGCTGGTGAACATCGTCACCTGCTGTGCGTTCATCTCGGTGGCGGTGTGGATCAGTTGCCGGGGCATCGGCATGACCATGCGCGTGCAGTATGCGCTGGTCGCCCTGCAGTTGCTGGTGTTGATCGGGTTCTCCGTCGCGGCGTTCCAGGCCGCGCCACCCTCGGCACCGGTGGTGTTCCACGCGGAATGGTTCAACCCCTTCAACATCGAGTCATTCTCGGCCTTCGCCGCAGGGCTTTCGCTGTCGATCTTCATCTTCTGGGGTTGGGACCTGTGCCTGACCGTCAGCGAGGAGTCGGTCGGCAGCGAGAAGGTCCCTGGCCGTGCGGCCACCGTGACGGTGCTGGTGATCCTCGCGCTGTACCTGTTCACCGCCGCCGCGACCCTGCAGTTCGCCGGTATCGGCGAGACGGGCTGGGGCCTGGGCAACCCGCAGATCCAGGAAAACGTCTTCGCCCACCTGGCCGGTCCGGTGATGGGTCCGCTGGCGATCCTGATGTCCGTCGCGGTGTTGGCGAGCACCGCCGCATCGTTGCAATCGACCTTCATCTCGCCGGCACGCACCCTGTTGGCGATGGGTTACTACGGCGCGGTGTCGCAGCGCTTCGCCAGCATTTGCCCGCGCTCACGCACCCCGCGCTACGCGACGATTGCCGCGGGCATTGCCACCGGTGCGTTCTACGTGACCATGCGTACCCTGAGCGACAACGTGCTGGCCGACACCATCACCGCCCTGGGCATGATGATCTGCTTCTACTACTCGCTGACGGCTTTCGCCTGCGTCTGGTATTTCCGGCATAGCCTGTTCTTCAGCCTGCGGCATTTCCTCATGCGCGGCCTGTGCCCGCTGGTGGGGGCGTCGATGCTCTCGGTGATCTTCTGGCAGACGGCCTTCGACAGTATCTCGCCCGAGTTCGGCAGCGGTTCGCACATTGCCGGCGTGGGGCTGGTGTTCATCATCGCCATGACCATCCTGGCGCTGGGCCTGGTGCTGATGCTGTTCGCCCGCTGGCGTACCCCGGCGTTTTTCCTGGGCAGTACGTTGTCGATGGTGACGAAGAACTGAGCTGGAGGCAGCGGCCCCTCGCTGCGGACTCATCGGTTGACGATGAGAGCCGTGGCGAGGGGCCGATCCGTCACTGGCGTTTCAGCGGCGGGGTACGGGGCGGGATCACACGTTTCGAACCGGTCGACTCGAAGGCCGAGGCCAGCTGCAACAGCTGGTTGTCGTCATAGGCCCGGCCGGCGAAGGTCAGGCCGACCGGCATGCCGATATCGGCCATCAGGCCCATGGGCACGGTCACCGTCGGTACGCCCAGGTGCCGGATCGCCAGGTTGCCGTTGGCTACCCAGATGCCGTTGCTCCAGGCGATATCGGCGGACACCGGGTTCACATCGGCATCGGCCGGGCCGACGTCGGCGACCGTCGGGAACAGCACGGCGTCGAGCTGCAGCGCCTGCATCCAGTCTTCCAGGTCGAGCTTGCGGGTCTGTTCCAGGCCGCGCAGGCCGTCCGGCAACGACGGCAGCTCATGCCAGGGCTTGATCCCCTGCTGCGCCATGCGCACATATTCCGCCATGCCGGCGGCGAGGTCGTCCTCGCGGTTGGGCAGGGTGCCCGGGTCGTGGGGGAAGATGCTCGGACCGTCGACATCGGCCAGGCGATTCAATGCCGGGTCAGCGTTGTCGCGCAGGAAATTGTCGAAGCCCCAGGCCGACAGCTCCCAGAGCTCTTCATGCAGGAAGGCTTTCGAGACCAGGCCGCGGTTGTACACGGTCGGGGCGCCGGGGCGGTCGCCTTCGCAATTGGAGACCAGCGGAAAGTCGACTTCCACCACCGTGGCGCCCGCCGCTTCCAGTGCCTGGCGCGCGCTGTCCCAAAGGGCGATGACCGAGGCGCGGGTGTGGATGCGCTGGCCGGTCGGGCCGCCGATGCCCGGCTTTTCGCTGGTGCCCGCTTCGAGGTCGCGGTTGATGAACATGCGCGGCACGCCGAGGCGCTTGCCGGCCAGCAGGCTGGCGTCGGCGGCGAGCGTCAGGTAGGAGTCGGGGCGCACGGCCGACGGCGCCGGAAGGGGGACCCAGGGCTGCAGGCGCCAGAGGTCGCCGGAGCTGTCCGGATCGTCCGCGACCACTACGTCCAGCACTTCCAGCAGGTCGGCCATGGTCCGGGCATAGGGCACCACCACGTCCATGGTCGGCGTCAGCGGCCAGTTGCCGCGTACCGAAATCACCCCGCGCGACGGGGTGTAGGCGCACAGGCCGTTGTTCGACGCAGGTCCGCGGCCGCTCGACCAGGTTTCCTCGGCCAGGCCGAACGCGGAAAAGCTGGCGGCAGTGGCGGTGCCCGCACCGTTCGACGAGCCCGAGGCAAAGGGCGCGGTCAGGTAGTCGGCGTTGTACGGGCTCTCGGCCCGACCATAGACGCCCCGCTGCATGCCGCCATTGGCCATCGGTGGCATGTTGGTCTTGCCCAGGCAGATCGCCCCGGCGGCGCGCAGGCGCTCGATGGTGAAGGCGTCACGCTGGGCGACCAGGTCCTTGAAGGCCGGGCTGCCCGAGGCAGCGGTCAGGCCCTTGACCAGGTAGCTGTCCTTGGCGGTGTAGGGGATGCCGTCCAGCGGGCCCAGGGTCTTGCCCTGGGCTCGACGAGCATCGGATGCCCGTGCCTCGTCGAGTGCGTCAGGGTTGCGCACCACCACGGCGTTCAATGCCGTGGCGGTAGCGGGCGTGTCGTAGGCGTCGATCCGGGCCAGGTAGGCTTCCACCAGCGCGAGCGCCGTGGTCCGGCCTGATTCAAGGGCGCCGCGTAGCTCGGCGATGGAGAGTTCGGTGACTTCGATCATGGTTCTGTGCCATTTCTTGGTTTATCGATGAATCCTGGATAAGGCAGGATAAGTGCGCGGCGGTCGTTCAGCATCGGCAAACCCGAAAGGTGACCTTTCAGCGTTGCAAGCTGATGGCCGTTTCCCGGCCAGCCATCGCCGTTGGTCATTTCCTTTGCAGGATTCGCTGACAGGGCTTCTGGATTACCTACGCTTGGGAAAGCACCTGCCGGGTGCTGGAGCGGGTAGGCGAGCGGTTGCCGGTTCCTGATCGGTCAACGTCCCAGCGGAGTCGAACCATGACACGTGTACGCGTCCAGAGCTTCACCCTCTCGCTTGATGGCTATGCAGCGGGGCCCGACCAGGACCTCGATCACCCGCTCGGTGTCTGCGGCACCGAGTTGCACCGCTGGCTGCTGCCGACACGCACGTTCCAACAGCACCTGTTCGGCAAGGACGAGGGCAGCACCGGCATCGACGATGATTTCGCCGCCCGTGGCTTCGAGCATGTCGGTGCCTGGATCCTGGGGCGGAACATGTTCGGGCCGGTTCGTGGCGCCTGGCCGGACCTGAATTGGCAAGGCTGGTGGGGGGATAACCCGCCGTATCACGTGCCGGTCTTCGTGCTGACCCACCATGCGCGGCCCGACCTCGCGATGGCCGGCGGCACCACGTTCCACTTCGTCACCGGCGGTATTCATGAGGCGCTGGATCGGGCGCGGGAGGCCGCTGCCGGCAGGGATGTGCGGATCGGCGGCGGGGTGAACACCCTTCGCCAGTACCTTCGTGAAGGCCTGATCGATGAGCTGCACCTTGCCATCTCCCCGGTCCTGCTGGGCCGGGGAGAGGCACTGTTCGAGGGGCTCGACCTGCGGGCCCTGGGCTACGCCTGTGTCGAGTCCGTAGCCTCGGCCAACGCCACGCATGTCATCCTGCGGCGTCAGGGCCAGGTGGTCGGCCCCTAGGCCGCCAGCTTGCGCCGGCGCATCAGCCAGTAGGCGGCCGGTATCACGAACAGCGAGAGCAGGGGCGCGGTCAGCATGCCACCGACCATTGGCACGGCAATGCGGCTCATCACCTCGCTGCCGGTACCGCTGCTCCAGAGGATGGGCAGCAGGCCCGCGACGATCACGGCAACGGTCATCGCCTTGGGACGGATGCGTTGCACCGCCCCCTCGCCAATCGCCTCCAGCAACGCCTGCCGCGTGCATTCACCCGTGGCCTGGCGCTCGGCCCAGGCATTGTCCAGGTAGATCAGCATGATCACCCCGAATTCCGCCGCGACCCCGGCCAGGGCGATGAAGCCGACACCCGTGGCCACCGACAGGTTGTAGCCCATCAGGTACAGCAGCCACACGCCGCCGATCAGGGCGAAGGGCAGGGTAGCCATGATCAGCAGGGCCTGGCCGAGCTGGCCGAAGGTCAGGTAGAGCAGCACGAAGATGATCGCCAATGTCGCCGGCACCACCCAGGCCAGGCGGGCGTTGGCGCGCTCCAGGTACTCGAACTGGCCGGAGTAGTTCAGGCTCATGCCGGGATCGAGTTTCACCTCGCGGGCCACTGCCTGGCGCAGGTCGGCGACCACGGACGACAGGTCACGGCCACGGACGTCGATGTACACCCAGCCGGAAGGACGGGCGTTTTCGCTCTTGAGCATCGGCGGACCGTCGCTGATGCGCACGCGTGCCACCGTGCCGAGGGTGATCTGGCTGCCCTGCGGGGTGTAGATCGGCAGTTGGCGCAGCGCCTCGACGGAGTCGCGCCACTCGCGCGGGTAGCGCAGGCTGATCGGGTAGCGGGCCAGGCCTTCGACGGTTTCGCCGATGGTCTCGCCGCCAATGGCGCCGGCGACGATGGCCTGCACGTCGGCAATGTTCAGACCGTAGCGGGCTGCGGCCGGGCGGTCGATGTCGAGGTCGACGTAGCGCCCGCCGGTCAGGCGCTCGGCCAGCGCCGACGTGACCCCGGGCACGCCCTTGGCGACGTGTTCGATGGCCTGTGTCGCCCGGTCGATCTGGGCCAGGTCGTTGCCGGCCACCTTGACCCCGATCGGGCTCTTGATACCGGTGGCGAGCATGTCGATCCGGTTGCGGATCGGCGGGATCCAGATGTTGGTCAGGCCCGGAACGCGTACGGTACGATCGAGCTCCTCGATCAGCTTCTCGCTGGTCATGCCCGCGCGCCACTGATCCTTGGGCTTGAGCCGCACAATGGTTTCGAACATTTCCAGGGGCGCCGGGTCGGTGGCGGATTCCGCCCGCCCGGCCTTGCCGAATACGCTGGCGACCTCCGGCACGGTGCGGATCAGCCGGTCGGTGCGCTGCAGCAGTTCCGAGGCCGTCTGCGCCGACAGGCCCGGCAGGGCCGAGGGCATGTACAGCAGGTCACCTTCGTCCAGCGGTGGCAGGAATTCCCCGCCCAGGTGGCTCAAGGGCCATAGGCTGCTGAGCAGGAGCAGCAGGGCGCCGAGCAGGGTGAGCAGGGGGCGACGCAGCACGACATCCAGTGCCGGGCGGTAGAGGCGGATCAGCCCGCGGTTGAGCGGGTTGCGTTCCTCGGCCGGCAGCGGGCCGCGAATCCAGTAGCCCATCAGCACCGGCACCAGGGTCACCGCCAGCCCCGCAGCGGCCGCCATGGCGTAGGTCTTGGTGAAGGCCAGTGGCGCGAACAGCCGTCCCTCCTGGGCCTGCAGGGTGAACACCGGCACGAACGACAGGGTGATGATCATCAGGCTGAAGAACAGCGCCGGCCCGACCTCCACGGCCGCCTCGGTCATGACCTGCCAGTGCTGCTCACCCTGCAGCGTTTCCCCGGGATGGCGCCTGTGCCAGGCCTCGACACGCTTGTGCGCGTTCTCGATCATCACCACGGCGGCATCGACCATGGCGCCGATGGCGATGGCGATACCGCCGAGCGACATGATGTTGGCGTTGATGCCCTGGTGGTGCATGACGATCAGGGCGGTCAGGACCCCCACCGGCAGCGAGATGATCGCCACCAGCGACGAGCGCAGGTGCCAGAGGAACACCGCGCACACCAGGGCGACCACGATGAACTCCTCGATCAGCTTGTGGCTGAGGTTCTCCACGGCGCGATCGATCAGTTGGCTGCGGTCATAGGTGGTGACCAGTTCGACACCCGCTGGCAGGCTCTTTTTCAGGACGTCGAGCTTGTCCTTGAGGTGGGCGATCGCTTCCCGGGCGTTCTTGCCGCTGCGCAGGATGACCACGCCGCCCACGGCTTCGCCCTGGCCGTCCAGTTCGCCGATGCCCCGGCGTGACTCCGGGCCGAGCTGCACTGTCGCCACGTCGCCCAGTGTCACCGGGGCGCCGTTGGCGGCCAGGCGCAGCGGGATGGCGCGGAAGTCGTCCAGGGTTTTCAGGTAGCCGGACGCGCGCACCATGAACTCCGCCTCGCCCTGTTCGAGCACGCCGCCACCGGTTTCCTGGTTGGCCTTGGCGATGGCCTGCGCCACCTCGTCCTGGGTGATGCCGCGACTGGCCATGCGCTGCGTATCCAGCAATACCTGGTACTGCTTGACCATGCCACCGATGCTCGCCACTTCGGCGACGTCCGGCAGGGTCTTGAGTTCGAAGCGCAGGAACCAGTCCTGCAGGCTGCGCAGTTGCGACAGGTCATGGCCGCCGCTGCGGTCGACCAGGGCGTACTGGTAGATCCAGCCCACCCCGGTGGCGTCCGGGCCGAGCACCGGCTTGGCCGCCGCCGGCAGGCGCGACTGCACCTGGCTCAGGTACTCCAGCACCCGCGAGCGTGCCCAGTAGGGGTCGGTGCCATCCTCGAACAGCACGTAGACGAAGCTGTCGCCGAACGCCGAGTAGCCGCGCACGGTCCTGGCGCCCGGCACCGAGAGCATGGTGGTGGTCAGCGGGTAGGTGACCTGGTTCTCGACGATCTGCGGGGCTTGCCCCGGGTAGGAGGTGCGGATGATCACCTGTGCGTCCGACAGGTCCGGTAGCGCATCGATCGGCAGGCTACGCAGCGAAAAGACGCCCCAGGCCAGCAGGAACAGGGTGATGAGCAGCACCAGGATGCGATTGCCGACCGACCAGCGAATCAGTTTGGCGATCATGGCCGGCTCTCCTGCTGCAAGGGCGACGCTGCCGGTGGGGAGTCCGGCGCCGTCGTGGCTTCGATGCCCTTGAGGCTGGCTTCGGAGTCAATCAGGAACTGCCCGGAGGCAACCACCTGCTGTCCGGCCTGCAGGCCGCGCAGCACGGCGACCTGGCCGCCGCTCTCCTGGCCCAGTGTCACTTCCACCGGGCGGAAACGGCCCTGGTCTTCGGCCAGCATCACCACATCGCGCTGGCCGGTACGAATCACCGCCTCGGCGGGCAACAGCAGGCTGTCATCGGTGGCTGGCGCAGGATGCAGGGTGACCTGCGCGGTCATCCCCGGACGCAGCCGACCGTCGGCATTGGGCAGTTCGATGCGCAGGCGCAGGGTGCGGCTTTGCAGGTCGGCATCGGCGAGCAGGGCGGTGACTTTGCCCGGCACCGTTTCACCAGGGAAGCCCGGCAGGGTGGCCTGTACCGCCTGCCCCTCGCGCAATCCCCGGGCCTGGGCCTCCGGTACCGAGGCTTCGAGCCAGACCGAGTCGATCCCGTTGATCCGTGCCAGGGTCGAGCCCGGCGTAATCGTCATGCCCGGACGCAGGTCCAGTGCCTGGATGACGCCGGCCTCGGGTGCGACCAGGGTCACCCGGTTCTGCACCTTGCCACTGCGTGCGACCCGTTCGATCAGTTCGGCCGGCATGCCCGCCAGCAGCAGGCGCTGGCGCGCGGCGCGCTGCAGATCGGCGTCGCCGACGCGGCGCAGGGCCAGGAACTCTTCCTGCAGCCCCGTCCATTCCGGTGCCAGCACATCGGCCAGGGGCGTGCCGCGCGTCACCCGGTCGCCGGTGGCCCGGGCATAGGTGCGCTCGATGAAGCCGGCGGTGCGGGCCTGCAGCACACTGAGCTTGCGCTCGTCGAAGGCCAGCACGCCGCTGACCTGCAGCGTGCGCTCCAGTCGCCCGCGGGTCACGGTCGTCAGGCGCACCCCCAGGTTCTGCTGCACCCCCTGGGTGATCTGCACCGCGGGGGTGGCCGAGTCGGCATTGCCATCGGCGTATTTCGCCACCAGTTGCATGTCCATGAAGGGCGACTTGCCGGGCGCCGGGAAGTGCTGTTGCGGGTACATCGGGTCGTACCAGTACAGCGCCTGCTGCTGCGCCGCTGCCGGTGCCGCCGCCGCCGCAGGGCGCTGTTGCGCCAGCCAGTAGCCGGCGCCGCCGCCCACGGCCAATGCCAGTATCGCGATCAGTCCGATAGAGGTGTTGTTCATGCGCGTGTCTCCCCGTACGCGAAATGCAGGCGTGCGGTGGTCGCCGCCAACTGGCCTTGCAGGTCGATGTCCTGTAGCCGTGCCTCCACGCGTTGACGCCGTGCGGCGAGCACCTCGCTCAAGGCCGACTTGCCGGCCCGGTAGTCGGCCAGCGTCAGGCGCACGCGCTCTTCGGCCAGTGGCAGCAGGGTGTCCCGGCTGCGTGCCACGGCGCGTTGCAGGCGCTGATACTCCGCCAGATCGGCCTCCAGCTGGGCGGTGTGTTCACGCAGCAGGGCCTGCTGCTCGTCCTCCAGTTGGCGCACCTGGGCGCGCCGCGCCGCGATCATCGGGTCCTGGCGGGAGCCGGTGAACAGCGGCAGTTGCATACTCACTTGCAGGCTGACCATGTTGCTGAAGTCCGGCCCGCGGCGTTGATAGTCCACCTGCCAGCCCCAATCCGACTTCTTCTCGGCCTGTGCCTGCTGCACCTGGGCCAGCGCCTCCCGGGTCATGGCGTCGTAGGCCGCCAGCTCCGGATGCGTGTGCAGCGCATGCAGGTAGTCCGCGCCGTTCACCGGCCACTGCGGGAAAGCCCGGGCCTGCACGTCGCCGTCCTGGCCGATCCAGCGCTTGAGCGCGGCGCTGGCCTGGCTGGCCTGGCTCAGCAGCAGGTCCTTGCGTTCATCCAGTTGCGCGGCTTCCTGATTCGGAGCGAGGGCGTCGGCGGTCGTGCCACCGCCTGCGGCCAGCCGGGCGCGCACGGTCGAGGCCAACAGGCGGTTTTCACGATAGAAGTCGTCGAACTGTTGCAGCTTGCGTTGCACCGTGTAGGCCGCCAACCAGGCCTGCGCCGTGGCGGCACGGACCTTCAGGCGCTCGAGGACGGCTTCGGCATCGGCCCGCTCGACCGTGGCCCGGGCGGTCTCGACCCGTGCCTTGCGCTTGTCGCGGTTGGGCACTTCCTGGGCGAGCCCGACCACCTGCATGGTCATGAAGTCACGGTTGGTGCTCCAGCGGTCGTTGCCGTCCACCGGCAGGTTCTGCAGGCCGAGATTGAGCCTGGGGTCGGGCAGCTCGCCGGCGGGCACCACTGCGCTGCGGGCGGCCGAGATCTGTTCCTGGCGTGCCTGCAGGGAAGGGGCGTTGCGCTCGGCCAGTTGCAGCGCATCGTCCAGGGACAACGAAGTGGCCTGTGCCGATACGCTCGGCAACAGGATCAGCAGGGCGGCGGCAACCGCCCATCCTGTGGGTGAAGATAGGGTCATGAAGAGGATTCCTCGGAAAAACCGGCGCACAGGCGCATGCCAGCCTCCCGCGTTGAGGGCGGGACGATGGTGTGAGGTTTACGAAGGAATCAGGCGCGTGGCGGTCGCCACAGGTCGGACGGTGCCCGGTTCACCAGGCCCTGGGTGTAGGTGTCGGTGGGCGCGGGCGCCGCGAAGGGCCGTGCCGGTTCGGCCAGGTTGACCTGGAGCGTGCCGGCGGTGCGGCACTCCTGGCCGGCCTTGCAGGCCTTGGAGGCGTGATCGGAAGACTTGCCCTGGTCCTGGCAGCAGTCATGGGTCATGGCGGCCTTTGTCGTCATGCCCATGGCCTGCATCGGACATGGCTCGCTGGCCGAAGCGATCCCCGCCATCCCGCTGAGGGGAAGCGTGAGCGTAAGCATCAGGACAACGAGCAATCGCAGTAGGCGCATCATGGGCGGGAGTCTAGACGAGATCGATTAGCTGAGCATTAACTGTTTTTCCGCTTGCGGGTCACCGGTGCCAGTCTTGAGGTATCCCCCTGGGGGGGATATGATGATGGCTCATCCAATGCCGTTGCGCCGCGGACGCTAACGCCCATGAGCTGGCTGATCACCAAGTATTTCGTCACTTCGGCCATCGTCGTGCTGGTGTCCGAGTTCGCCAAGCGCAGCGACAAGCTCGGCGGGCTGGTCGCCTCGCTGCCGCTGGTGACGCTGTTGACCCTGGTCTGGCTGTATTACGAGCAGCAGAGCCCGGAAAAGATTGCCAACCACGCCTGGTACACCTTCTGGTATGTCGTGCCCACGTTGCCGATGTTCCTGCTGTTTCCGTCGCTGCTGGCGCGACTGGGGTTCTGGTGGGCATTGCTGGCGGGGATACTCGTCAGCCTGGCGGCGTTCCTGCTGTTCGCCCTGGCGCTTCGGCGGTTCGGTATCGATCTGCTGTGAGCTTGGAGTGTGGCCCCGGCTGGGGGATACTGGGCGCTTCTTCCCGGCGGACCGTGCCATGAGCCCACCCACTTCCGCGCATGAACACGCGCACCAGTCACACGATGCCATCGTCAAGCGCCTCAAGCGCGCCGAAGGCCACCTGCGCAGCATCGTTGCCATGATCGAGAGCGGCCGCGCCTGCGTGGACATCGCCCAGCAGTTGCATGCGGTGGAAAAGGCGGTGTGCCAGGCCAAGCGCACGCTGATCCAGGATCACATCGACCACTGCCTGGAGCACACCGTCAGTGCCCTGGCCAGCGGCGAGCAGGCACCGCTGGAAGAGTTCAGGCAGATCACCAAGTACTTGTGATCTCTGATCGTTCAATCCCAGACTTGATCGTTCTCACGCGGAGCATCCCTGATCGTTCCCACGCTCTGCGTGGGAACGCAGCCCGTGACGCTCTGCGCCACAAGAGCGGACGCCGAGCGTCCTGAGAGGCATTCCCACGCGGAGCGTGGGAACGATCAGTCGATCAGTGGCGATCAATCACTATCCGGTTTCAGGGGAGGGCAACATGTGGGAAACCGGCGGATACCTCGGCCTGTTCCTGTCGGCGTTCGGCGCCGCCACGCTGCTGCCGCTGCAGTCGGAGGCGGTGCTGCTCGCCCTGCTCTGGGCCAAGCAGCACCCGGCCCTTGTCCTGTTGATCGTCGCCACGGCGGGTAACGTCGCCGGTTCGCTGGTGAACTGGGTGCTGGGGCGTTATCTGGAACACTGGCGGGAGCGCAAGTGGTTTCCGGTTTCCGCCCAGCGGCTGGAGCGCGTCCAGCACACCTATCACCGTTACGGCCGCTGGTCGCTGCTGCTCAGTTGGATGCCGATCATCGGTGACCCGCTGACGGTGGTGGCCGGGCTCATGCGTGAACCCTGGTGGAGCTTCCTGCTCATCGTCACGCTGGCCAAGGCCGGTCGCTATGGTGCGCTGTACCTGATGACGCTGGGCTGGGTGTAGGGCCAGCCCGGCGTCGAGACCTGCGTACCGTCGTGCCCTACGCCTTGGCCGTCTCGCGTTCGCGAAGCTGGCCGAGCAGTGCCTGCAGCGGATGCAACACCACTTCACCGGCCTGGCGCTTGACCTGGCTGCGGCACGAGTAGCCGTCGGCGAGCAGGCGGCCGGCCGGTTGGTAGCGCTCCACCAGCGGCTGCCAGGACTGCGAGTAGATGACCTGCGACGTCTTGGCGTTGCGGGTCTCGTGCCCGTAGGTACCGGACATGCCGCAGCAGCCGCTGGCCAGGACCTGCAGTTTCAGGCCAAAGCCCTCGAAGACCTTTTTCCACTGCTCGACGCTCGCCGGCTCGTTGGTCCGCTCGGTGCAGTGCGGCAGGAATTGATAGGTCTGCGGCGCCTGCGGCTTTTCCAGTGTCGGCAGGGCGGTCGCCAACCACTCCTGGGCCAGCACCACGCGGGGCGCGGCATCCTGCTCCAGGGTCTTGGCGTACTCCTGGCGGTAGACCAGGGTCATCGCCGGGTCGAGTCCCACCAGCGGGATGCCGTAGGCTTCGAGGGCTTTCAGGCCCTTGGCGTTGTGGGCCGCGGCCTTCCTGAAGGCACCGAGGAAGCCCTGGACCTGCAGCGGCTTGCCATTGGGGGCGAACGGCGCCAAGTAGATGTCGTAGCCCAGCCGGGCGATCAGCTCGATCCACTCGGCGGCCAGCGGGGTCTCGAAGTAGCGGGTGAAGGCGTCCTGGACGATGACGACGCTGCGCTGGCGCTGCTCCTCGCTCAGTTTCGACAGTTTGTGCGCGGTGGCCGTCTGCACGTTCCAGCGGGCGCAGACCTGGTGGAAGTCCACCAGGCTCAGCAGCGGACTGTCGACCATGCCGACCACGTGTTCGAGCAGGAACTTGACCGGCCGCGCGTTCATCATGGCGTTGTACAGCCGTGGGAAGCGGGCGATGTAGGGAATGCTGTACTCCAGCGAACCGACCACGTAGTCCTTCAGCGGCCGCAGGTAGCGGTGGTGGTAGAGCTCGAGGAAGCGCGAGCGGAAGTCCGGTACGTTGACCTTCACCGGGCACTGGCCTGCACAGGACTTGCACGCCAGGCAGCCGGCCATCGCGTCATAGACTTCGTGGGAGAAGTCTTTCTCGCCAAGTTGCTTGCCGACGGTGTTGCGCACCTTGGCCAGCAGGTTGCCGACGCTGAAGCGGCTGGTCACGTTGCCCAGCAGGTCGACGCCCTGGGCACCCTGCAGGCGCAGCCATTCGCGCACCAGCGAGGCACGGCCCTTGGGCGAATGAATGCGGTTGCGCGTGGCTTTCCAGGACGGGCACATCGCGTCATCGGGGTCGAAGTTGTAGCAGGCACCGTTGCCGTTGCAGTGGGCGGCGGTGTGGTAGCTCTGCCAGACGCGCTCGTCGATCTGCCGGTCGAGCTCGCCGCGCAGGACCACTTCGTCGACCTTGGTCAGCGTGGCTTCGCTGACGCTCGACGGCGTGGCGATCTTGCCCGGGTTGAGCTGGTTGAACGGGTCGAACGCCGCCTTGATCGCCTGCAGCGACGGGTACAGCGGGCCGAAGTAGGCCGGCGAGTACTCCGAACGCAGGCCCTTGCCATGCTCGCCCCACAGCAGGCCGCCGTATTTCTGGGTGAGGGCGGCCACGCCATCGGAAACCGGGCGGATCAGCGCCGCCTGGCGCGGGTCCTTCATGTCCAGGATCGGCCGCACGTGCAGCACGCCGGCGTCCACGTGGCCGAACATGCCGTATTCGAGCTGGTGCGAATCGAGCAGCGCACGGAACTCGGCGATGAAGTCCGCGAGGTTTTCCGGCGGCACGGCGGTGTCTTCGACGAACGGCTGCGGACGGGCTTCGCCCTGGACGTTGCCGAGCAGGCCCACCGAGCGCTTGCGCATGGTGTAGACGCGTTTCACCGCCTCGCTGCCGACTGCCAGGGTGTGGCCCAGGCGCACCACGCTGGTGTCGTTTTTCAGGTGTTCGATGAAGTCATGGACGCGCCGCTCCAGCTGCTCCTGGTCGTCGTCGCTGAATTCGATCAGGTTGATGCCCAGGGTCTGTTGGCCGGGGATCGGCGGGAAGTACTCGGCCACGCCGTGCCAGACGATGTCCTGCATCGCCAGCCTCAGCACCTTGGAGTCGACGGTCTCGATGGACAGCGGCTTGAGTGCCATCAGCGCCTTGGCGTCGCGCAGGGCATCCATGAACGCGGTGTACTGCACGTTCACCAGGATGCTGTGGCGCGGGATCGGCAGCACATTGAGCTTGGCCTCGACGATGAAGCCCAGCGAGCCTTCGGAACCGCACAGGATGCTGTTGAGGTTGAAACCGCCGTCCTCCTCGCGCAGGTGCGCGAGGTCATAGCCGGTCAGGCAGCGGTTGAGCGGCGGAAAGGTGTCCTTGATCAGTTGCGCCTGCTGGTCGGCGATGTCGCGGGTGCAGCGGTAGACGCTGCCGACCAGGTCCTGCCGGGCCGCCTCGCGGTCGGCCTGGTCGGCGGCGATCGGCTGGCTGTCGAGGCGCTGGCCGCCGAGCAGCACGGTCGACAGGGCGAGCACGTGATCGCGGGTCTTGCCGTAGGTGCAACTGCCCTGGCCACTGGCGTCGGTGTTGATCATGCCGCCGATGGTGGCGCGGTTGGAGGTCGACAGTTCAGGGGCGAAGAACAGGCCGTGGGGCTTGAGGGCGGCGTTCAGCTGGTCCTTGACCACGCCACTCTGCACCCGGACCCAGCGTTCCTCGACATTGATTTCGAGGATGGTGTTCAGGTGTCGCGAAAGGTCGACCACGATACCGTCGGTCAGCGACTGGCCGTTGGTGCCGGTGCCGCCGCCGCGAGGGGTGAGCACCACGGAGCGGTACTGCGGGTGGGCGGCGAGTTTCGCCACGAGCTCGACGTCCGCGTAGGTCTTGGGGAACACGGCGGCCTGGGGCAGGCGCTGGTAGATCGAGTTATCGGTGGACAACACCGTGCGCGAACCCAGGTCGGCGGCGATTTCCCCCTGGAATCCTTCGCTGCCCAGCTGTTTCAGGAAGCGTTCGTACAGGTCGGTCTGACCGTTCGTGGGGATGAGGCGGGCGATCATTCGTGACGGTTCCTGCAGGCTAATTCGTTTTTATATTCGCTTAACGTATGCTCAAGGCTGAGCCAGCGTTCGGGCGAAGCGGTATAGTTTCGATTATTCGCAGATTGCCGGCCCCCGGCAAACGTAAAACACGCAGCATTTGCATGAGCTTTATGAATGAATCCTAGACGCCTCACTCCTTCGATGTCGGTGCTGGTGGCCTTCGAGGCGGCGGCGCGCCATGGCAGCTTCACCAAGGCGGCGGACGAGTTGCTGCTGACCCAGAGCGCCGTGAGCCGGCAGGTCCAGGCGCTGGAGACGCTGCTGGGGGTCGAGCTGTTTCTGCGTGACGGCCGGCGCATCGAACTGACGGCGGCCGGGGCGCTGTACCAGCATGAGTTATCGGCAGCCCTGGGGCGGATTCGCAGCGCGACGCTGAAGACCATCGCCTTCCGTTCCCAGGAGGGCGTGTTGCACCTGGGGGTGCTGCCGACGTTCGGCTCGAAGTGGCTGCTGCCGCGCATGAACGATTTCTACGCCAGGCACCCGGATGTCGTGGTGCACATTCATTCGCGGATCATCCAGGCCGACCTGGCCAGTGCCGCCGGCGAGATGAATGCGATCATCTACGCCGGTTCCGGTTCCTGGCCGGGCTTCATGTCGCACAAGCTGCTGACCGAGGAACTGGTGGTGGTGGCCAGTCCTTCGGCCCTGCCCGAATACCGCACGACGACGCCAGTCGAGATCGCCACCAGCCATTCGCTGCTCAACGTCGTGTCCCGGCCCAATGCCTGGTCGGACTGGTTCGAGCACAACGGCCTGGATCATCGCCTGATGCGTCCGGGGCCCGGCTTCGAACTCACCAGCCACCTGATCCAGGCGGCGGTCGCCGGTATCGGCATCGGCCTGGTGCCGCTGGTGCTGGTGCAGGACGAGATCCGGGCGGGCTCGCTGGTGGTGTTGTTCGAGCCCATGAAAAGCGGCAAGAGCTACTACCTGGCGTATGCCAATCGCTACCAGAACCTGCCGTCGCTGGTCGCGTTCAGCGAGTGGCTGCTGAGCCTGCCGTTCCCGGAAGACGCGGCCTGACAGGGCTCGCGGCTCCGTTTGAACGGCATCAGGCGAGGCGAGGGAACACCAGCCCGAATGTGGTGAGGCGACCCGGTTCGCTCTCGACCGTCACCCGGCCCTCATGCAGGCTCATGATCGAGCGCACGATCGCCAGCCCCAGGCCCGTGCCGCCCTGTTGCCGGGCATGGCCGGGATTGACCCGGTAGAAGCGCTCGAACAGGTGCGGCAGGTGCCGTGATTCGATGTCTTCCCCGGTATTGGCCACGGCCAGCGTCACCTCGTCCGCCGTGGCCGACAGCTCGAGGGTGACCGTGCTGCCCGACGTGCCATGCCTGATCGCGTTGGACAGCAGGTTGGAAATGGCCCGCTGGATCATCAGCTTGTCACCGGACACCGTGGCCTCGCCACGCAGGGCTATCGACAGGGCCTTTTCATCCGCGGTGACCGCGAACAGCTCGGCGACCCGGGCGGCTTCCTCATGCAGCGCGACATCGCTGAAGGTCAGCGGCGCCGATGGCTGGCTGACGCTGGCGAGAAACAGCATCTGCGACACCATGCGCGACAGGCGCTCCAGCTCTTCGGTGCATGACTCCAGGACCTGGCGGTACTCCTGCGGCGCTCGTTCCCGGGACAGGGTGACCTGCGCGGTCCCCATCAGGTTGTTCATGGGGGTGCGCAGTTCGTGCGCCAGGTCATCGGAGAACTGCGCCAGTTGCTGCACATCACTGTCCAGGCGGTGGAGCATGAAGTTCACGGCGTGCGCCAGGTCACTCAGTTCTTCCGGCAGGCCCTGGACCTTCATCCGTTGCGAGAGGTCGCGGGCGGAGACGCTTTCGGCGACCTGGCTCAGCGCCCGCAGCGGTTTCAGGCCACGATGCACCAGCCACCAGGCGCAGCCGCCGACCAGCAGCAGGATCAGGGGCAGGGCAATGAGGGTCGACTTCACGTAGGCGCTCAGCAGTGTGTAGTCGCTCTTGCGGTCGAGCGTGAGCATGACCAGGATCGGCTGGCCACTCTTGAGGCGCATCAACTGGTAGGCCATCAGCGTTTCATGGCCCTCGGCCGAACGGACCTCCTGGAATTCCAGGACCGGGCTGCCGGGATCGGGGATGGGCAATTCGGTGCTTTCCTGGTCACCCAGGGTCAGCAGACGCTTGCGCGGATTGGCCGAGTCCATGATCACCAGGGTCAGGTTGTCGTGTCCGATGATCTGGTCGCGCAGGTTGTGCGGGTGGAGCACGATATCGGCAATCGAGGCCGAGCCTTCGGCGAGGCTGTGTTGCACCTGCGCCATTTTATCGGTCAGTCCGTCCCTGGCCTGAATATCCAGCTGGCGCCAGATGGCGGCCAGGGCGAATGCAGCCATCAGCAGCACCAGCACGGCACTCATCGCCGTGATGGTGACGCCGAGCTTCACCGATAGGCGTGCCGGTTTCATTCGCGCGCTTCCAGCACGTAGCCCACTCCCCGCAGGGTGTGGATCAGCTTCTGCTCGAAAGGGTCGTCGATCTTGGCCCGCAGGCGCCTGATCGAGACTTCGACGACGTTGGTGTCGCAGTCGAAATTCATGTCCCACACCAGCGAGATGATCCGGGTGCGCGACAGGACCTCGCCGCTGTGCCGCATCAACAGGTGCAGCAGGGCGAACTCCTTGGTCGTCAGGTTGATCCGCTGGTTGCCTCGAAACGCCCGGTGGCGGCCCTGGTCCAGCTCCAGGTCGCCCACCCGCAGGACCTCGGGGACGCCGGCCTGTTCGGTGCGGCGCAGCAGGCTGCGCACCCGGGCCAGGAGTTCAGGGAATTCGAAGGGCTTGACCAGATAATCGTCCGCGCCCAGTTCAAGGCCCCGGACTTTCTCGTCGAGCCGCCCGCGAGCGGTCACCATCATGACCCGCGTCTGGCTGGACTGGCGCAACTTGGAAAGAACTTCCCAGCCTTCCATCTCCGGCAAGTTCACGTCCAGTATGACAATGTCATAGTTCTGATGCCTGGCCAGATAGAGTCCATCCAGACCGGTATTGGCGATATCCACGATATAACCACTTTCGGTCAACCCCTTGTGCATGTACTCGGCAGTTTTGGGCTCGTCCTCGACGACAAGGATTCGCATGGCGGAATTTCCTGTTCAATGGGGCATGGCTGGTTGCAAGAAGGCAAGGCGCGACCGTTTTCTGCCATCTTGGGCCGAACGACTCGCGCAACTCCTTGGATATACGACAGATTTTCATCCCTGTAGCAGCTATAGGGTCAAGCGCCGAGCGCTGAAAAGCGTCGATTTTTCCGGCTGTGCGACCTCATGTCGCATTCAGCCCGGTGAGGGTGACGATGTTTCTGCAAATGCAATATTTATCTCCAGGTGCAACACTTTAGTTATTGCAATTCATTTCTGAAGATAAGCAGATAAAGGTTTATCCGACGATTGTAATTCAATGGCCATTCGCTGTTTGTTAGATGACGTAATTGTAATGTTCCAGCAATCCCCTCGATAACCACGGTTGCCTAAAGTCCGTCGATCCAACTCTGGTTATATTGGTGGGACTGTGTCTATTCATTTCTTGTACGGCGAGTCACGTGACGGGACGAGTACTCGCATGCCCGGGCCTGGCAAGGTTTTGCGGGCGTCACTGCGTGTGGGTGTCCTCTGTATGGCGCTCGGGGCGCTGGCTGCACCGGCTGCCATGGCGGCGCAGCGCCTGAGCCTGGCCCAGGCCGTGGAGGCGGCATGGACGACGAACCCGGAGCTTGCCGCCGCCCGGCAGGAAATCGGGATGGCCGAAGGCGACCGGTTGCAGGCCGGCCTGGTACCGAACCCGGTGCTCTCCTGGGAGGCCGAGGATACGCGGCGCAACACCAGCACGACGACGGTGATGTTGAGCCAGGCGTTGGAGCTGGGCGGTAAACGAGGCGCCCGGATCGATGTCGCGAGCCGCGGGCAGGAGGTTGCCCGTCTCGAGCTCGAGCGGCGTGGCAACGAACTGCGCGCCGAGGTGACGCAGGCTTTCTACGCCGCGCTGCGTGCGCAGACCGGCCTGGAACTTGCCCGCCAGTCCCGCGCGCTGGCCGAGCGGGGGCTGGAGGTGGCACAAGGGCGCGTGCGGGCCGGGAAATCATCTCCCGTGGAGGAGACGCGGGCCAGGGTACAACTGTCGGAAACCGATCTGCTGGTACGCCGGGCGCAGACGCTGGAGGCCAGCGCCTATCGGGAGCTGGCCCGTGCGATCGGGGTCGCGCAGACGGCTTTCGACAGCCTCGATGACCGCGACCTGTCCCCCGGCAAGCCGCCTTCGGTCGCGCCGGTACTGGTCGCGCTCGACGAATCTGCGCCACTGCGCCTGGCGCAGGCGCAGATCGAGCAACGCGAGGCGGCGCTGGCGTCGGAGCGTGCGCAACGCATCCCCGACCTCACGGTCAGCGTGGGCAGCCAGTACAGCCGTGAAGACCGTGAGCGGGTCAACGTGGTCGGACTGTCCATGCCACTGCCGCTGTTCAACCGTAACCAGGGCAATGTGCTGTCGGCCGCCCGACGGGCCGACCAGGCGCGTGACCTGCGCAATGCCACGCAACTGAGCCTGCAGACGCAGACTCGATCGGCCCTCGACCAGTGGGCGAGCGCGGCCCGGGAAGTCGAGTCGTTCGACCAGGTCATTCTGCCGGCGGCCCGCAGTGCGGTGGACGCCGCCACGCGGGGCTTCGAGATGGGCAAGTTCGGCTTCCTCGAAGTCCTTGATGCCCAGCGCACGCTTATTGCCGCGCGCAGCCAGTTCCTGGAATCGCTGGCCAGCGCCACTGACGCGCGGGTGACCCTCGAACGCGTCTACGGCGACCTCGGCCGGTTTTCCGGCCGGCCCTGATTTCACTTCGCACTGATTGAGCGCATCGCGCGAGGTGGAATCGCGCGGGCGCCGGGAGCATTCATGAACAACAAACGCAGCATGGCGACGGCCTTGGCCGTGGTGGCCCTGATCGGCCTGGGCAGTTTGGCGCTGAACGGTCGGGAGTTGCCGTTCGCGGCAGAGGCGCAGCCGGCGGGAAAACCGGCCGGCGAGGCCGATCACGGGCACGCCGAAGGAAAAGGGCAGGGCGGCGACGCCGAAGAGGGCAGCCACGAGGAGGAGGGCCAGTTGGCGCTGACGACGCAGCAGATCGACGCGGCCGGCATCGAACTGGCGACGGCGGCGCCGAGGCTGATGAGCACGTCGATCTCCTTTGCGGGCGAGATCCGCTTCGACGAAGACCGTACGAGCCATGTCGTTCCACGTGTCGCCGGGATCGTCGAGCAGGTGAAGGTCGAACTGGGCGATTCGGTGAAGAAGGGCCAGGTCCTGGCCGTGATCGCCAGCCAGCAGATCACCGACCTGCGCAGCGAACTGGAGGCCGCGCAGCGCAGGACCGAGCTGGCGCGCCTGACCCTGCAACGCGAGAAGAAACTGTGGGAAGACCGGATTTCCGCCGAGCAGGACTACCTGCTGGCCCGGCAGGCCTACCAGGAGGCTGATATCAGCCTGGCCAACGCCCGCCAGAAGCTCAACGCCATCGGCGCCAACCTCAAGGCCGCTGCCGGTAATCGCTATGAGCTGATTGCGCCGTTCGATTCCGTCGTGGTGGAAAAACACCTTGGGATTGGCGAAGTCGTCAGCGAGTCGACTGCCGCCTTCACGCTATCGGACCTGACCCGTGTCTGGGCCACCTTCGGCGTCACGCCCAAGGACCTGAAACAGGTGGTGGTGGGCCGGGCAGTCAAGGTCAGTGCGCCGGACCTCGGCGCCCAGGTCGATGGCCGGGTCAGTTACGTCGGCAGCCTGCTGGGCGAGCAGACCCGCGCGGCCTCCGTCCGGGTGGTGTTGGCCAACCCGGACGGCGCATGGCGACCCGGGCTGTTCGTGTCCATCGACGTGACGGCGCAGCAGGGTACGGCCCAGGTGGCCTTGCCCGAGGCGGCGGTGCAAACCGTCGAGGACAAGCCGTCGGTGTTCGTTCGCAACGACGAAGGCTTCCAGGTGCAGACCGTGACGCTCGGGCGCCGGGAGGGCGGTTACGTGGAGATTCTCCAGGGGCTGGATGCCGGTACGCCGGTGGCCGCCGCGGGCAGCTTCATTCTCAAGTCCGAGCTGGGCAAGAGCTCCGCCGAGCATGCCCATTGATCCGCCTCGCCAGAGTAGAACCCCATGTTTGAACGGTTGATTCAATTCGCAATCGAGCAGCGCATCGTCGTGATGCTCGCTGTTGTGCTGATGGCCGGGCTCGGTATTGCCAGCTATCAGAAACTTCCCATCGATGCCGTACCCGACATCACCAACGTCCAGGTGCAGATCAACACGGCCGCGCCCGGTTTCTCGCCACTGGAAACCGAGCAACGGGTGACCTTTGCCATCGAGACCGGCATGGCCGGCTTGCCCGGGCTGAAACAGACCCGCTCGCTGTCCCGTTCCGGGTTGTCCCAGGTCACCGTCATCTTCGAAGACGGCACGGACCTGTTCTTCGCCCGCCAGTTGGTCGGGGAGCGCCTGCAGACCGCCAAGGAGCAACTGCCCGAAGGCGTCGAGGCGGTGATGGGACCGATTTCCACCGGCCTTGGCGAAATTTTCCTGTGGACCGTCGAGGCACAGGATGGTGCCCGCAAGGAGGACGGCACGCCTTACACGCCGACCGACCTGCGGGTCATCCAGGACTGGATCATCAAGCCGCAGTTGCGCAACGTGCCCGGGGTGGCCGAGATCAACACCATCGGTGGTTTTGCCAGGCAGTACCTGATCGCCCCGGATCCGAAGAAACTGGCCGCCTACAAACTCACCCTGAATGACCTGGTTGCGGCGCTGGAGCGCAACAACGCCAACGTCGGTGCCGGCTACATCGAACGCGGCGGCGAACAGTGGCTGATTCGGGCGCCCGGGCAGTTGGGGGCCGTCGACGACATCGCGAACATCGTGATCGCGAACGTGCAGGGCACGCCGATTCGTGTCAGCAGCGTTGCCGAGGTGGACATCGGCCGGGAGCTGCGTTCGGGGGCTGCCACCGAGAACGGCCGTGAGGTCGTGCTGGGCACGGTCTTCATGCTGATCGGCGAGAACAGCCGGACGGTCTCGCAGGCGGTGGCGGCCAAGCTGGCCGAGATCAATCGCTCCCTGCCCGAGGGCGTGCACGCGGTCACCGTCTATGACCGCACCAACCTAGTCGAGAAGGCCATCGCCACGGTCAGGAAGAACCTGCTCGAAGGCGCGATCCTGGTCATCGCGATCCTGTTCCTGTTCCTGGGCAACATTCGCGCGGCACTGATCACGGCGATGGTGATTCCGCTGGCGATGCTGTTCACCTTCACCGGGATGTTCACCAACAAGGTCAGTGCCAACCTGATGAGCCTCGGGGCCCTGGATTTCGGCATCATCGTCGATGGCGCGGTGGTCATCGTCGAGAACGCGATTCGCCGGCTGGCCCATGCGCAGCACCGGCACGGGCGGATGCTGACGCGCTCCGAGCGCTTCCACGAGGTCTTCGCCGCAGCGAAAGAGGCCCGCCGACCGCTGATTTTCGGCCAGCTGATCATCATGGTGGTCTACCTGCCGATCTTCGCCCTGACCGGCGTGGAAGGCAAAATGTTCCACCCCATGGCCTTCACCGTGGTGATCGCCTTGCTCGGGGCGATGATCCTCTCGGTGACCTTCGTGCCGGCCGCGATCGCCATGTTCGTGACCGGCAAGGTCAAGGAAGAGGAGGGCGTCGTGATGCGCACGGCTCGTGTGCGTTACGCGCCGGTGCTGGCCTGGGTCTTGAAGCATCGCCTGGGTGCCTTTGCCATGGCGTTCGTGCTGATCGTGCTGTCCGGTGTGCTGGCCAGTCGCATGGGCAGCGAGTTCGTGCCCAGCCTGAGCGAAGGTGACTTTGCCCTGCAGGCGCTGCGCGTCCCGGGCACCAGCCTGTCGCAGTCCGTATCCATGCAACAGCGGCTGGAGAAAGCCATCGTCGAGAAGGTGCCGGAGGTGGAGCGCATGTTCGCCCGAACCGGGACTGCGGAAATCGCTTCCGACCCGATGCCGCCAAACATCTCCGACAGCTACGTCATGCTCAAGCCGCAAAGCCAGTGGCCCGATCCGGGCAAGTCGCGCGAGCAGCTCATCGCCGAGCTGCAGCAGGCTGCGGCCAGCGTTCCGGGCAGCAACTACGAGCTGTCCCAGCCGATCCAGTTGCGCTTCAACGAACTGGTGTCCGGCGTGCGCAGCGACGTTGCGGTCAAGGTCTTCGGCGATGACATGGCCGTGCTGAACCAGACGGCCACCCAGATCGCGGCAACCTTGCAGAAAGTGCCCGGTGCTTCCGAGGTGAAGGTCGAGCAGACCACCGGCCTGCCGGTGTTGACTATCAACATCGATCGCACCCGGGCCGCGCGCTATGGGCTGAATGTCGGCGATGTGCAGGATGCGATCGCCACTGCGGTCGGTGGGCGCCAGGCTGGCACGCTGTACGAGGGCGACCGCCGGTTCGACCTGGTGGTTCGGCTGTCGGACACGCTGCGTACCGACGTCGCCGGGCTTTCCGACCTGCTCATTCCGATCCCGGCGATGGCCGGCAGCAGCGACCAGCAGATCGGTTTCATCCCGCTGTCGCAGGTCGCGAGCCTGGACCTGGTGCTGGGTCCGAACCAGATCAGCCGGGAAAACGGCAAGCGCGTGGTGGTGGTCAGTGCCAACGTGCGTGGGCGTGACCTGGGCTCGTTCGTCGAGGAGGCCGGGGCGCGTATCGACGACGGTGTGCGCATCCCGCCAGGCTACTGGACCGGCTGGGGCGGCCAGTTCGAACAGCTGCAGTCGGCGGCCAAGCGCCTGCAGATTGTCGTGCCGGTGGCTTTGCTGATGGTCATGGCGCTGTTGTTCATGATGTTCAACAGCCTGAAGGACGGCCTGCTGGTGTTCACCGGTATTCCGTTCGCGTTGACCGGCGGCGTCCTGGCGCTGTGGCTGCGCGATATCCCACTGTCGATTTCCGCTGGTGTGGGCTTTATCGCGTTGTCGGGGGTGGCGGTGCTCAACGGCCTGGTGATGATCGCCTTCATTCGCAATCTGCGCGAGGAGGGGCGGTCCCTCGGGGACGCGGTGACCGAAGGCGCGCTGACCCGCCTGCGGCCGGTCCTGATGACGGCGCTGGTGGCCTCCCTGGGGTTCATCCCGATGGCGCTGGCCACCGGTACGGGGGCCGAGGTGCAGCGGCCTTTGGCGACGGTGGTGATCGGCGGGATCCTGTCCTCCACCGTGCTGACATTGCTGGTGCTTCCGGCCCTGTACCAGTGGGCTCATCGTCGAGAAGAAGCGTAGCGGCCGGCGACTGGCGGCGGGTGACTGCCACCAGTCTTTGCGGGGGCCAGCGGCCCCTGAACCGCAGGCAAAAAAAAGCGCCCATTCGGGCGCTTAAAGTTTCACCTTAACCAAAGGAGCATTGGAGCTTCTAAAGGTGAATTCGGTCGTCTTGCAACTTCTTCCTGAACTTCAGGAGTTGATGGAAAGAGTACGCCAGGGAGGATAACGGCAAGGTGAGGGAATAATTACAATACTGTCATGAGCCTGCGTCGATATGAGTCTTGCAAGTTTTCAGAATGGTAATTTTTGCGCAACCTTCCAGTTAGTGGTGGCTTGGTAACTTGAGTCATCACTTAAATGGAGACACAAGATGCGTATCATCCAGTCGCTGGTTTTTACCCTGGCCATTATCTCGCCGGTTGTTTCACACGCCTTTGCCAACGATGAGTCGCTGACCAGGCGCATCATCCAGGATCATCAGGAAGCGATCAGTCAATACGCGCAGGACAACAACAAGCCGCTGCCGGCGATCGTCAACTACACCTACGGGATGAAGCTCGACATTGCCAAGGTCATCCGGGTATCGCCCGAAATGCGCTTGTGCAAGGTCATCCCCCAGCTGATGACCTACGAGAACTCGAAGGGCGAGCTCAATACCCTGCAGTACAAGGTCATGAGCGATTGCATGGGCAAGAACTGACCTCTTCTGCGGGGCCATGTCGCAGCCCCTGACCGCAAGCTCCTCCCAGGGCGGCCTTCAAGGGCCGCTTTTTTGTGCCCGGATCGCCGTGGCGGGCATGAAAAAGGTGCCCCGCGGGGCACCTGTGGTGTCGATGGCCTGCGCCTGGAGGAGCCCCGGCGCCGGAGGGTTTGTACGACGTCGGTCAGAGCACGCTCAACGGGTATTCGACGATCAGCCGGACTTCATCCAGGTCCGATTCGAACGCGGTGGCCCGGGTGGTCGCCTGGCGCAGGCGCAACGACAGGTCCTTCAGGCTGCCGGTCTGGACCACGTAGCGGGCTTCGATATCGCGTTCCCAGCGTTTCTGGTCGACCAGCGGGTTGCCCTCGGCGTCCCGGCGCATGTAGGTGCTGTTGGCGTGGGAATAGTCGGCATCCGTGCCTTTGCCGTAACGGGTCATGAACGTCAGGCCCGGGACGCCGAAATCGCTCATGTCCAGGTTGTAGCTCACCATCCACGAGCGTTCCCGGGGGGCGTTGAAGTCGCTGTACTGGATGGAGTTGGCCAGGTAGATGGAGTCGGACTGGCGCAGGTAGTCGAAGTCGTCGTCGCCCTGGTTGCGCTGGTGCGACAGCGACAGCGTGTGGGCGCGGTACTTCAGGGCGACCTTGGCGCTCCAGATGTCGTTGTCGAACTGGCCGAGCCGCTTTTTGCCCTCGTCAGTGGCGTTGTAGTAGTTCAGGCTGGTGGTCAGTGCCACTTGATCGCCCAGCGGCAGCACGTAGGATGCCGAGGCGTATTTCTGGTCCCAGGCATCTTTCAGGCGGCTGGCGTAGGCGCCCAGGGTCAGCCGGTCGGTGGCCTCGTAGTCGCCGCCGAAATAGGCGATCCAGGGCGAGTCGACGGGGCCGGCATAGAACGTCACGAAGTTGTCTCGCGTCGAGGTCGATTGCGGCTGGCTCATCGAATGCAGTCGCCCACCCTGTACCGTCAGGCCGCTGATGCTGCGGTTGATCGCCGTGACGCCGCGAAAGCTTTCCGGCAGCAGGCGCGAGTCGCCGAAGGCCACGACCGGTGTCGAAGGAAACACATCGCCGACGTTCACCACGGTGTCGAAGGCCCGGACTTTCAACGAGCCACCCGCCTTGCTGTACTGGTCCCTGGCTTGCCCCTCATGGTCGACCGGCAGGACGTTGAACGAGCTCTGCCCGCCGTTGCGTCCATCACCGGTGTCCAGTTTCAGGCCCACCATGGCAAAGGCATCGAGGCCGACGCCGACCGTGCCCTGGGTGAAGCCGGATTCGAATTTGCCGATGAAACCCTGTGCCGTGGCTTCGGAGTAACCGTTGCCCGAAGGGGCGGATTGCCCCTTGCGGTAGTCGCGGTTCATGTAGAAGGTGCGGCTGAGGACATTCAACGTGCTGCCCTCGATGAAACCCTCTTTCTGTTCGCCGGCAGAGCTGGCGAGCGGAGTGGTTGTGGCGAGAGTGGAAAGCAGGGCGAGAGATATTGTTTTCAATTGAGTCATGTGCGCTCCGTTCGAATCGGCAGATTTCTTGTAGACGTTCGACCTGGCCTTTTTGTAGTACCGAAAGTTGCCAGTACGCCCAATACTGACGAGTCCCGGATAACGGCGGAGTGACTCGGGCATTACAAATCTGAAATGAATACGTTAGCGATCGAAAGAGCGATTTGGATAACTTTCGCCAAGTGGGATATTGAACGGGCGAATCCTTCGCCTTATCACTTCAGCCTAGGCTATGTATGAAATCGCTTGAAACTTGGTTATGCGGCGTTAAAAAACGGCTCGGAATGCTCATTTACGCCAGTAAACTGCGCTTCCTCGCCGGTTTTTGCCTTGCCTAACCTGCGTTTCAAACAATTTCATACACAGCCTACGGCTGGTAGCCGAGTTCCAGGCTGATCGCCTGCGCGCAGGCCCGCAGCAGTCGTTCGAAGTCCAGGCGAGCGTCCGCCGAATCCATCACCGCATCCGGGCCGGACAGGTTGATGGCTGCCGTCACCTGGCCCTGATGATCGCGCAGGCCGGTGGCGATGGCGGTGGAGTAGTCGGAGCGATGCAGCAGCACGGCCTGCTGGCGGTCCTGCTCGACCATCTGCAGCAGCGCCGGCAAGGTGCGTGGCGCCGGGCTGGGGTAGTCGTCCAGGCGTACCTGCTGGTACAGCGCGGCGATCTGCGCAGTCCCCAGACCCGTCAGCAGGACCCGGCCCATCGCCGTGCAATGGCAGGGGATTCGGGTGCCTATCGGGATGTTCACGGACAGGCGCTGCGCGGCGAACGCCCGGTAGAGGTACAGGCTGTCGGTCTGCTCGCGGATGCTCAGGTGACAGGACAGCGAGGTGCGGTCGCGCAGCTCGTTCAGATGGGGCATCGCCACTTCGACGATGTCGCGGCTGGCCAGGTAGCTGAAGCCGTCGCTGATTACCCGGGCACCCAGTTCGTATTGGTTGTTGCGCTTGTTCAGGTAACCCATGTCGGTCAGCGTGAACAGGATGCGATACACCGCCGAGGGGGTGACCCCCAACTGTGCCGCGATCTCCTGCATGCTCAGGCTGCGGGTGCGGGCGCTGAACATGCCCAGCACGCCCAGGCCGCGGGCGAGGGCGGGGACGCGGTAGTCGGTGTCCCGATCGAGCGTTTCAGGCAGGTTCATGGGGCATTCCTCCTGCTTGCCCCTGTGGGTTCGGGCACCCACAGGGGACGATGGCTACAAGGCGTCCAGGCTCGACAGTTGCCCATCGAACTCGGCCATGGCGTCGAGGACGGCGTCCCTGAAGTACGCCAGCGAAGCGCGGTCGCAGAGGATCTGGAAGGTCGGCTGGGCGTCGCCGCCGAGGTTGACCACGATCACGTTGATCCGCGCCGCCGAGGTCTGGGCCACGGCCCCCGGCGCGAAGGCCTGGGCACGCAGGTCGACGCCACAGAGCTTGGCCATGACCTCGGCGATGCACACGCCGCTCAACTGCAGCCAGGCGTGACTGTCCTGGCGCGGCAGCAGGTAGTTGGCGCTGTGGTCCAGCGCCCAGCGGGCCTCTTCGTGGGCAATGCGCTCGCCACGGTCAGCGAGGCTGCCCAGCAGCAGGTACTCGGTCTGCGACAGGCGCGCCACGTGGCTGCCGTCGTCCTGGGTGATGGCGCGGTTGGGCGCCTCGGGCAGCCTGAAACCGCGGGCCTGCAGGTAGGCCGCGCTGTGGGGGCCACGAAAGCCGACCCGCGGCAGGTCGGTCAGGTCGACCAGGGTGCATTGCGCGGGTACGCCGTCCGGGTGCCGGGCAGCCGCGATGGGACGTTCGGTAATGAGGCTGGACATGTCAGAGCTCCTGGCGCTGGTTTTCAGGGTCGAAGAACGGCAGCTTCACCACCGTGGCCTGGACGATCACGCCGCCCTCGACCCGGATCGGTAGCCGTTGCCCCGGCGTGGACTGGTCGAAGGCGGCATAGGCCAGGCCGATGATCCGGTCGAGGGTCTGCGAGTATTCGCAAGAGGTCACGTTGCCGCTGATGTCCGGGCCCTTGAGCACCAGATGGCCTTCCAGCGGCTGCGGGCTGCCCTTGGGCAGGGTGAAACCGACCAGCTTGCGTTTCTGCGGCTGGGCTTCGAGGATGTCCACCGAGCGGCGGCCGACAAAGAACGGCTTGTTGCGGCTGACCGCCCAACCCATGTCGATCTCGGCCGGGTGGGTCATGCCGTCGGTGTCCTGGCTGATGATCACGTGGCCTTTTTCCAGGCGCAGCAGGCGTTGGGTCTCGACGCCGAACGGGCGAATGTCGTGGGCCTTGCCGGCTGCCATCAGCGCATCCCACAGTTGCAGCGCATGGCGGGCCGGGACGTGGATCTCATAGCCCAACTCGCCGACGAAGCCGACCCGCAGCAGGCGGGCCTTGATCCCGGCCACGGTCCCCTGGCGCACGGCCAGGTAGGGGAAACCTTCGGCCGACAGGTCGAGGTCGCTGCAGACTTTTTCCAGCACCTTGCGTGAGTCCGGCCCGGCCACGTTGACCGCAGAAATTGCTGCGGTGACGTTGGCAATGTCGACGTCCAGCCGCCATTGGGCATTCCACTTGAGCATCTGCTGGTAGATACGGTCCACGCCGCTGGTGGTGGCGGTCACGTAGAAGTGGTTGTCGGCGAAGCGCGCGCAGACGCCGTCGTCGATTACCACGCCGTGTTCGTTGGTCATCAGCGCATAACGCGAGCGGCCCACCGGCTGCTTGAGGAAGGCGAAGGTGTACATCCGGTTGAGCAGTTCGGCGGCGTCCGGGCCACGGACGTCCAGGCCGCCGAGGGTCGAGACGTCGATGATGCCGACCTTGTTGCGCACATGCAGCGCCTCGGCCTGCATGCAGGCGTCACGCTGGCTGGGCTTGCCGTAATAGGCCGGACGCTGCCAGATCCCGGCCGGCATCATCTTCGCCCCGGCGTCCAGGTGGCGCTGGTGCATCGGTGTCTGCCGGTACGGGTCGAAGGCGCGGCCGGCGACATGGGCCAGTTTTTCCGCCTCGAACGGAGGCCGGGCGGTGGTCACGCCGGTCTCGCTGACGCTGCGCTGGGTGGAGGCGGCCACCAGGCGTGCCGTCGGCAGGGCCGAGTGACGGCCCTGGGAGGGGCCCATGCCGACCGTGGAGAAGCGCTTGACCAGTTGCACGTCGCGGTAGCCGATGCGGGTGGCGTTGATGATGTCGCGCACCTGTAGGTCCTCATCGAAGTCGACGAAGTCCTTGCCCTTGGGGTGCGGGAAGATCGGCCAGGGGAAGTTGACCGGGGCCTCACTGCGCAGCGGCAGCGGTTTGGCGACGGGGTCCAGGTTCAGCGCGGTGACGATCTGCGCCGCCGCGTCGATGGCATCGGCCAGCACGTTGTCCAGCGCGTGGTAGCCATGGGCGGAACCGGCGACGCGCAGGTTCTGCGGCAGGCCGCTGAGGGTGAACTCCGCCAGTTGGTCGTCGTAGGCCAGCTTGCCGCCGGCCTGGCACAGCAGTTGGTAGACCGGCATGTAGCCGCCGGACATGCACAACAGGTCGCAGGCCAGGATCTGCCCCTGTGCCGCGACCTGGCCTTGGCCGGTGATGGCGCGGATGTCGACGCCGCTGACATGGCGCAGGCCTTTCTCGTGCAGGGCCTCGTACACGGTGCTGCCGGCGTGGCAGGCAATGCCGCGCTTTTCCAGGGCCAGCAGCCACTCGCGACGGGCCGGGTGGGGGCGCATGTCGACCAGCGCGGCAACCTCGACACCCTGCTCGCTCAGGTCCAGCGCGGCGAGGTAGCCGTCGTCGTTGCCGGTCAGGACCACGGCGCGTTGGCCCGGCTTGACCGCATACAGTTTCATCAGGCGTTGCGCGGCGCTGCTGAGCATCACCCCGGGCAGGTCGTTGTTGCGGAAGATCACCGGCTGGTCGAACGAGCCGCTGGCGATCAGGCACTGGGTGGCGCGGACCTTGTACAGGCGCTTGCCCTGGATCACCGGCAGGTAGTTGTCGGTGAACCAGGCGTTGCAGGTGGCCTTTTTCAGCACGCGGATGTTGGCGTGATTTTCCACCGCATCGACCAGCTCCCGGCGCAACTGCTCGGCCCGCTGGCCCTCGAGGTCGAAGCGGGCGTAGGTCAGCGAGCCACCGAGGATCGGCTGTTGCTCGATCAGCAGGACCCTGGCCCCGGCATTGGCGGCGGTCAGGGCCGCCTGCAGGCCGGCCGGGCCGGCCCCGATCACGGCAAGGTCGGTGAACAGGTAGGCCTTGTCGTAGTACTCCGGCTGGAACGTCAGGTCGAGCACACCCAGGCCGGCCTTCCTGCGGATGATCGGCTCCCACAGCTTCCAGGCGCCCCGGGGCTTGTAGAAGGAGCGGTAGTAGAAGCCCACCGGCATGAACCTGGAGAACTTGCCGAGGTAGGCGTCGCGGTCATTGTCCAGCGAGCCGTTGAAATTCTGTCCGGTCACCTGCACACCGTGTTCCAGCAGGTGAGTATCGGCCAGCACATTCGGTTCGCGCGGCAGTTGCACCAGGGTGTTGGCGTCCTGTCCCGCCATGGTCAGCGGGCCACGCGGACGGTGGTACTTGAACGAGCGCGACAACAGGAAGCGGCCATTGGCGAGCAGCGCGCTGGCGATGCTGTCGCCGGCGAACCCCTGGTAGGACTGGCCATCGAAGCTGAAGTCGAGCGGTTGGCTGCGGTCGATCAGCAGGCCCATGGGTACGGGGAGGCGGTTCATCGCACGGTCTCCTGGGTGGTCGCGGCAGTGAATTCAATGCGGGTGTCGAACAGTTCCCGGGGGTCGAACGTGCGCAGGATCTCGTCGCTGCCGGTATGACGTTCGGCCAGGAACCAGTAGCTGGACGGGTTGTGCATCCACCATTCGCGGACCACGCCGAGGGTGTCTTCGCTGTTGAACACGTAGTCGGCCCATTGCGCATCGCTGCAGGCCTGTGGGTCGGGCATCCGCTTGAACTCGCCGCCGTAGGTGAATTCGCTGATGTTGCGCGGCCCGTTGAGCGGGCAATTCATCACTTTCATGTTCCGCTCCTCAGTGGCTGGCCGCTGTCGCGCCCATTTCGTTGACTTGCTGGAAGGTGGAGAAGCGCTCGAGACCGAACGGCCTGATCAGTTCCGGTACCTTTCCGCCGCTGGCGACCAGCTCGGCCATGGTCTTGCCGCAGATCGGCGTGGCCTTGAAGCCCCAGGTGCCCCAGCCGGCGTCCAGGTAGTAGTTCTTCACCGGCGACAGGCCCATGATCGGGCTGTAGTCCGGGGTCATGTCGGTGATCCCGGCCCACTGGCGCATCAGCTTGGCGTTGGCCAGGAAGGGGAACATCTCGATGGCGTGGGCCAGCAGGCTTTCCTTCAGGTCCAGGGTCGAGCGGGTGTTGAACAGCGGATACGGGTCGGAGCCCCCCCCGAACACCACCTCGCCACGGCTGGTCTGCTGCACGTAGCAGTGCAGGGCCGAGGAGCTCACCAGCGGGTCGAGGAATGGCTTGAACGGTTGGGTGACCATGGCCTGCAGCGGGAAGGTCTGGATCGGCGAGCGGATGCCGGCCTTTTTCATCAGTTGCGAACTCATGCCGGCCACGGCCTGTACCGCGCAGCCGCAACGGATGGTGCCGCGGTTGGTCTTCACTGCGGTGATCGTGCCGTGCTCGATGACCAGTTCCTGGACCTCGGTGAGCGGGTGGATCTCCACGCCCCGCTTGGCGGCCTGCTTGGCATAACCCCAGGCCACCGCGTCGTGGCGGGCGGTGGCACCGTCGATGTGCCACAGGCCGGCGAGCACCGGCAGGTGGCCGGGATCGAGGTTGAGCGTCGGCACCAACTCGCGGATCTGCTGGCGGTCGATCATTTCGGTACGCCCGCCGAAATGCTTGTTGACCTCGGCGCGCTGGCGGAACGAACGCACGGTTGCATCGGTGTGGGCCAGGGTCAGCTGGCCGCGATGGGAGTACATGATGTTGAAGTCGAACTCGTTGGACAGACCCTCGAACATCCGTACCGACTCGGCATAGAAGCGCACGCCTTCGCTGGTCAGGTAGTTGGAGCGGATCACCGCCGTGTTGCGCGCGGTGTTGCCGCCACCCAGGTAGCCCTTTTCCAGCACCGCGATGTTGGTGATGCCGTGGTACTTCGAGAGGTAGTAGGCGGTGGCCAGGCCATGGCCGCCACCGCCGATGATCACCACGTCGTAGGACGGCTTGAGTTCCTTCGGCGCGGGCAGGTCGACCTCTACCGGGTATTGCGAACCGAGTCCGTATTTCAATAGATGGAATGGCATAGGGCCTCCAGGTGACTGCGTTGTGCGTGGGCCTGCTGAACGGCAGCGGTCACCGTGTTCTTCATCAGGAAGGCGATGGTCATCGGGCCGACGCCACCGGGTACGGGGGTGATGGCCGAGACCTGGGGCAGGGCGCTGTCGAAGTCGACGTCGCCGACCAGGCGGCTGCGGCCGTCGTCATCGATGCGGTTGATGCCGACATCGATCACCACTGCGCCGGGCTTGAGCCAGCCGGCATCGATCAGGCGCGGGCGGCCGACGGCCGCGACCACGATGTCGGCCTGGCGGCACAGGGCTTTCGCATCGACGCTGCGCGAGTGGACCACGGTGACCGAGCAATGGGCCTTGAGCAGCAGGGCGGCCATGGGCTTGCCGACGATGTTCGAGCGGCCGATCACCACCGCGTGCTTGCCGCTCAGGTCACCGCAGGCGTCCTGGAGCAACTGCATGCAGCCGCTGGGGGTGCAGGGCGTCAGCACGTCGCGACCCTGGCTCAGGCCTCCGACGTTCTCACTGTGGAAGCCGTCGACATCCTTGCCCGGTGCAATCGCCTGCAGGGCGCGGGTCTCCTCGATATGGGCCGGGAGCGGCAGTTGCAGCAGGATGCCGTTGACGCTGGCGTCCTCGTTCAATTCGCCAATCAGGTTGAGCAGCAGCGCCTGGCTGGTGTCGGCGCTGAGGCGGTATTCCAGCGAACGGATCCCGGCTTCCTCGGCGCGCAGGATCTTGTTGCGCACATAGACCTGGCTGGCCGGGTCCTGGCCGACCAGGATCACGGCGAGCGCCGGTTCGACGCCGGCCTGTTTCAGCGCCTGGACGTCGGCCTTGACCTGGGCCAGCACCCGCGCCGCCGCGGCCTTGCCATCGATCAGTTTGGAGGTATTCACCGGAAGATCACCGTTCTGTCGTTGTTGAGGAAGACGCGGTGTTCCAGGTGGTACTTCACCGCCTTGGACAGGGCCACGGTCTCGGTGTCGCGCCCGGTGGCGACCAGGTCATCCGGCAGGTACACATGGTCGACCCGTTGCACTTCCTGCTCGATGATCGGCCCCTCGTCGAGGTCGCTCGTCACGTAGTGCGCGGTGGCCCCGATCAGCTTCACGCCGCGCTCGTAGGCCTGGTGATAGGGCTTGGCGCCCTTGAAGCCGGGCAGGAACGAATGGTGGATGTTGATTGCCCGGCCCGAGAGTTGCTTGCACAGGTCGTCCGAGAGGATCTGCATGTAGCGGGCGAGCACCACCAGTTCGGTGCCGGTTTCATCGACCACCTTCATCAGCGCGGCTTCCTGCTGGGCCTTGGTTTCGCGGGTCACCGGCAGGTAGATGAAGCGGATGCCCTCGCGTTCGGCCATGGGCCGCAGGTCCAGGTGGTTGGAAACGATGGCGGTGATGATCATGTCCATCTCGCCCTTGTGGTAGCGGTACAGCAGGTCGGTGAGGCAGTGGTCGAACTTGCTGACCATCAGCAGCACGCGCATCGGCTGACGGGTGTCGTGCAGTTCCCAGTGCATGTCGAAGGCCCGGGCGACGTCGTTGAAGCCAGCCTTGAGCGTGTCGATATCGCCCGGGTGGCCGTCGTTGAAACGGAACACCGCGCGCATGAAGAACTTGCCGCTGAAGTCGTCGTCGAACTGCGCCATTTCCCCGATGTAGCAGCCGTTTCCGGCCAGGTACGAGGTCACCGCCGCGACGATGCCGGAGGTCGCCGGACAGCTGATCTTGAGAATGAAATGGTTCTTTTCGTGTTGCATGGCATGTCCTCTGGAGAGTGGCGGCAGCTCGGCGCAAGGCGAAATTCAGGGGCGAATGGCGATTTTGTTGGTGAATAAAAATTCCTGTGGGGAATTAAATATTCTTTTTGCGGTTTTATAGGCGAAAGGAAATCGCGCGTCCAGCGTTTCTGGAAACTTTTTTAACTGGTGGGAATTTTTTGCGGGGAAGGGCGTGCCCGCGATGGCGGCGTGTCAGGCGTCGTCGTGGTGTGACGCCCAGGGCATCGCGGGCAGGTGGGGGCGGGGCCGGTTCTACTCTCCCGAGGTCCCGTAGTTCATGATCGACAGCAGGCGGATCGGCACCTGTACCAGCTTCTCCGGACCATGGGGAATCTCGCCATCGAAGGTCAGGCTGTCGCCGGCCTCCATCGGGTACAGCTGGTTGCCGTGGCGGTAGACCAGTTCGCCTTCGAGCAGGTGCAGGAACTCGGTGCCGGGGTGGGAGAAGGTCGGGAACTCCTCGCTGGCGTCGTCCATGGTCACCATGTACGCCTCGAAGCTCTTCTTCGGCCCGCGGGTGTGGTTGAGCAGGTGGTAGGTATGGCCCTTCTCGGTACCGCGGCGCACCACCTCCAGCCCTTCGTCGCGCTTGACCAGCAGCGCGCTGCCGCCTTGCTGGTCGTACTGGCTGAACAGCTTGGACATCGGCATGCCGAGCACGTCGCACAGGCGGCTGAGGATATCCAGGCTGGTGGACACCTGGGCGTTCTCGATCTTGCTCAACATGCCCTGGCTGATGCCGGCGATGCGCGCCACGTCGGCCAGTTTCAATTCCTGGGCCTGGCGCTGGCGCTTGATCTGGATGCCCAGGTACTGCTCGAGCTTGAGCTTGGGTTGTACTTCGTCAGGCGTGTTCATCGGCTTTGCACGGTTTCCGTTCAATAATTTTAAATTCGCACCAGGAATGTGCGAAAGAGGCTCCGGCTGTTCGATCGGCGCTGGATTATTCCCTCGGTGAAAACGAGTTTCCCATATATACAGAGGAAATGCCGCAATCGCGGTCCTGGTGACCCTGATCGACAAACTTGGCAAGGCCATTGCATTCCTATTGGGAAAGTAAGTTTCCTGATTGGAATAAGTTCTGGTCAGGAAGCGAAACGACGCTTTCAACCACAACGTCTTGCCTTTCGCCAGGAGTGAACGCTCATGTTGCCACCCGAAACACAGCGGCTGATCGAGGAGCACGGGATCAAATACGTGCTGGCTCAGTTCGTCGATATCCACGGTTCGTCCAAGACCAAATCGGTGCCGGTCTCGGGCCTGGAGATGGTTGCGCAAGAGGGTGCGGGTTTCGCCGGGTTTGCCATCTGTGGCATGGGCATGGAGCCCCACGGCCCGGATTTCATGGCCCGGGGCGATTTGTCTTCGCTGACGCCGGTACCCTGGCAGAAAGGCTACGGCCGGGTTGTGTGCATCGGTCACGTCGACGGCAAGCCCTGGCCCTACGACAGCCGCTACGTGCTGCAACGCCAGGTCGAGCGCCTGAGCGATCGTGGCTGGACGCTCAACACCGGGCTCGAACCCGAGTTCAGCCTGTTCCGCCGTGACGCCAGCGGGGCGCTGCAACTGGTCGACGCCAGCGATGCCCTGGACAAGCCCTGCTACGACTACAAGGGCCTGTCGCGTTCGCGCGAGTTCCTCGAGCGCCTGACCGAAGCCCTGCAGCCGGTGGGCTTCGATATCTACCAGATCGACCATGAGGACGCCAACGGCCAGTTCGAGATCAACTACACCTACAGCGATGCCATGGAATCGGCGGACCGCTTCACCTTCTTCCGCATGGCTGCCGGCGAGATCGCCAACGACATGGGCATGATCTGTTCGTTCATGCCCAAGCCCGATCCCAAGCGTGCGGGCAACGGCATGCATTTCCACCTGTCGATCAGCAGCGCGACCAACAAGAACCTGTTTCACGATGCTGGCGACCCGAGCGGCATGGGCCTGTCGAAGCTGGCCTATCACTTCGCCGCGGGGTTGCTGGCCCACGGCCCGGCGCTGTGTGCGTTCGCCGCGCCCACGGTCAACTCCTACAAGCGCCTGGTGGTCGGCAACTCGCTGTCCGGCGCCACCTGGGCTCCGGCGTTCATCGCCTTCGGTGCCAACAACCGTTCGGCCATGGTCCGCGTGCCCTATGGCCGCCTGGAATTCCGCCTGCCGGATGCCGGTTGCAACCCGTACCTGGTCAGCGCCGCGATCATCGCCGCAGGCCTGGATGGCATCGACCGCAAGCTGGAAATCGACAACGTCTGCAACGAGAACCTCTACAAGCTGAGCCTGGAGGAGATCGCCGCCCGCGGCATCAGGACCCTGCCGCAGTCGCTCAAGGAAGCCTGCGATGCGCTGGAGGTCGATCCGCTGTTCGCCGAAGTGCTGGGCCCGGAGATCGTCGGCGAGTTCATCAAGCTCAAGCGCATGGAGTGGGTGGAGTACAGCCGCCATGTGAGCGATTGGGAAGTGCAGCGCTACACCGAGTTTTTCTGATCCACCCGTCTTGACCAACCGTTTCCGACGCCCTGCCCAGGGGTAGGGCGTCTTCTGCCCAGGAGTTTGCGATATGTGTGGAATTGTAGGGCTTTACCTGAAGAATCCGGCGCTGGAGTCCCAGCTCGGCAAACTCTTCGAGCCGATGCTCGAAGCCATGACCGACCGGGGGCCGGACAGTGCCGGCTTTGCCATCTATGGCGATGAAGTGGGCGAGGGCTGGGTCAAGCTGACCTTGCAGGCAACCACCGAAGGCTACGACTTCAAGGCCCTGGCCGGGGCCCTGGAAGGCCGGCTGGCGGCGTCCCTGGACTGGTTCCAGAACGCCAGCGCGATGGTCCTCAAGGTCCAGGCCGAAGAGGCCGTGGTCCGTGCCGCGTTGGCGGAGCTGGCGCCGGGCGTGCGCATCATGAGCGCCGGCCAGAGCATCGAGATCCTCAAGGGCATGGGCCTGCCCAGGGAGATTGCCGAGCGTTTCGGCCTGGCGTCGATGAAGGGCAGCCACATCATCGGCCATACCCGCATGGCCACCGAAAGCGCGGTGACCATGGAAGGCAGCCACCCGTTTTCCACCGGCGCCGACCTGTGCCTGGTGCATAACGGCTCGCTGTCCAACCATTCGCGCCTGCGTCAGAACCTGCGCCGCGAAGGTATCCACTTCGAGACCGAGAACGACACCGAGGTGGCGGCCGGCTACCTGGCCTGGCGCCTGCAACAGGGCGACTCGCTCAAGGCCGCGCTGGACAAGTCCCTGGAAGACCTCGACGGCTTCTTCACCTTTGCCATCGGTACCCGCAACGGCTTTGCCGTGATCCGCGACCCGATCGCCTGCAAGCCGGCGATCCTCGCCGAAACCGACGACTACGTCGCCATGGCCTCGGAATACCAGGCGCTGTCGAGCCTGCCGGGCATCGACAAGGCCAAGGTCTGGGAGCCTGTCCCCGCCACCCTGTACATCTGGGAACGCCAGTCGGCTTAAGGAGCACACACATGAAAACCATCGATCTTTCCACCAGCAGTGTGCGTGAGCTGAACCAGGCCCTGCACGACCAGGCCCGGCAACTCGACGAGCGCGAATGGCGGGTGACCCATCCCAACGGCGCGCACAACCTGGCCGTGGGCGTCAACGAAGCGGTGTCCGTGGATATCCAGGGACACGCCGGCTACTACTGCGCGGGCATGAACCAGAAGGCCTCGATCACCGTGCACGGCAACGTCGGTGTCGGCTGCGCCGAAAACATGATGTCCGGCTCTGTGCGGGTCAAGGGCAGTGCCTCGCAGGCCGCAGGCGCCACGGCCCACGGCGGTCTGCTGGTGATCGAGGGCGATGCCGGGGCCCGCTGTGGCATCTCGATGAAGGGCATCGACATCGTGGTCGGCGGCAGCATCGGCCACATGAGCTGCTTCATGGGCCAGGCCGGACGCCTGGTGGTGTGCGGCGACGCCGGCGACGCGCTGGGCGACTCGCTCTACGAGACCAGGATCTTCGTCAAGGGCAAGGTCGAGTCGCTGGGCTCGGACTGCATCGAGAAGGAAATGCGCCCCGAACACCTCGAGGAACTGCAGGCCCTGCTGAACCAGGCCGGCTTCAACGAAAAGGCCAGCGACTTCAAGCGCTACGGCTCGGCCCGCCAGCTCTACAACTTCAAAGTCGACAACGCCAGCGCGTACTGATCCAGGAGCCCGAACATGAGTGAATCCACTACCCCGAAAACCGCTCCGGTCCTGCGTGAGTCGGCCACCTTCGATCGCCTGACCATCCAGGAAATCCAGCGGGCCGCCGAAACCGGCATCTATGACATCCGTGGTGGCGGCACCAAGCGCAAGCTGCCGCACTTCGATGACCTGCTGCTGCTCGGCGCCAGCGTTTCGCGCTACCCGCTGGAAGGCTATCGCGAGAAGTGCGGCACCGACGTGATCCTCGGCAACCGCTTCGCCAAGAAGCCGATCCACCTGAAGATCCCCGTGACTATCGCCGGCATGAGCTTCGGCGCATTGTCGGCCAACGCCAAGGAAGCCCTGGGCCGTGGTGCGACCATCGCCGGTACCAGCACCACCACCGGTGACGGCGGCATGACACCCGAAGAGCGCGGCCAGTCGCAGCACCTGGTCTATCAGTACCTGCCCTCGCGCTACGGCATGAACCCGGACGACCTGCGCAAGGCCGATGCCATCGAGATCGTCCTGGGGCAGGGCGCCAAGCCGGGCGGTGGCGGCATGCTGCTGGGCATGAAGGTCACCGAGCGGGTGGCCGGCATGCGCACCTTGCCGATCGGTGTCGACCAGCGCTCGGCCTGCCGTCATCCGGACTGGACCGGCCCGGACGACCTGGCGATCAAGATCGCCGAGATCCGCGAGATCACCGACTGGGAGAAACCGATCTACGTGAAGATCGGTGCCAGCCGCCCGTATTACGACGTCAAGCTGGCGGTCAAGGCCGGGGCCGACGTGGTCGTGCTCGACGGCATGCAGGGCGGCACCGCCGCGACCCAGGAAGTGTTCATCGAGCATGTCGGCATCCCGATTCTGCCGGCGATTCCACAGGCGGTGCAGGCGCTGCAGGAAATGGGCATGCACCGCAAGGTGCAGCTGATCGTCTCCGGTGGCATCCGCAACGGTGCCGACGTGGCCAAGGCCATGGCCCTGGGCGCGGATGCGGTGGCGATCGGCACGGCGGCGCTGATCGCCCTGGGCGACAACCACCCGCGGCTGGACGAGGAGTTGAAGAAGATCGGCTCGGCGGCCGGTTTCTACGACGACTGGCAGAACGGTCGCGACCCGGCGGGTATCACCACCCAGGACCCGGAACTGTCGAAACGCCTGGACCCGGTCGAGGGCGGGCGCCGGTTGGCCAACTATTTGCGTGTATTGGTACTGGAGGCGCAGACCATGGCCCGGGCTTGTGGCAAGTCCCACCTGCACAACCTCGATCCCGAGGACCTGGTGGCCTTGACCGTCGAGTCCGCCGCCATGGCCCGGGTGCCGCTGGCCGGGACCTCGTGGATTCCCGGGCAGCAGTACTAGGTACGGACAGGGGCTACCGGCTCTTTTGATGATCGTTCCCACGCTCCGCGTGGAAACGCAGCCCGTGGCGCTCTGCGTCGCAAGAGCGGACGCTGAGCGTCCTGGGAGGCATTCCCACGCCGAGCGTGGGAACGATCGAAGCTTGACCGGGAACAGAGTCTCTACAGAGTTTGCGTAGCACCAGAACAAGAGGCCCCCAGGGCCCGATGCACCTTCACATCGCTTTCTGCCAGACACTTTTCCATTCATTGCAGGAGCTTCGAAAATGGTGAATCGTCTACCCGGCAAATCCCTTCTCGCCGTGCTCGCGCTTGGCGCGTGCGCTCCCCTGGCCCAGGCGGCCGAGACCCCGACCCTCAACACCGGCAGCACCGCCTGGATGGTGACGGCGGCGATCCTGGTGCTGTTCATGTGCCTGCCCGGGCTGGCGCTGTTCTACGGCGGGCTGGTACGGGCCAAGAACATGCTGTCGCTGTTCACCCAGTGTTTCGGCATTGCCGGCCTGGTCGGCGTGCTGTGGGTGATCTTCGGCTACAGCCTGGTGGTCGACACCACCCACATGGTCGAGGGGCAGGTCAGCTTCAACAGTTTCGTCGGCGGGCTGAGCCGGATGTTCCTTGCCGGCATGACCCCGCAAAGCCTGGTCGGCGATATCCCGGAAGGCGTCTTCGTGACCTTCCAGATGACCTTCGCCATCATCACGCCGGCCCTGATCGCCGGTGCCTTCGCCGAACGCATGAAGTTCTCGGCGGCGCTGCTGTTCATGGCCGTCTGGTTCACCCTGGTCTACGCACCGGTGGCGCACATGGTCTGGGGCGGTGCGGGGGCGTTGATGCACAACTGGGGCGTGCTGGATTTCGCCGGCGGCACCGCCGTGCACATCAATGCCGGCGTGGCGGCGCTGGCGGCCTGCCTGATGCTGGGCAAGCGCAAGGGCTATGCGAACGCGCCGATGCCCGCTCACAACCTCAGCCTGACCATGGCCGGTGCGGCGATGCTCTGGGTCGGCTGGTTCGGTTTCAACATCGGTTCCGGCGGCGGCCTCAACGGCCTGTCCGGCATCGTCATGCTCAACACCCAGCTGGGGGCCTGCGCCGGCATCCTCGGCTGGATGTTCACCGAGTGGTTCAAGGTCGGTAAACCCAGTGCCCTGGGCCTGGCCAGTGGTGCCTTGGCCGGCCTGGTCGGCATCACCCCGGCCTGTGCCTATGTCGGTGTCGGCGGTGCGTTGGCGATCGGCCTGCTGTGCGGGGTGTTCTGCTACCTGAGCGTCACCGTGCTGAAGAAGCGCCTCGGTTACGACGACAGCCTGGACGTATTCGGCCTGCACGGCATCGGCGGCATGATCGGCGCGGTGCTCACCGGGGTGTTCTGCGTGCCGTCGCTGGGTGGCCTGGTCGAGGGCGTGACCCTCGGCGGGCAGGTGGTCGCGCAGATCAAGGGCGTGCTGTTCACCACGGCGTACTGCTTCGTCGTCAGCTGGGTGATTCTCAAGGGCGTCAAGCTGCTGGTCGGCTTGCGCGCCGACGAGCACGTCGAGGAGATGGGCCTGGACCTGGCCGAGCACAACGAGCGGGCCTACAACCACTGAGGGCGGGCGGCAGGAACACCCTGCCGCCATGGACACCTCAGGCCTTGAAGGTCTGGATCAGGTCCTGTTGCTGCGTGGCCAGGGTGTTGAGTTGCTGGCTGATACCGGCCGCGTGCCCGGCCTGTTCGGACAGCGAGGCGGTGACATCGCGCACGGCCTCGACGTTGCGATTGATCTCGTCGGCGACGCTGCTCTGCTCTTCGGCCGCGCAGGCGATCTGGACGTTCATGTCGGTGATGACGCCGACCGCCTGGCGGATCTGCTCCAGTGCCTGCAACGCCTGCCGGGCCTGCTCGGCGTTGCCTTGCGCCTGCCCGTGGCTGCGCTGCATGGCCTGGGTCACGTCCAGGGTACCCTGGCGCAGGTTGTCGATGACCACGCCGATTTCCTCGACGGAGGCCTGGGTACGTTGCGCCAGGCCCCTGACTTCATCGGCGACCACGGCAAAACCGCGCCCGGCATCACCGGCCCGCGCGGCCTCGATGGCGGCGTTCAGGGCGAGCAGGTTGGTCTGCCGGGCGATCGACAGGATCACGTCCATCACCGAGCCGATCTGGTCGCTGCTGCTGGCCAGTGCCTGCAGCCTGCGCATGCCGTCGCTCATGCCGCCGGCCAGGTCCTCGATACCCTGGCTGGCGCGCTCGATCACCCGCCATCCCTCGGCCGTCGACTGGTCGGCATGCCGCGCTGCCTCCGCCGCCTGGGCCGCGCTCTGCGCCGCGGTCTGCGCGGTGGCGGACATCTCGTGCAGCGCGGTCGCCATCTGTTCGATTTCACGGAGCTGCTGCTGCATGCCGGCGCTGGTCTGGCTGGCGATCTGCGCCGACTGGTCGGCGGTATGGCGGGTGTTGCCGACGGTCTGCTGGACCTGGGCGATCACCGGTTGCAGCTTGTCGAGGAAGCGGTCGAACGCCTGGCTCAGCCGGCCCAATTCATCCCGGCCGGGGTAGGACAGGCGGCGGGTGAGGTCGCCGTCGCCCTGGGCGATGTCCTCCAGCAGACCAGCGACCCGCAGGATCGGACGGACCACGCTGCGGGCGGTCAGCCACATCATCACGATCCCCAGCACGGCGACCACCAGGCCCAGTGAAAGCTCCATCACCAGGCCCCTCAGGCGCTGTACCTGCATGTGCTGCTGCATCACCTGCACCGGCGCGCCCAGCACGTCCCGCGGGACACGCACCAGCACGCCCCAGGGGCGAGCCGTGTCGATGGGTTGGAAGGGCACCAGGACGTTGATCTGCCCGGCGTCCTCGAGGGTCTGGATGCGAGCGCTGCGTTGCGCTTCGAGCAGGGCGGTGGCCTGTTGCGGATAGCCGGCCTGCAACGGCTTGCCCAGCCGATCGGGATGGCCGCTGTCGGCGGACAGCACGCCGGCGGCACTGATGATGGAAAGCGTTCCCTGGCCCTGATACAGCGTCGAACTGGCGGCTTCGGCGTCGTGTTGCAGGGCGTTGAGGCTGGTGTCCAGGCCCAGTACCGCGACCACCCGGCCGTTGTCGATCAGCGGCACGGCGATGGTCGTGACCAGGTGCGACGTGCCGCTGGAGTCGTCGAGGTAGGGATCGAGCACGCAGGGCTTGGCGCTGTCCCGGGCACAGGTCAGGAAGGCATTGAACGGCGCGCCGCTGGGGCCGGGGGAGGTGTCGGCCAGTATCTTTTCCTCCCCTGAAACCAGCTGCAGCTGGCCCGGTTCCGGCTGCAGCCAGTTGAGCGTGAAGCGGCCGCTGTCGTTGCTGCCCAGCGTCTGCTGGCCGACGAAGTCGCGATCATGCCCATCCAGTGCGTTCGGTTCGAAGACCACGAACAGCCCCAGCACCTGCGAACGCCCGGCCGTGGCATCGCCCAGCAGCCGGGTCAGGTCCTGGCGCAAGGCCTGGGGCGACATCAGCCCCGCGCCGGCCTGGGCCCGCAGGTGCATGACCTGGCGGGCCACGCCCTGGACGAACTCGTACTCGCGGCTGAAGCCCTGCTGGATTTTCAGCGCCTGGGCCCGGCCCTCGGCGCGCAGGTTGTCGCGGGCCGTGTCGAGCAGCATGCCGGTGGCGGTGGTGGCGATGGCTGCCTCGCTGGCGCGACGTTGTTCGAGGGACAGCCCGGCGAGCAGGCCAACGACGGTCACCAGGCAGGCACTGGCGAGGAGCGTGATCTTGTTCTTGATATTCAACGCTGGGTTCATCGGTAGTTTCCACGGCGATGTTCTGGACTGCCGCAGGCTACCGGGCCGGGAACGGAAACTGTACGAAAGCGCCTTCGTTGGCAGGCCGGTGCAAGAGTCTGGCAGGCGCGGACAAGGAATGCGCCGGTTCTCGTTCATCGAGGACCGGGATCTGTTTGGCCCAAGGGTGTGACCGGAACCTGCGCTGCGTTCATCACACCCTTGGACCCCGCTGTCCCTGCCCTTGAAACCGTATGGATACCCGCACACCCATGCATCCCTTGCGAATCAAGCTGCACAATGGCCGGATGCACAGGCCCTGGCCGAGGAACTGAAGCGCTTCGAGAAGACGCTCTCGGGGCTGACCGAGCGCACCGCCAGGCTGGAGCGTGGCGAAACGCGCAGCCTGCTGGACGACATTGCCGCCTTGTCGACCCACGTGACGCGCCGGATGGTGGGGCACCAGCGACGCCTGGCGGCCAGTCCGGCACCGGGGCATGAGGTGGGCGGCTTGCCTTGAGCGCCTGCCGATCGCCGCCGGTTTGCGTCCGAACGGCTCTTGCCAACCGTGGCGACTGAACGGCATCATACGCTCCTGTATAGGGTAGGGGGGTATGCTATGGGTCACGTCAGGTCCAACAAGGACGATCTGCTCAAGCGGGTCAAGCGCATCGCCGGCCAGGTCCAGGCCATCGAGCGGGCATTGGAAGGGGAGGCGGACTGCGCCAAGACCCTGCACCTGGTGGCCGCCACCCGTGGCGCCATCAACGGCCTGCTCGACGAGATCGTCGAGGACCACGCGCGCGAGCACGTCGCCAAGGCGGGGCTCTCTGACGAAGCGCGCGCGCAGGGCGTGGAAGAACTGCTCGAAGCCATTCGTCGTTATTCGAAGTGAGGTAGAGATGAGCACCACGAACCCCATGCATAGCCATGACTTCCTCGGCGCCAGCCACGATGACAACGCCAGGCGCACGCTCTGGGTGGTGCTCCTCACCGTCGTGATGATGGTGGGCGAGATTGCCGCCGGGTACATCACCGGCTCCATGGCCCTGCTGGCCGACGGCTTTCACATGGCGACCCATGCCGGGGCGCTGGGCATCGCGGCGGCGGCCTATGCCTTCGCCCGCAAGCATTCCGGCAATGCCGCCTACAGCTTCGGTACCGGCAAGGTGGGTGACCTGGGCGGCTTCGCCTCGGCGCTGATTCTCGGGCTGATCTCGCTGGGCATCGGCATCGAATCGGTCATGCGCCTGTTCGAACCGACCCAGGTCCAGTTCGGCACGGCGACCCTGATCGCGGTCATCGGCCTGGTGGTGAACATCGCCAGCGCGCTGCTGCTGGCCGGTGGCGCGGGCCATGCCCACAGCCATGCCCACAGTCACGGCCAGGGGCACGATCATCATCACCCTGGGCACGCCCACGGAGAGGACAACAACCTGCGCTCGGCCTACGTCCACGTGCTGGCCGATGCGGTCACTTCCGTCCTGGCGATTGTGGCGTTGCTGGCGGGCCAGTACCTCGGCTGGGTCTGGCTGGATCCGTTGATGGGGATCGTCGGCGCCGTGGTCATCGCGCGCTGGGCCTGGACACTGATGCAGGACACCGCCTCGGTGCTGCTGGACAGGACTGACGAGCACGTGGCCGAGGAAATCCGCGAGTTGCTCGACCCGTCCGGCCCGCTGCAAATCACCGACCTGCATGTCTGGCGGGTGGGCCCGGAGGCGCGAGCCGCGATTGTCAGCGTGCAGGGCTCCTCGCAGTGGTCTGCCGACGACGTGCGCGCGGCCTTGCAGCCGGTCCATGAAGTGACCCACCTCACGGTCGAGTACCGGGTGGCCTGATCCCCAGGCCAGCGCCTGGTTGGCAACGATAGAATCGACGGCAAGGGCCGAGTGGTAGAGATGGCAAAGGACATTGAAAATCCCTGCGTTTCGCTGTGTCAGTTGAACAGCGAGATGTGCGTGAGTTGTGGGCGCACCCGGGAGGAAATCCGCAAGTGGCGCGGCATGAAGCGCCCGGAAAAGATGGCGACGGTGCAGAAGGCCAGCGCCCGCATGAAAGCCATCACCAAGAAGAAAAACAAGGGCTAGCCTGCCTGGACCGTGGTGAGGTAGTGGAAGAGGTTGGCCGCCTCCGGTGACAGCCTGGCGGCCTCCACGACACCGACGTTCAGGGTGCGGCTGGCCCAGGCGTCGCGCAGGTGAATCGCCCGCAGTTTGCGTTGCAGCACTTCGGGCCGCACCGAGCCCAGCGGCAGGATGCCAATCCCCAGACCGGCCTCGATCATGCGGCAAATGCCGTCGAAGCTGCTGACCTGGATCCGCACCTTGAGCAGCCCGCCGGCACTGGCGGCCGCCTGGCGGATCCGCTCCAGCAGCGAACTGCCCTGGTTCAGGGCGACGAAGTCGTACTCCAGCGTTTCGACCAGGGAAACACTGCCGTGCCGGACCAGGGGGTGGTCCGCCGGCACGAGGACCACCAGTTGGTCCTGGCGATAGGGGCGTACCTCCAGGCCGTTGGTAGGCACGTTATCGGCAAAGATCCCAATGTCGGCCTTGCCGTCTTTCAGCGCTTGCACCGTCATGTCGCTCAGCGCTTCCTCCAGGCTGATGCGAATATCCGGATGGGTGCCAAGAAAGTCGGCCAGGTCCTGCGGCAGAAACTGGATCACTGCCGAGGTGTTGGCGAACAGACGCAGGTGCCCGCGTACCCCATTGGCGAAGTCGGTTGCGTCATGGGCCAGGCGTTGGGCGTTGTCCAGCATCAGCCTTGCGTGTTGCGCAAGGCCCTGGCCGGCCGGGGTGATCTGCAGGCCTCGGGGCAACCTGATGAACAGGGTACAGCCGGTCACCCGCTCGAGTTCGGCCAGCCGCTTGCTCGCCGCCGATAGCGTCAGGTGCGCCTGTTCCGCCGCCTTGGTGAGGTTTTTGCTGTCCGCCGCCAACACCAGCAGGCGCAACGAAAGCAGGTCGAGTTGCAGGAGATTGTGCACGCAGCGATATCCAGGGTTTCCAGAATGGAAACCATAGTGGAAAAAATTGAAATGTTCACTGGCCGAGATTGGCGCGATGATCGCTTTGCGGCTCAGGCAGTGAGCTGGCAGATGACCCACTGATGAACAAGAGCGTGCGTGATGATCGACCACCTGGACCATCTGGTACTGACCACCTTCGATGTCGAGGTCTGCAAGGACTTCTACCTGCGCGTGCTGGGCATGAACCTGGAAACCTTTGGCCAGGGGCGCCTGGCCTTCCGCTTTGGCAACCAGAAGATCAACGTGCATGTGCGTGGCCGGGAGTTTGAACCCAAGGCCCACCTGCCAGTACCGGGCGCATTGGATTTGTGCTTCATTGCCAGTCAAGGATTGGACGCTGTCATTGCGCACCTTCAGGCACAACGCTGGCCGATCCTCGAGGGCCCGGTGCAGCGCACCGGGGCGACCGGACCGATCCGTTCGGTGTATGTCCGGGACCCGGACCTGAACCTGATCGAAATCTCCGAACCGTTGAGTGCCTGAGAGGCGTTACAAGCGATAAAACCGATCCCGTCCGAATGTATTGACTTGTCGGAAGAGTCTCCCTAGGATCGCCAAACATTACGACCGACCGGTCGGTAGGTAAAATGGAGATCTGAAATGAGCGGTTCCAACGACCCGGCGGTGCCGGTGCGCATCGCCATGGCCTTGGGGTTGATCGGCGCACTGGGGCCGTCAGCCGTCGACATGTACCTGTCCAGCCTGCCGGAGATCGCCAGGGCGTATCAGGCCAGCTTCGCCAGCGTACAACTGACCCTGACGTTCTTCCTGCTGGCGATGGGCGCCGGGCAACTGCTGTTCGGCCCGGTGGTGGACGCCTATGGCCGGCGCAAGCCGCTGCTGGTCGGCCTGGCGATGTTTACCGTGTGCTCGCTCGGGGCCGCCTGGGCTCCCACGCTGGAAATCCTGATCGGCCTGCGCTTCGTCCAGGGGCTCGGCAGCGGGCTGACGCTGGTGGTGATCATGAGCATGGTGCGTGACCTCAGCCACGGGGTCACGGCGACCAAGCTGTTCGCCATGCTGATGACCATCGAGGGGCTGGCGCCGATCCTCGCCCCGGCGGCGGGCGGTTTCATCGATACCCACTTCGGCTGGCGGGCGGTCATGCTGGTGCTGGCGGTGCTTGGCCTGGCGGTGTTCTGCAACAGCTGGCTGGCGCTGCCGGAGACGCTGCCGGTCCACAAGCGCGAACCGCTGCGCCTGCGCGCGGCCTGCTCGACCTACCTGGCGATTGCCGGTGATCGCCGGTTCCTGCTGCCGACCCTGGCAGTTGCCGCCGTGTTCTTTTTCCTCTTCGCCTACATCGGCGGGGCGCCGCTGGTCTACCAGGAGGTCTATGGCCTGAGCGCGCAGGATTTCGGCCTGGTCTTCGGCGCCACCGGTGTGACGATCCTGCTGGGGGCGATGCTGGCGGGTAAAGGGGTCAGCCGCCTGGGGCTGGGACGCTTGTCGATGCTCGGGGTCTGTTGCATGGCGCTCGGTACCCTGATTGTCCTGGCTGCGACCTTGTTGGGCGCCGGGTTGGCCGGCGTCGTTGCCGGGATGGCGGTGGCGCTGTTCGGCCTGGGTATCGCCGAGTCGACGTTGATGTCGCTGGTGATGTCGTCGCAGGAAAAGGCCCTGGGCTCGACTGCGGCCCTGCTGGGGGCTTTCCAGCTGTCGGTTTCCTCCACCGCCACGCCGGTGGCCGGCCTGATCGTGTCGTTCGGTGCCGCGGCGTGGGCGGGCTTGCTGGTGGCCAGCACGTTGCTGGTGTGCGTGCTGACTCGAATCAGCGTGTCCAGCACCCCTGCACCGTCTTACAATCTGGCCGGACATTGAATGGAGGAGTGTATGGCTTCTAACGATCTGAGCCCGGCCGCGCGGCGCATCGCGCAACTGGCTCTCAGTCATTTTGCCGAGCAGGGTTATGACGCGGCGTCCATGAACGACATCGCGGTACTGGCCGGGCTCAAGAAAGCTTCGCTCTATGCCCACTTCACCAGCAAGGATGAGCTGTACCGGGCCGCACTGGAACTGGCACTGGCGGCCGAGGCCGAGCATGTGCGGGCCCAGTTCGCAGCGGGCGAGGGGACGGCAGGAGCATTGGGCGAAGGCTACTGGTTCCAGTTGCGGGACCGGTACACGGCGAATGACTCCCTGCGATTCCTGTTGCGGGCGGCGTTCTATCCGCCGCACTCGCTCAGGGACGCCGTGATGGGAGGCTTCAATGATTACCTGGCGTTCCTGCGCGGGCGCTTCGAAGAGGTCTTCGTGCAGGCCCACCCACGGGTCCCGGCGGATATGCGCCACTGGCTGGTCGAGGCCTACATGGCGGTGATCGACAGCCTCCACGTCGAGTTGATCTACGGCAACGACGAGGGTTATTTCCGGCGCCTGGAGGCCTTTCGCGGCCTGTATGGCGTGTTTGCCGGGCGGTTGTAGGCATTTCATGGCAGGCTAGGCCCGGGACCTTGAGGCGGGCGCGAACATGAATGACCTGAAGCTGGATCGAATGGACACGAAGATTCTCGGCGTCCTGCGCAAGAACGGCCGGATCTCCCACCAGGAGTTGTCCCTGAAAGTGGGCCTTTCACCGTCCCAATGCCTGCGCCGGGTGAAAAGGCTGGAAGCGGAGGGGGTGATCCTCGGCTATTCGGCGGTCATCGATGAAAACAAGCTCGGCAATGACATCAATGCCTGGGTGATCGTCAAATTGCAGCGCAACAGCCCCGGCGCCAGGGAGCGGGTGGCCCTGCTGCTGAAGAACCGCCCGTGGGTGCGCCTGGCTACCGGGGTCACCGGCGACGTGGATTTCATGATCCGCGTGGTGGCTCCACGGATGGCGGACTTCTCGAAGATCCTCATCGATGAGCTGAACAACCACCCGGACATCAGCAGCACGCAATCCTTCCTCTGCCTGGACGACCTGGTGGGCGGGCTGACCAGCATGGCCGGCCCGGCCGCCGTGGTGGACAGCGCCCAGGCCTGAGAGACCGGGGCGGGTCGTCAGAGCGACGCGTCCAGCGCCCTTATCAATTGCTGTATCTCTTCAGGCGCGGTGTAGTGCACGAAGGAGAGGCGCAGGACGCCTTCGTCCGGATCGAGTCCCAGCGCCTCCAGCAGGCGAACCGCGTAGAAGTGCCCGGCACCGGCGATGATGCCTTGCTGCGCCAGCCGCGTGGCAATTTCGCGCGGGTGGGTTTTCAGGGTTTGCAGCGAGACGGTGGCGGCCTTGTTCCGCGTATCGCCCGGGCCAAGCAGGCGCACGCGCGAATCCCCGGTACAGAAGTCCAGCAATGGGGCCAGCAGGGCCGCCTCGGCGTCCCTGAACAACCGGCGCACGTTGGCCGCGCGCTCGTGGCGATCGGCAGTGGGGAAGTGATGGGCATGCACCTGGTCGAAGTAGGCGGTGACCCCGCTGGCGGCGGCGACCTGGGCATGGTCGGGGCCGGCGGGAACGAACCATTTCGCCCGGTAGGCTTCGTTGAAGTAGTGCGCCTGGTTGCCGAGCCAGTCCATCAGCGGACGGCGAATGACCATGGCCCCCAGGTGCGGGCCGAAGGTCTTGTACAGCGAGAAGAGGTAGATGTCGGCGCCGAGTGCGTTGACGTCCGGAAAACCATGGCCGGCATAGGAAACCCCATCGACCACCGCCTTGGCGCCGGCTGCGTGCACGATCTCGCAGATTTCCCGAACCGGGTTGATCTCACCCAGGATGTTCGAGCAGTGCGTGAAGGCGACCACCCGGGTGCGTGGGCCCAGCAGTTTTTGCAGCGTCTGCGGATCGAGGGAACCGGTCGTGACGTCGACCTGCCATTCCCGGATGACCAGGCCGCGCTTGGCCAGGCGGCGCCAGACGCCGCTGTTGGCCTCATGGTCCTGGTTGGTGACGATGATTTCGTCTCCCGCCTCGAGCCGGTTGGCAAAGGCTTCGGCCAGTACATGGGTATTCTGCGAGGTGGAAGGGCCCAGGTGCACCTCTTCCGGCGACACCCCCAGGTAGGCGGCCAGCTCGACGAGCGAACGGTCCATCTGTTCCCCGCCCTGGCGCGAGGCCGGATGGGCACCGTAGGGCTGCATCTTGTGGCGGCGGTAGAAGTCTGCGAGGTGGTCGATCACGGCCTGGCAGGCGTAGGAGCCGCCGGCGTTGTCGAAGAACGCCTGGCCTTGCAGCGAGGGTTCGGAAAAGGCCGGGAACTGGCGGCGGATGAACGAGAGATCCAGGGCGGGCATCGGCAAGACTCCTGTTGTGCACGAGGGATTCGACAGGTCATAGCCTAAAGGCTGATGCCTGCATGAAGTCGGCAAAAGTGAGGAGAGGAACGGGCCCTGTGCAGGAATCCTGCATATTTGATTGTCAGGATGCTTGATTTGAGTCGTGTTTGTTTTCCCGGGTGCATGAGATGCTTGCGGGCGAGGAAAGTGCCTGGCCCAGCCGCTATCGGCCGGATTGGCAGGTTCGATGGCACGGCAGTGTTGGCTGAAGTAAGCTGGATTTCATTGGAAACCCGCCGGGTTGCGGGACCCGGCTCAGGAAACTATTACGTTCTGCACAGGCTTTGCCTCAAGCGACGGCCATGAATCAAGGCTGTCGGCATCAGTGCGATTCGCCACGGGGTAGGGAATGTTGGAACGCAGTGATCAGCGTAGGGTATGGATGCGGCTGCGCCTGGCAGCCTGCATGGTGTTGGGCGTGGGCCTTTCGGTCTGGCTGTCGCAGGTGCTGTGGCTGGCGGCCTCCGAAAGTCGCGTGAGTGCCTATGCCCGGGTGATCCTGCATCACTCGGAAATGGTCGCCGGCAATGTCGTCGCGGCGCTGGAGGCGATCGACCAGGATCAGCGGGTGTTGTGCGACACGGACGACGAGGCCGCCCTGAAGAAAGTGGCCTTCGAGTTTCGCTTCGTCAAGGACGCCGGCCGTCTGGTCGGGCGCGACATCCAATGCTCCGCGCTGTGGGGGCGTGCGAAAAGGTATTCGATCGAGGGCGAGCCTACCCGGGGCAAAACCCGGTCGCTGCTGTGGCGTGCCGTCGTCGAGGGCTCGGGTACCCCCGACAGGGTCGACATCACTTCCCGCGACACGGCGTTCGTGGTGACCTCGCCCGGGGCGTTTTCTCCTTTCGAGTCCCCACCTGAAGAACTGAGTGCGACCGTGACCTCGGTCGACGGCCAGTTGCTGATGCATGCCTTCGGCAAGCCGGGTCGCCTGAGCTACCTGGAGGGCAGGGCGGCGAGGTTCTGCTCGGACCGCTTCAACATCTGCGTGAGCGCCCAGGTACAGAGCAATATCTTTTCCTGGGAGCACGCCGGGCTGCTCGGCTTCGTCATGTCGCTGGGGGCGGTCTTCGGCGTGCTGGCCGGCTATGTGATCAACCAGTTGGTGGCCAACGCGCGATCCTTGCCCGTGCGCCTGAAGGCGGCAATCAGGCACTCGCGTATCGAACTGGTCTACCAGCCGATCGTTCGCGCGCAGGATGGGCGGATCTGCGGCGTGGAAGTGCTGTCGCGCTGGAACGACAGTGAGCATGGCTGGGTGGCGCCGGATGTGTTTTTCGAGCGGGCCGAGGAACTGGGGCTGGCCTTCGAGCTCAACAAGATCGTTTTTCGCAAATCCCTTGCCGAGCTTTCGGCGCTGTTGCGGGCCAATCCCGGTCTCTATGCCAGCATCAACCTGGCGGCCAAGGATGCCCTGGACCCGAGGACTTTCGAGTTCATCAAGCTTGAGGCGGCGCGGGCGAATGTCAGGCTCGAACAACTGGCGATCGAGTTGCTGGAAAGCTCCACGGCGAACATGAAGATGGTCGCGCAGCGAATCGACGAATTCCGCGCCCTGGGCGGCAAGGTCTTCGTCGACGACTTTGGTGCCGGCTATTCGAGCCTGTCCTACCTGGCGAACCTGCGGGTCGACAAGATCAAGATCGACCGCTCCTTCACCAAGGCAGTGGGCGATTGCTCGCCAGCGGCGTTCGCCCTGATCAAGGTCAACGAGATCGCCGGGGCCATGCAGGCCCAGGTGATTTTCGAGGGTGTCGAAACCGAGCAGCAACGCCAGGCGGTGCTGAGCTTCTGCCCCCAGGCCTTTGCCCAGGGCTGGTTGTTCAGCAAGGCGTTGCCGGTTCAGGCGTTGTTGGCAAGGCCCGACCTGATCCGACCGGCCGAGAACCAATAAGTATGAAAATACGCGGATTACGGTGCATCATGCCCCTGCGTCCAAGTGCAACGGGCTTCAGCTCCCGGGTTAATGGCCGCCCAGGGCGGTGATTTCAGTAACCGTCGCTGCTTCATTCCCACACAGGAGCCTATCCCGATGCTCGGCGTAACCGACTATGGCGCATTCGTGATCGCATTCATCATCGTCCTGGCCATTCCCGGGCCCGGTAACTTCGCCCTGATCACCGCCACCGGCAAGGGCGGGATCCGGGCCGGGCTGGCGGCCACGTGCGGGGTGATCCTCGGTGACCAGGTGCTGTTGTGGCTGGCGGTGGCCGGCGTGGCGACCCTGCTTACCGCCTACCCGGCGGCCTTTCACCTGGTGCAGTGGGTGGGGGCGGCCTACCTGGCCTACCTGGGGTTGCGGATGGTGATGAGCAAGCCGGGCGGGGCGCCGCGCCAGAGCCGGATGGATAACGGCCACTACCTGCGCCAGACCATGATGATCACCTTGTTCAACCCCAAGGCGATCATGTTCTACATGGCGTTCTTCCCGCTGTTCGTCGACCCGGTCAGGCACCAGGGGCTGCTGACCTTCGGCTTCCTGGCCGCCACCGTGGCGGTGGTGACCTTTCTCTACGGCCTGATCGCCGTGGTGCTGACACAACTGCTGGCCGAGCGCATGCGCGCCAATCCGCGTGTCAGCAACCTGCTGGAGCGCCTGGCCGGGGTGGCACTGCTGGGCTTTGGCATCAAGCTGGCGGCGATGCGCTAGCTTGATCCTGTTCAGGCCCTGAGCGGTATCGCCAGCGCGGTGCCGGCGGCGAGCGGGCGCAGGGTAGGCGGGTGGGTCAGCAATCGCGGCGGTTCGAACGAGCGGCGGAAATCGCGCGCCGAATGGTGGGCGATCCAGTCGAACTCGGTCAGGTCCACTCCCCGTTTGCCAGCCTGCTCCAGACGGTAGCGGGTGTCGCGTTCCTGCTTGTCGATCTGCTGCTGGATGCTGTGTTCGAAAACACTGATGTCGGGCGGTATCGGTTCTAAGGTGTCGAGCACAGGGCGGGTCGTCTCCGGCAGGCGAGCCTGGATCCCTTCGGGCAGGTAGTGCCCGAGCGCCGGCGAGGCGGCGATGGAAGCTCGCAGTGCCTCCCTGGAGTTGAACTGCTTCAGGCCCAACTTCGGTAGATAAAGCACCAGCAGCTCCGCCCCGTCTTCGCCGTTGGGCTGCACCATGACGAAGGGGCCTTGCAGCGTCAGGGGCGGGTGGCGGTTCGGGCCATCGTCGACAAGCACTGCCAGGCTGTAGAGCTTCGGGCGTGCCTGCTCGTTGGGGTAGGCCCGTGCCAGCTCGGTAGCGCAGGGATGGCTGACGACCGCGCCGACCAATGCCTGGCCCGCCTTGCCGAGGATCCTGTCGTTATCCTGCAGTCGAGCCTCGAGTGCGATCTGATCCTTGCGGATGTTTCCCAGCCTCTGGCGCGCCTGCCAGCCATCCTCACCCCGGCTGAGAAAGTCCCGAGTCTGCCGCGCGGCAAGGTTCCTGGGCTGGTTCGTGGGCAATTGGCTGATGAACTGGAGCACATCCTGCGTGCTGATGAACCCCGGTACCCATGGGCTGTCGTGATCGCTGTCCGCATCGGCGGCACGCTGGCAGGTGTTGCCTGGTTCATAGTACAGCGGGCCGGTCACGAGCGGATAACGTGCGTGCAGGTCGTGGATGTCGTGGCCGCCGTAATGCGCCGCGATCAGCTCGGCCACGCAGGGCGAGGCCACGACTTGTGGCGGCTCGCCCAACTGGCAAACCCTCAGGTGAAGTCGGTTCAGGTCCACTGGCCTGGGTTCGCCCGGGAAGCGCTTTTCAAAGGCTTGCTGCGCGTCCTGCAGCGGGCTGGGGCGTGGCAACCGGGTGAATACCGCGTTGGCCTGTTTCAGCGGCTCGATGAGGGCTTCGATCTTCTGCTCCCGTAGCTGCGCCGAGGCCAGGCTGGCGAGTGCCGGTGTCGTAAGTTGTGCCCGAAATCCTCCAGGCTCTGCCGATCTGGCGGGTGCCTGCTGCCGTTCGGTTTCCACCGGCCCCGGATCGCGTGCCGAGGGTGTCTGGCGGATCTCCTGTTCACTGCGCTGCATCAGCCAGGGGGCCGACGCGATGATGCTTCCTACATTCACATGATTGCCTGCATGAATTGATCTGAAGAACAGGCCGGATCACCTGCATGGAGGTGTCAGCCTGTTGATCGCTAGAGTAGTGATGCAGGGTGGTGCCAGCTATCGGACAGCTCCGACTCGGACTGGAGGACTGTAGGGCCTTGTGCTGTGGGGAAAGGCAGGGCGCCGGGATCAGCGCCCAGGGTTGAAGCCCTGGTAGTTGGGGTCCCTGTAGAGCTCCATGAAATACGAGGTCTGGCTCTCGTTGCTGCCCTTGCCATAGGTGACGTCGGGGTTGGGGCTCAGGTGCCAGCCCGGGCCGTTCTCGTCTCTCTCGATCAGGGTGGGATACAGGGTGCATTTGCCGACGCCGTAGCCCGATTCCATCAGGAACTGGTAGTAACGCCCGGCCTTGGGCGTGAACCGCGCCGAGACGGTGCAGGAGTCGGTGCGATCGCCGATGTAGGACATGTCCACGTGAGTTTCCAGGTCCGGCCGTACCTGTGTCTCGTAGTAATTGAACGTCAGGTCCTGGCCGGCCTTGGGCATGCCCTTGTCCTGGGTGTGGACCAGTACGAACTCGTTGCGGCGGATCAGGCCACCGGTGCGCACGCCGTTCTCGAACTGGAAGAGCTCCGAGTGCTGGGTGTAGTTGACGATCCGTACCCAGGCCGGGTTCGGCTCGTTCTCCGGTGCCTTGAAAAATTCGTGATGGGGCAGGAACTGGCAGCCTCCGAGCAGGGGCACGGCGAACAGCCAAGGTGTGCGAGATAGGCGCATGTCGGGTCGTCCTTGAACGGGGATGCCAGAACAGACCACAAAAGATCCCGGGCATTCCCGCAAGAGCGGATCACGGGTGGCAAACAATGGCAGGCGGGATGCCGCAGGTGCGCGCATCCCACTGCGTTTTAACTTTGACGGCCAGGCTCAGCTCAAGGCCGCTTGCCGAAGTCGGCGACCTGCGCGGTCCAGGCCTGGACCTGTTCGCTCAACGACAGCCCCAGGCCCGGCCGTGTGGGCACCAGCATGCGGCCGTCGCGGGTTTCCAGGCGTTCGTTGAACAGCGGTTCCAGCCATTCGAAGTGTTCGACCCACGGCTCGGTCGGGTAGGTGGCCGCCAGGTGCACGTGCAGTTCCATGGCGAAGTGCGGGGCGATCATCACGCCGGCCTGCTCGGCCATGGCCGCCACCTTCAGGTACGGGGTGATGCCGCCGACCCGTGGCGCATCCGGCATCAGGTAGTCGGCACCGCGCAGGCGGATGAATTCGGCGTGCTCGGCGACGCTGGTGAGCATCTCGCCAGTGGCGATCGGCGTGTCGAACTGCCGGGCCAGGTCCGCGTGGCCCTCGGCGTCGTAGCAGTCCAGAGGCTCCTCGATCCACACCAGGTTGAACTCCTCGAAGCGCCGGCACATGCGCTGGGCGGTCGGACGGTCCCATTGCTGGTTGGCGTCGACCATCAGCGGGAAGCTGTCTCCAAGGTGTTTACGCACGGTGCTGACCCGCTGCAGGTCGATCGCGCAATCGGGCTGGCCGACCTTGAGCTTGATCCCGCCAATGCCTTTTTCGCGGGACAGGTCGGTGTTCTTCAGCAACTGGTCGAGCGGTGTGTGCAGGAAACCGCCCGAAGTGTTGTAGCAGCGCACCGAATCGCGCTGGGCGCCGAGCAGGCGGGCCAGGGACAGGTTGGCACGCTTGGCCTTGAGGTCCCAGAGGGCGACGTCAAAGGCGCCGATCGCCTGGGTCGACAGGCCGCTGCGGCCGACCGAGGCCCCGGCCCAGCACAGCTTGGTCCACAGCTTGGCGATGTCGCTGGGGTTTTCCCCGAGCAGCGCCGGGGCGATTTCCCTGGCGTGGGCGAACTGGCCGGGGCCGCCGGCGCGCTTGGAGTAGCTGAAACCCAGACCCTTGTGACCGTCCTCGGTCTCGATCTCGGCGAACAGGATGGCGATCTCGGTCATCGGCTTCTGCCGGCCGGTCAGCACCTTGGCGTCACTGATCGGGTTGGCCAGCGGCAGGAATACCGAGGACACCTTGACGTAGGCAATGCGGTCGTTGTCGGCGCTGGAGCGTTGTTGTTCTGGAGCGTGCATGTGGCTTTCCTTCTGATAGAGAGGGTACGGATCAGCGAACCGGATGGGAGGTCGCGGACGGGGCGGTTTCGGGGGAGGCGGGCGGTTGTGTCCGGTCATCGACGTCCAGGCGCTTGAGCGGCCCGACGATGACCAGGTAGGCAAAGGCGCCGAGCAGGCCCATGGCCGCGACATAGACCATGGCTGCGTCGAACGAGGCCTGCTTGACCAGCAGGCCGATGGCGATCGGCGTGACGATGCTGGCGATGTTGCCGCAGAAGTTGAACATCGCGCCGCTGATGCCCATGGCGTGCTTGGGCGACACGTCGCCGACGATGCACCAGCCGAGGTTGCCGACGCCCTTGGCGAAGAAGGCGATCGACATGACCAGGATCACCAGCGCGGTCGATTGGGTGTAGTTGGCGATGACGATGCTGCTCGACGCCAGCAGGCCGCAGATGATCGGGGTCTTGCGGGCCGCGGTGAGGCTGAAGCCCTTCTTGAGCATCCAGTCCGACCACACGCCGCCGATCATCCCGCCCAGGCAGCCGGCCACCGGCGGAATCGCCGCGACCAGGCCGACCTTGAGTAGGGTCATGCCCTTGGCTTCGATCAGGTAGGTGGGGAACCAGGTGAGGAAGAACCAGGTGATCGAGGTCAGGCAGAACTGGCCCAGGTAGATGCCGCTCATCATCCGGTTGCCGCCGATGCTGCGCAGCGAGGCCCAGCTGAACGGGGTCTTGATCTCGCCCATGTCGGGCAGGCCGCCGCCGGACTCGATGTAGTCCAGTTCGGCCTGGTTGACCCGCTTGTCGCGCCGCGGTTCATGCACCCAGCGGAACCACAGCAGGCCGATCAGGATGCCGGCGCCACCGGTCCAGAAGAACACGTGCTGCCAGCCGAAGCTGTTGAGCAGCAGCACCATCAGCGGGGTGAACGCCGCCAGGGCGAAGTACTGCGCCGACTGGAAGATCGCCGTGGCCAGGCCCCGTTCATGACGCGGAAACCACATCACGGTCAGGCGGTTGTTGGCCGGGAACGCCGGCGATTCGGCCACGCCCATCAGGAAGCGCAGCACGAACAGTGCCAGGAACGCCGAGCTGAACAGGTCGACGAAGCCCTGCAGGAAGGTGAAGGTCGACCAGATGACCAGGCTCAGGCCCAGCACCAGGCGCGAGCCGAAGCGGTCGAGGATCACCCCGCCCGGCAGTTGCATGCCGGTGTAGGCCCAGCCGAACGCGGAGAAGGCGATGCCCATGGTCACCGCATCGAAACCCAGGTCGGTGCGCAGGATCGGGGCGGCGATCGACAGGGTGGCCCGGTCGACATAGTTGAACACGGTGACGATGAAAATCATCGCCAGGATCAGGTAGCGGACGCGGGTCCTGGCCACCTCGGAGGTTGGACTGATCACTGTTGTTTTCCTTGTCGTGATGTTCGGTACCGAGCCTCGATGCTTGAATGATTGCGCAATCATTTTGGCTCGAAAAAAACAGCCAGCCGCCAACCGGGGCGGTTGGCTGTGCGTCCGATCTTACAATGATTGCGCAATCATTCAAGCGCTCATTCGTCGCCTGCCGGGAAAATCCTCAGGTGCTCTGGCGGTCGATGAGGCTGAAACCGGTGTCGATGCGCACCGGATCGGCGCTGCCGGCGGGGTAGTTGAAGCGCTCGAGCAGGGCCTTGGCGATCTGCTCGCCGATGCGCGTACCGTCCACGCGCACGGTCGACAGGGGTGGGTGGACCTGGGCGGCGCTGCTCAGGTCGCCGAAGCCCATGACCGCCAGATCGGTGGGCACGCGCAAGCCACGGCTGGCGGCTTCGGCCAGCACGCCCTGGGCGATGGTGTCGGAGCTGCAGACCACCACGTCCGGCTGGTGCCCTTCGTCGAGCAGTTGGCACAGGCCGGTGCGGCCGACTTCCAGGGTGGCGGGCGGGGTCAGCAGCCGGGTCGGGACGTCCTGGTGGCCGTGCCGGGCCAGTTCCGCCAGCAGGCTGTCGCAGCGGCGAATACCGCGTGGGTCGCCGATGCCGACCACGGCAAAGTGCTGGTAGCCCTTGCCCAGCAGGTGGCGGGCAATCGCTTCACCCACCGCTTCATGGGAAAAGCCCACCAGCATGTCCAGCGGGTCATCGCTGAGGTCCCACGACTCGACCACCGGGATGCCCGACTGCGCCAGGCGCTGGCGGCTGGCTTCGGTGTGCAGGGTACCGGTCAGCACGATACCGTCGGGGCGCCGTCCGAGCAGGGCCTCGATGAGTTTTTCCTCCTGGTCGGCCGAGTAGCCGGTCAGGCCCAGCAGGGTCTGGTAGCCAGCGGCGGTCAGGCGGTCCATCAGCGCCTGGACGGTGTCGGCGAAGATCGAGTTGGCGATGGTCGGCAGCAGAATCGCCACCAGCCGGCTGCGGTTGCTCGCCAGACTGCCGGCGAGCATGTTCGACACGTAGCCGACCTCACGGACAGCCGCCAGCACCTTCTCGCGCGCAGCCTTGCTGACCACCTCGGGGCGGTGCAGGGCGCGCGACACCGTGATCGGCGAGACGCCAGCAACCTTGGCGACATCGATCAGGGTCGGGCTGGGGGGCCTGGGTGCCGTGCCGGGCTGTGGGGTGGAGGAAGACTCGCCAGATTTTTTCGCCATGCCGGTTCCGCGTACAGGTTTGATCAGCGGCTGTTGCCGCTGCTGGCGCGAATCTACCAAAGCGCCGGGCCCAGCGCACGGCGCAATCGTGGCATGGCCGGTTCGGCAGGGCCTTACGCCGTGGCGTTCGCCGCCAGGGCCGGGCGTGCCGCGCGCCCGGCGAGCCAGGCGAGGACGGCGGCGAGCAACAGGACCAGCGCGCTGAGTTCGAAGGTCGCCCGGTAGCCGCTCAGGTCGAAGGCCAGGCCGCCGATGATCGCGCCAGCGCTGATCGCCAGCTGCACGATCGCCACCAGCAAGCCGCCACCGGCTTCGGCATCGTGGGGCAACGTTCGCGCGAGCCAGGTCCACCAACCCACCGGTGCGGCGGTCGCGACCAGTCCCCAGAGCCCCAGCAGCAGGGCCGTCAGGCTGGGCGAGGCGCCGAACTGCACCAGCGCCACGGCGATCAGCGCCATCAGCAGGGGAATCACGGCCAGCGTACGGTACAGGTCCCGGCCGATGAAGCGCTCGATCAGGAAGGTCCCGATGAAACCGGCCGCGCCCAGGCCCAGCAGCATCAGCGAGAGCAGGGTGGCATCAACGTGAGTGACCGCCTCCAGGAATGGCCGCAGGTAGGTGAACAGCATGAACTGGCCCATGAAGAACACGCTCACCGCCACCATGCCCAGCGCGATCGGCGCCTGTTTCATCAGGCTCAGTGCGCTGCCACGCTGGCTACGCCGTTCGGCCGGCAACGAGGGCAGGCTCAGCAGCAGCCACAGCGCGGCGAGGGCGGCCACCGGCACCACGCAGAAAAACGCCCCGCGCCAACCGATCAGCGAACCGAGGAAACTGCCCAGTGGCGCTGCAATCACCGTCGCCAGGGCGTTGCCGCCGTTGACGATCGCCAGCGCCCGCGGCACCTGGGCGGGTGCCACCAGGCGCATCGCGGTCGCGGCGGACAGCGACCAGAAGCCACCGATCGCGACGCCGATCAGTGCGCGGCCGAGCATGAACGAAGGGTAGCCCGGGGCGAAGGCCACGACGCTGCCGGAAAGGATCATCAGCACGGTCAAGCCCAGCAACAGGCGCTTGCGTTCCACCCGTGCGGCAATCGCCGCGATCACCAGGCTGGTGACCAGGGCGAACGCGCCGGACACGGAAATCCCCTGGCCTGCCTGGCCTTCGCTGATGTGCAGGTCGCTGGCGATGGGCGTCAGTAGGCTGACCGGCATGAATTCGGAGGCGACCAGGGCGAAGGCGGCCAGGGACATCGCCAGCACTGCGCTCCAACGGCTCTTGTCTGTCGATCCGGAGGTCATCGTGTTGCCTGCATCGTGGGGTTGGCGGAGGGGCGAAGAGAGGGGGGAGTAGGGCGGCTGGCACCCGAACGGGCTCCATGGGCAACGGCTTGCATAGGGCTCTCCTGTCTGAGGGCCGCCCATTTTCTGGGCCGACACCTCGCCGTCGTAGCTCAATCCAATGGAATACTTGCCTAATCCTCTGGAGTTGCAGGGCCATGGATAGGAAAGCCCTCGCGCGCGGGCTAGAGTCTGGGACAAGGAGCCCGTGACCATGAATCCATCCCAGATCCAATCCCCCTCGCCCCTGGCCGCTGTCATCGATCGACATGTTGGCGAGCCGGGCGATTGTGCGACCGCCATCCCCGGCCTCGCCCTGTTTCGTCGCGACCAGGTGACGCCGCCCTCGGTGTGCATGGTCGAGCCGAGCCTGATCCTGGTCGCGCGCGGGGAGAAAAGCCTGTGGATCGGCGGCGAGGGCTATCCCTATGACCCCTCGCGCTTTCTGGTCACCTCGCTGGACCTGCCGGCCAACTCCGAAGTGGTGATAGCCAGTGCCGAGCAGCCTTGTATCGGACTGGTGCTCAAGCTCGACGTCTCGATCCTCGCCGAGCTGATTGCCAAGGTCGGCCTGCCGCCGGCCCGTGACCGCATGCAGGGCAAGGGCGCCGGTATCGGTAGCATGACCGAGCCGCTGGAAACGGCCGTCGGGCGCCTGCTGGCGCTGCTCGATGAGCCGGAGGCGATCCCGGTGCTGGCGCCGCTGGTCCTGCGCGAAATCCACTATCGTCTATTGCACAGCGACCAGTCTGCGCGGTTGCGCCAGATCACTGCGGTCGATGGCCAGGGCTACCGGATCGCCAAGGCGATCGACTGGCTCAAGTTGAACTTCAGCACGCCGCTGCGTATCGATGAACTGGCGGCCCGGGTGCAGATGAGCGCGCCGACCTTTCATCACCATTTTCGCCAGCTCACGGCCATGAGCCCGTTGCAGTACCAGAAGTGGCTGCGCCTCAACGAGGCTCGGCGGCTGATGCTCAACGAGCGGCTGGATGTGTCGCGGGCGGCGTTTGCGGTCGGCTATGAGAGTCCGTCGCAGTTCAGCCGTGAATACGGCCGGCTGTTCGGTGCCGCACCCCGGCACGACATTGCGCTATTGCGTGGCCAGGTGCCTGAAACCATGCCTTCGGGCGAGGCGGCCCAGGCCTACTGAACGACCCGGCTCCAGGCCGGGCGTTCCGACCGGTGACGCGTTTTTCGGCGCGTCACCGCCTATAACGAAGAAACATCAACCGATGATGAGCGGGTGAGCCATGGAACTACGAATCAACCAGAAGACCTATCAGGTCGATGCCGACGCCGACACGCCCCTGCTGTGGGTGATCCGCGATGACCTGGGCATGACCGGTACCAAGTACGGCTGTGGCCTGGCCCAGTGCGGCGCCTGTTCGGTGCTGGTGGACGGCAACGTGGTCCGCGCCTGTGTCACGCCGGTGGCCGGCGTGGTCGGCCGCGAGGTGACCACCATCGAGGCGATCGAGGCCGACGACGTGGGCAAGCGCGTGGTCGCCGCCTGGGTCGAGCACCAGGTCGCCCAGTGCGGCTACTGTCAGTCGGGGCAGGTCATGGCCGCCACCGCGCTGCTCAAGCACACCCCCAAACCCAGTGACGCGCAGATCGAGGCGGCGATGGTCAACCTGTGCCGCTGCGGTACCTACAACGCCATCCACGCCGCCGTGCACGAGCTGGCCGCGCAGAAGGGAGAAGCCTGATGAACAGTCGTATCGAGGGTGCTGAACAGATCCTGGCGCAACTGTCGGCCGACCCGGTCAACCTGTCCCGGCGGCGCTTCCTGATTGGCACGGCGGTCGGCTCCCTGGTGCTCGGCTTCGGCCTGCCCATGGGCTCGGCACGGGTGCAGGCCGCTGCGGCGACGGTCGAGCGCGGGACCCAGGTGCCGGCGTTCCTGGAGATTCGTCCGGACAACACCGTGCGCCTGCTGTGCCCGTTCATGGAAGGCGGGCAGGGCACCTACACTGCCATGGCGCAGATCGTTGGTGAGGAACTGGACGCCGACCCGGCCACCTTCGTGGTCGACAGCGCCCCGCCCGGCGAGGCCTATGTGGTCATGGAAAACGGTATGCGGATCACCGGCGGCAGCATGTCGGTGCGCATGAGCTACCCGACCATGCGCCGCCTGGGCGCCCTGGCCCGGGCGATGCTGTTGCAGGCCGGTGCGCAGAAGCTCGGCGTGCCGCTGAGCGAGCTGTCGACCGAACCGGGCAAGGTGGTGCATGCCGCCTCCGGTCGCTCGGTCGCCTATGGCGAACTGGCGGAGCAGGCCATGGACCTGCCCGTGCCGGATCCGAGCAGCGTCAAGCTGCGTGACCCCAGCCAGTTCCGCTGGATCGGCAAGCCGGTCAAGCGCGTCGATGCCTACGACAAGTCCACGGGGCGTGCGCTCTACAGCATCGACCTGAAGGTCGACGACATGCTCCACGCGGCGGTGCAGCACGCGCCACGCCTGGGCATGACCGTCGGCAGCCTGCGCAACGAAGCGCAGGTCAAGGCCATGAAGGGCGTGCATTCTGTGCATCAATTGCCGGGCGCGGTGGCGGTGGTCGCCGAGCGCTGGTGGCACGCCAAGCGTGCGGTGGAGGCGCTCCAGGTCGACTGGCAGGAAGCGGCGGCCGGTTCTGCGCTGCGGGTCATGCCGGCGGACTTTTCCAGCGAGGCCTACCTGCAGCGCCTGGCCGCCGAGTCGGGGCCGGCCCGGGATGCCGAGAACGAAGGTGACGTCGCCAAGGTGCTGGCCGGTGCCAAGAATACGGTCGAGGCCCGCTACCACAACCAGTACCTCAACCACGCCCAGCTGGAGCCGCCCTCGGCCCTGGCGCGGTTCAATGCCGATGGTTCGCTCGAAGTCTGGCTGCCCAACCAGGCACCGGACATGTTCCGTAACGACATCGCCAAGCTGACCGGGCTCGATGCCTCGCGCATCACCCTGCATTCGCCGCTGCTGGGCGGTTTCTTCGGCCGGCATTTCCTCTATGGTTCGGCCAACCCCTATCCGCAGGCGATTGCCCTGGCCAAGGCGGTCGGGCGTCCGGTCAAGCTGATCTGGAGCCGCGAGGAAGAGTTCCTGCGCGATGTGCTGCGGCCCGTGGCGGCAGTCAGGTTCCGTGGCGCGCTGGACGACAACGGCTTCCCTGTCGCCATCGAGGCGATCAGCGCGACCGAAGGGCCGACCGAGGCCCTGGCCGGCCAGCAGGGCGACAAGATCGATCCCACTGCCGTCGAAGGGTTGGCGGGCAAGTCCTATGCGATTGCCAACAAGCGCATTGCGCAGATCTACGTCAAGGGCCCGGCGATGCTTGGCTACTGGCGCTCGGTGGGCAACTCGCTCAACGATTTCTTCTACGAGGCGTTCCTCGACGAGCTGGCGGACAAGGGCGGCAAGGACCCCTTCGAACTGCGCCTGCATCTGCTGCGTGACAACCGGCGGCTGACCACCTTGCTCAACGCGGTGGGCGAGTTGTCCGGCGGCTGGAAGCGTGGTCCTTTCACCGCTGAGGATGGCAGCAAGCGCGCCCGTGGCGTGGCCATGGCCTCGCCGTTCGGTACCCAGACGGCGGTGATCGCCGAGGTCTCGATCGAGAACGGCCAGGTCAGGGTGCACGACATCTGGCAGGCGATCGACCCGGGCAGCATCGTCAACCCGGCGATTGTCGAAGCGCAGGTCAACGGCGCCGTGGCGCTGGGCCTGTCGCAGACATTGGTCGAGGAAGCGGTATGGCTCGAGGGCAAGCCCAAGGCGCGCAACTACGACCTGTATCCGATCCTGCCGCCGTCGCGCATGGCCAGGGTGCACGTCCGGGTGGTCGAGAGCGGGGAAAAGATGGGCGGCATTGGCGAACCGCCACTGCCCGCGGTGGCGCCGGCGGTGGCCAACGCGGTGGCGAGGTTGACGGGGCAGCGTATCCGCAGCCTGCCGTTGAGCCGCTACACCTTCACCTGACCCGCGCGGAGCCTTCATGAACAACAGTCGATTCGCAAGAACCGCTGCCTGGCTGGCTGTGCCGTGCCTGGTCGCGGCGGGCCTGCTGGCCTGGTATGTCACCCGCGAGCCCGTCTCGTCCCTGGAGCTTCAGCCGCTGGCTGTGGCCGACATCGATCCGGCGCTGGTCAGCCGTGGCGAGTATGTCGCCCGGCTCAGCGATTGCGTGGCCTGCCACAGTGTGCCGGGCGGTGCGCCCTTTGCCGGTGGCCTGGAAATGGCCACGCCACTGGGGGTGATCCATGCCACCAACGTTACCCCGGACCCCACCACCGGTATCGGCCGCTACAGCCTGGCGGACTTCGACCGCGCCGTACGCCATGGCGTCGCCCCCGGTGGCCGGCGCCTGTACCCGGCGATGCCGTATCCGTCCTACGCCAAACTCACCGATGACGACGTGCGCGCGCTGTACGCGTTCTTCATGAAAGGCGTGGCGCCGGTCCAGCAGGCCAATGCCGAGAGCACGATTCCCTGGCCGCTGAACCTGCGTTGGCCGATTGCCCTGTGGAACGCGGTGTTCACCGACGCTGATGCCTATGCCGATAAGCCGACGCAGGACCCGCTGTGGAACCGGGGGGCCTACATTGTCCAGGGGCCGGGTCACTGCGGCAGCTGCCACACGCCAAGGGGGCTGGCCTTCAACGAGAAGGCCCTGGACGAATCCGGGGCGCCGTTCCTTTCCGGTGCCTTGCTCGATGGCTGGTATGCGCCGAGCCTGCGTGGCGATCACAACACGGGCCTGGGGCGCTGGAACGAGCAGGAGATCGTCAAGTTCCTCAAGACCGGTCGCAACCAGCACGCGGTGGTCTTCGGCTCGATGACCGAGGCGTTCAACAATTCCACGCAGTTCATGAGCGATGACGACCTGGCGGCGATCGCCCGCTACCTCAAGTCGCTGCCCGGCGACCGCCAGCGCGATGGTGCGCCCTGGCAGTACCAGGCGACTTCGGCGGCGCAGTCCGCGCAGAAGCCGGGGGCCCAGACCTACGCGACCCGCTGCGCGTCCTGCCACGGCCTGGACGGCAAGGGCCAGCCCGAGTCGATGCCGCCATTGGCCGGGGCGACGTCCGCGCTGGCGGCCGAGAGCGCTTCGGCGATCAACATCACGCTCAACGGTTCGCAACGGGTGGTGGCCGCCGGCGTGCCGGACGCCTACCGCATGCCGGCGTTCCGCGAGCAACTGTCGGACCAGCAGATCGCCGATGTCCTGACGTTCGTGCGCAGCACCTGGGGCAACCAGGCCAGCGCGGTGCAGGCCGAGGCGGTCGGCAAGTTGCGCGGGCACACCGACCCGGCCAGCAGCAGCCCGATCATCCTGCAGATGCGCTGAAGGAGGCCCCATGGAAAGCATCGACTTGCTGGTCCTGCGCACCGCGCGTGACTGGCTGGCCGCCGGCGAGCGCGTGCTGCTCGCCACCGTGGCGCGAACCTGGGGTTCGTCGCCACGCCCGGTAGGCTCGATGATGGCGCTGCGCAACGACGGTCGCGTGGTGGGCAGTGTGTCCGGTGGCTGCATCGAGGACGACCTGATCCACCGCTACACCACGGCCCACGGCGGCACTGGCCTGGGCGAGGAACTGGTCGAGGTGGTGCGCTATGGCATCACTGCGGATGAGGCCCATCGTTTTGGCCTGCCCTGTGGCGGCACGCTCGAACTGATCCTCGAGTTCAGGCCGAGCCAACAGGCGCTGGACGAGCTGCTGGTGCAGCTCGATGCCGGTCGGCTGGTGCGCCGTTGCCTCACGCTGGACTCCAACGCGGTGACGCTGGCCGCCACCGCGACACCGGAAGCGTTCAGTTTCGACGGCCAGCGGATGCTCAATACCCTCGGTCCCGGCTATCGACTGCTGATGATCGGCGCCGGCGCGCTGGCCGAGTACCTGGCGACCATGGCGCTGTTCAACGGCTTCAAGGTCTCGGTCTGCGACCCGCGCCCGGAGTACATCGAGACCTGGGCGGTGGCGGGGGTGGAACGCATCGTCGGCATGCCGGACGACGTCGTGCGGGATTTTTCCGTGGACCTGCGCACCTGCATCGTCGCGCTCAGCCATGATCCCAAGCTCGACGACCTGGCGTTGCTTGAAGCGCTGCACAGCCCGGCTTTCTACATCGGTGCCATCGGTTCGCGGCGCAACAGCCAGGCGCGGCGCGAGCGCCTGATCGAGCATTTCGGCGAGACCGAAAGCTCCCTGGCGCGCCTGCACGGGCCGATTGGCCTGTACATCGGCAGCAAGACACCGGCGGAGATCGCGGTGAGCGTGATGGCGGAGATTCTTGCGGCCAAGAATGGCATCGAGCTGCCCGACACGGTCACTGTTGCGCGGGCCAAGCAGGCGGTTGAGCGATTGTCGGTCGTGCAGTCTTCCGCATAGGCTTTCGATGGAGCGGTCAGCGCAGGCGCAACTGCTCCAGCACCACCCGGAACGCCGCCGTCTGCTGGCGGCTCGGGTAGTACAGGTGGTAGCCGGGAAACGGCTCCGACCAGTCCGCCAGCACTTCGACCAGGCTGCCGTTGTCCAGGTAGGGCTGGGCCTGTAGGTCTGTCACCTGGGCCAGGCCGACACCGGTCCGGCAGGCGTCGAGGATCTGCACGGCGCTGTTGAGGATCAGCGGCCCCTTGACCCGTACGCGAAACTCGTTGCCCGCACTGGAGAACTCCCACGGGTAGAGACCGCCGTGGGTCGGCAGGCGCAGGTTGATGCAGCGATGCCCGGTCAGCTCCTCGGGCCGCTGCGGGGTGCCCTGCCGGGCGAGGTAGGCGGGTGCGGCGACCGTCACCATGCGCATCGGCGGGCCGATGGGCACGGCGACCCTGTCGCTGTCGATGATGTCGCCCAACCGTACGCCGGCATCGAAGCGCTCGGCGACGATGTCGGTCAGCCCGTAGTCGGTGACCAGTTCGATTGTCAGCTCCGGGTATTCCTCCAGCAACGGCAGCAGCCTGGGCCACAGCACCAGCTGGATGGCGATTTCATCGGCGGTGATGCGCACCGTGCCGGACGGCCGTTGGCGCAAGTCGGCAATGCGGCCCAGGTGCGTCTCGATCTGGTCGAGCAGCGGGGCGATATCGCGCAGCAACTGCTCGCCGGCTTCGGTGCGGGTCACGCTGCGTGTCGAGCGGGTCAGCAGGCGCACGCCCAGACGTGTTTCCAGGCCACGAATGGTCTGGCTGACCGCCGAGGGCGAGACGCCCAGCCGGGCCGCCGCGCGAGTGAAGTTGCCCTCGCGCGCCACGGCAATGAACACGCTCAGGTCATCCAGGCCATTGATCGACATTGTTAAGCTCTGCTTCATACCGAATTCAGTATTTTGCCTCTACAGCAATCAATCAGCCAGCTTTACAGTGGTTTATCCCTTACTGATCAGGAGCACGGCAATGACTGACACCGATGTGGCCAAGACCGACATGCAAGTCCAACGGGCCGGATCGAGCGCGGCCATCGCGGGACCGGCGGACTGGTTCACCGGACGGGTCCGCATCGACCGGATCTTCACCGCACCGGCGCCGGCGCGCATCGGCATCGCGGTGGTCAACTTCGAGCCCGGCGCCCGGACTCACTGGCACAGCCATCCCCTGGGCCAGGCGTTGCTGGTCACCGATGGCGTGGGCTGGACCCAGTGCGAGGGCGGGGCCAGGACCGAAATCCGTCCGGGCGACCTGATCTGGTGCAACTGCGGCCGTCGTCACTGGCACGGCGCGGCCCCGACCACGGCGATGCAGCATGTGGCGGTCAACGAACTGCTCGATGGCAAGGCCGTCGACTGGCAGGAACCGGTCAGCGACGAGGTGTACCTGGGCGGGCCGCTAGAAACGGCTTGAAGCCTTTGGCAGAGACTGGAGGGAGACCGTGACCGATGAAGCACGCAACGGACCGTGGACGAAACAGGGCCGGCCTGGCCCTCGGCGCCATCACCCTGGCGCTGGGCCTGGGCGAACCTTCACAGACGGCAATGGCCGAGGAGAAACCTTCGATGCGTGGCGCTGAAACAGCCTCCGTAACCTACCCATCACTCAATGCCCGGCAGCAGGCGATCATCCCGATCGCCGCATTCGCCGCCGTCGGCGACCTCGCACGCTTGAACCCGGCGTTGCACCAGGGCCTGGATGCCGGCCTGAGCATGAGCGATGTCCGGGAAATCCTGGTGCAGCTGTATGCCTATGCCGGGTTTCCGCGCAGCCTCAATGCCCTCGGCGAGTTGATGAAGGTGCAGGAGGCTCGCCGGCAGCAGGGCATCCACGACCTGCCCGGTCGCGAGCCGCAGCGGCCCATTCCCCAGGGCGATGCCTTGCTGGCGGCGGGCACCGCCAACCAGACACGGTTGTCAGGTGCGCCGGTGCAGGGCCCGCTGTTCGACTTCGCGCCGGTGGCCAACCAGTACCTGCGTACCCACCTGTTCGGCGACATCTTCGAGCGTGACAACCTCGACTGGCAGAGCCGTGAACTGGCGACGGTGGGCATGCTCTCGGCCCTGGAAGGCGTTGCCCCGCAGTTGCAGGCGCATATGCGCATCAGCCTGAACACCGGGTTGAGTGTCGAGCAGTTGCGTCAGTTGATTGAGGTTCTGGCTGAACGCGTGAACGCCGAGGCCGGTGAGCGCGCCGATGACGCATTGGCGAAGATGAGCCCGAAGCCGGGACGGGCCCCGTCCTGAGGCGGCTGCCTATCAGCGCCTCACACACGGATGGAAAAAGGATCATCCAACAAAAAAGCCGCCCGGAGGGGCGGCTTCCTGCCAACCGGCGCGACTACAGCCAGGCCTTGATCCGGGCGCTGACCGCGTCGGTGGAGATGCCGTAGCGATCATGCAGCGTCGGCAAGGCCCCAGCATCGAGGAAGGCATCCGGCAGGGCGATCTGCCGGAAGGTCGGCGTCACGCCGTTGCGCAGCAGCAGGCCGGCCACGGCTTCGCCCAGGCCACCTATGATCGAGTGGTTCTCTGCGGTTACCACCAGCCGCCCCGGCTTGCGGGCTTCGGCAAGAATGGTTTGCTCGTCGAGTGGTTTGATGGTCGGCACGTGCAATACGGCCACATCGACCCCATCGGCTTGCAGCTGTTGCGCCGCTTCCAGCGAGCGCATGGTCATCAGCCCGGTGGAAATGATCAGCACGTCGTTGCCGGTGCGCAGGGTCTTGGCCTTGCCGATTTCGAACCGGTAGCCGTATTCGTCGAGTACTAGCGGCACATTGCCGCGCAATAGGCGCATGTACACCGGGCCCTGGTGGGCGGCGATGGCCGGCACCGCCTGTTCGATCTCCAGCGCGTCGCAGGGGTCGATGATCATCAGGTTCGGCATGGCCCGGAAAATCGCCAGGTCGTCGGTCGCCTGGTGGCTCGGCCCGTAGCCGGTGGTTAGGCCCGGCAAGCCACAGACGATCTTGACGTTGAGGTTCTCCTCGGCGATCGCCATGCAGATGAAGTCATAGGCCCGGCGCGAGGCGAACACCGCATAGGTGGTCGCGAATGGCACGCAGCCCTCGCGAGCCATGCCGGCGGCGGCGCTCATCAGCAACTGTTCGGCCATGCCCATCTGGTAGAAGCGCTCCGGGTGGGCCTTGGCGAAAATGTGCAGGTCGGTGTACTTGGACAGGTCCGCCGACAGGCCGACGATCTCCGGACGCTGCTCGGCCAGGGCCGCCAGGGCGTGACCGAATGGCGCCGGGCGAGTGGCCTGGCCTTCGGCGGCGATGGAGGCGATCATGGCCGAGGTGGTCAGGCGTTTCTTGCCGGTTTGAGGGGTGTTTGCGGTGCTCATGCGGTTCTCCCGACCTGAAGGTTTTGCAGGGCCAGATCCCATTCGTTTTCGTCGACGCGGATGAAGTGGGTTTTCTCTCGGGATTCGAGGAAGTCCACGCCCTTGCCCATGCGGGTGTCGCAGATGATCACCCGGGGTTGCGCGCCCTCATGGTTGCGCGCGGCGTCGAAGGCGGCGACCAGCGCCTCGATATCGTTGCCGTCGACCCGCTGGGTGAACCAGCCGAAGGCCTGCCAGCGGTCGACGATCGGTTCGAACGCCAGCACTTCGCTGGAGTGTCCGTCGGCCTGCTGGTTGTTGACGTCGATGATCGCGATCAGGTTGTCGAGCTTCCAGTGCGAGGCCGACATCGCCGCTTCCCAGGTCGAGCCTTCGTTCAGTTCGCCATCGGAGAGCAGGTTGTAGACGAATGCCTCGGACGGCTTGCGCTTGAGCCCCAGGCAGGCGCCGACCGCGATGCCCAGGCCGTGGCCGAGGGAACCGCCGGTGATTTCCATGCCTGGCGTGTAGGCCGCCATGCCCGACATCGGCAGGCGACTGTCGTCTGCGCCGTAGGTTTCCAGCTCGTCCAGCGGAATTACCTCGGCCTCGATCAGGGCCGCGTAGAGGGCGATGGCGTAATGACCGATCGACAGATAGAAACGGTCGCGCTGTTCCCACTCCGGATCGTTCGGCCGGTAGCGCAGGGCGTGGAAGTAGGACACGGCCAGCAGGTCGGCGGCGCCGAGCGCCTGGCCGACATAACCCTGGCCCTGGACCTGACCCATGCGCAGGGCATGGCGCCGAATGTTGTAGGCGCGTTCGGCAAGCGAGGACGCCGCGTTAGAGGATGAATACACACTCATGGTGATGACTCCGGGGACTTAACGGTTGACCTGGGCGGCCGGGATGCGCAGGACCAGCGTGGCGCCGAACAGCAGCACGGCGGTGATCAGGTACATGCCAATGGCGCTGGAGCCGGTCGAGGTGGTGACCCAGCCAATCAGGTAGGGCGAGCAGAAGCCGGCGAGGTTGGCGAAGCTGTTGATGCCCGCGATACCGGCGGCCGCCGAGACACCACCCAGCAGCGTGGTGGGCAGCATCCAGAACAGCGAGGAGGCCGACAGCACGCCGGCTGCGGCTAGGCACAGGCTGAGCACCGAGAGCAGCAGGTTGCCGCCCAGTAGGGCCGCCAGGGTCAGCCCGGCGGCGCCGGCGATCATCGGCAGCACCAGGTGCCAGCGGCGCTCCTGATGCTTGTCGCCGCTGCGTCCCACCAGCAGCATCGCGACGATGGCGCACAGGTACGGCAGGCTAGTCAGCAGGCCGATGTGCAGCGGGTCGGATACTCCAGCGTTTCGCACCAGCGTCGGCAGCCAGAAGGTAATCGCGTACTGGCCCATGACCACGCAGAAGTAGATGCCCGCCAGCAGCCACAGGCGAGGATCACGAAGGAACTCGCGGGTCGAGGCGTGGGTGATCTTGCGGCTGTTGTCCTCAGCCAGCTCGCGGTTGACCAGGGCTTTTTCCTCGTCGGTAAGCCAGGTCGCCTGGTGTACGCCATCCTTGAGGTACATCAGCACCAGCAGGCCGACAATCACGGTGGGCACCGCTTCGATGACGAACATCCATTGCCATCCGGCCCAGCCGTGCACGCCGGCGAAGTGGTTCATGATCCAGCCCGACAGCGGGCCACCGATCATGCCCGAGAGGGGAATGGCGACGAACCACAGCACGGTCATCCGGGCGCGACGGTAGGACGGAAACCAGTAGGTCAGGTACAGCAGCAGGCCGGGCGCCAGGCCGGCTTCGGCGACGCCCAGGAGAAAGCGCAGGGTGTAGAACTGCCAGGCGGTTTCGACGAAGGCAAACAAGGCAGAGATGAGGCCCCAGGTGATCATGATCCGGGCGATCCAGCGGCGGGCGCCGACACGGTGCAGGATCAGGTTGCTGGGCACTTCGCAGAGAAAATAGCCGAGGAAGAAGATGCCTGCACCGAGGCCGTAGACCGTTTCGCTCAGGGCCAAGTCGTTCATCATCTGCAGCTTGGCGAAACCGACGTTGACCCGGTCGAGGTAGGCGCACAGGTAGCAGAGCATGAGAAACGGCATGAGCCGCCAGGCGGTCTTGCGATAGGCATTGGAGCGGACGGACACGCCCACTTCCAGGGAGAGGGTACTCATGATGGTCTGATCTCTTGTTGTTATGGGCAGCGCAGGGCTGCTCTCGATTCAGAACAACGCCAGCCCGCAGGCTGGCGTGAGGCTCATCAGTGAATGAGCATGCCGCCGTTCACATCCAGCGTAATACCGGTCAGATAGGACGACAGGTCGCTGACCAGGAAGAGGGCGGCATTGGCCACGTCCCCGGCTTCGCCGAGGCGGCCTAGCGGAATGCCTTCGATGATCGCGTGGCGACGTTCGTCCTGCATCAGGCCGCCGGTGATGTCGGTGTGGATCAGCCCCGGAGCGATCGAGTTGACCCGCACGTTGTGTGGCCCCAGCTCGCGCGCCATGGCCTTGGCCAGGCCCAGTACGCCGGCTTTCGCGGCGCTGTAGTGGGGGCCGCCGAAGATGCCGCCGCCACGCTGCGCCGAGACCGAGGACATGCAGACGATGCTGCCGAAACCCTGTTCGCGCATCAGCGGGATGACCGCTTGGGACATCAGCAAGGTGCCGCGCAGGCTGACATCGAGGACCTTGTCGTAGTCGCCGTGCTTGATGTCCATGATTTTCAGCGGCTGGGTGATGCCGGCGTTGTTGACCAGGCCATCGATGCGGCCGTAGTGCTCGATGACCCGGCCCACGGCCTTGTGCACCTGGACTTCGTCGGCCACGTTGGCGGCCAGGCCGAGATGGTCTTCGCCCAGCTCCGCAGCGGCTTGGCGGGCGGCGGCTTCGTCCAGGTCGAGGATGACGACACGGGCGCCGTGAGCGGCGAAGGTGCTGGCGGTGGCACGGCCGATACCGCGGGCAGAGGCGGCACCGGTGATGATGATGACTTTGTCTTGCAGCAGCATGAGGAAGACCCCTGATTGTTTTTATGGCGTCGATCGTAGGGGATCGATGGGCGCAGCTTGGTCTTCGGTCGAGGCGTGAGCAATAACGCAAAAATCATTAAGTGCTGAAAAAAATTCAGCCCTCGTCAGGTGTGCGACTTAGTGGTTGAATGAAAAACCTCATGAACCAAGCGGACTGATTGGTATGCGCTCACTGGACGATACCGCGCCCACCCTGCCACCCCTGAAGGCGATTCAGGCCTTCGAGCAAGCCGCGCGCTTCGGCAACGTCGCCCGTGCGGCCGAGGTGCTGGACCTGACGCCGTCGGCGGTCAGCCATCAACTGGCCAAGCTGGAGGCCATGATCGGCCGCCAGTTGTTCGTTCGCGGCGCGCGCGGCGTGAGCCTGACGCCGGTCGGCGAGCAGTACCTGAAGGAAGTCTCCGGGCTGCTGCACAGCTTGGCCGTGGCGACCGAGCGCGCCAGCAGCGACGTCAGCCTGGATTGCCTGCGCCTGCATTCCTCGCCGAGTTTCGGCCTGCTGTGGCTGATGCCACGGCTGGAGGCGTTTCGCGATGAGCACCCGGACATCCAGATCAACCTGTCGTGCTCCTACGAGTCCCTGCATTTCAGCCGCGACAAGATCGACGTGGACATTCGCCATGGCGAACCCAACTGGCCCAGCTACGAAGTGCGCACCGTGCGCAACGAGACCTTCGAAGTGCTGGCGGCACCGAAACTGCTGGCGCGCCACCCGGTGAGCCGTGCCATGGATCTGCTGGACCGCGAATTGATCCTCTCCGAGGCCACCTTGCTCCGATGGCCGGCCTGGTTCGCGCAGCACGGGCTCGCCCGCCCGGAGAAACCCTACGCGTTGAGTTTCGACCGCTCCTACATGACCCTGGAGGCGGCCAGCCACGGTTTGGGGTTCGCCCTGGAAAGCGCCTTGTTGGCGCGCAAGTACCTGGACTCCGGCGAGCTGGTGAAGGTGTCGCCCGAATCCCTCAGCGCGCCGGTGGCGGCACATCACCTGGTGTTCCCGAAAGCCCACTCGAGCTTTTCCCGGGTCCGTCGGTTCCTGGTGTGGATGGAGAAAGAGCTGGGGCACGGGTTCGATTTCTGATGTGGACGAGCGGTCGCCGGATGCGTTCAGGCCTCCTCGCGTCGCAGCGAGGCCGGAGACACCCCCAGGGTCCGCACGAACACCTCGCGCAGATGTCGGCGGTCCCGGAAGCCGTTTTCGCGGGCAATGACCTCCAGCGGGTGTCGGCCTCGCTCGATCATGTGGCGGGCCGACTCCACCCGCAGTTGCTCCACGGCCTTGGCTGGCGACAGGCCGGTTTCCGCCTGGAAGATACGCGCGAACTGCCGCGGGCTGAGGTGGACGGTCGTGGCCAGGGCCTCGACGGTCAGGTCTGCGGCCAGGTTGGCACGGGCAAATTCCAAGGCGGCTTGCACGCGGTCGGACTTGGGCGCCAGCGACAGCATGCGTGAGTGTTGCGATTGGCCACCGCTGCGGCGGTGGTACATGACCAGCACCCGCGCCACCTGGGTCGCCAGGTCGGAACCCAGGTCGTTTTCGACGATACCCAGTGCCAGGTCCATGGCCGCAGTCAGCCCCGCGGAGGTCCAGATGCCCTTGTCCTCGATGAAGATCCTGTCGACTTCCACCTGCGCGGCGGGGTAACGCTGGCGCAGCGTATCGGCATAGGCCCAGTGCGTGGTGACCCGCCGGCCATCGAGAAGCCCGGCTTCGGCCAGCACGAACGACCCCGTGCACAGCCCCACGGTCCGCCGGCAGCGGCTGGAGGCTTCGCGCACAAAGTGCAGTTGCGCTTCGCTGGACTCATGCGTCAGGGGGTTGACCACCCCGGACACCATCCACGTATCGGCCGCCTGCTGGTCCGCGCGTTCGGTCTCCACCACCGCACCCACCGAGGAACGCACCTGGCCACCGTCGATCGAGTAGTTGGTCAGCTGGTAGACCTGTTCCTTGGCCACCACGTTGGCGAACTCGAAAACGGTCTGGGTGCCCAGTGCCATGACCTGGAAACCTTCGCTCAGCAGATAGCCTATTCGGTGCATGTCTAAAAACGCCTGATGTCTGGAATCACGACCCTATATGTCATTTGTTTTCGGGTCAACGAACGGCACGATGAGGGCCTACGAATCAGGAGACAGACGTCATGAAGGACTCGTCGTGCAGCCTCGACGCGAACACGCAATTCATCGAAAGCGCCGGGCGCCGGTTGGCCTATCGCACCCTCGGCGAGGGCCGGCCCCTGGTATTGATGGTGCGCTATCGCGGCACCCTGGATGACTGGGACCCGCTGTTTCTCGACAGCCTGGTCAACCTCGGTTTCCAGGTGACCGTGTTCGACTACAGCGGCCTGGGGCAATCGACCGGCGAGCCCAGCTACAACCCGGCGGCGCTGGCCAAGGATGCGATCGACCTGATCCAGGCACTGGGCCTGGGCCCGGTGATACTCGGTGGCTGGTCGTTGGGCGGCATTGCCACGCAGGTGGTGCTGGCCCAGGCGCCACAGCTGGTCAGCCATGCCGTACTGCTGGCGACAACGCCACCGGGGCAGTTGGTGAAGCCGGGTGAGGCGTTGTTCTATGAACTGGCCCGCCGCGAAAACGACTTCGAGGATTTTGTCAGCCTGTTCTTCGAGCCCACCTCGGAACCGAGCCGCCGCAGCGCCGAGCTGGCGTGGAGCCGTCTGGCCGAACGCAGCCAGGAGCGCAGCCCGCAGGTGCCGGTCGCGTGGGCGGCGCAGCAACTGGGCGAAGGGCCGAAGAATCCGGTGTTCCCGGTGGAGGCGGTACTGAACGTGCTCAAGTCCACCCACATCCCGCTGCTGCACCTGGGCGCCGATCACGACATCGTCTTCCCGGTGGAGAACTGGTACGCGCTCAGCGCCCAACTGCCCACGCTGCAACTGGTGACCTTCCCCAGCGCCGGCCACGGCCCGCACATGCAGCATCCTCTGGCTGCCGCCCGGCATATCGCGGCCTTTATCGGCGATTGATTGCGTTTCGACCTTCAACCAAAAACAGGTGATACATGACTGAACAGACGACCTATCAGGCCGTGGTGGCGACCGCGCCTGGGCAACTGGAACTGGTACGCCGCCCTGTGCCGCAGCCGGGTCCCGGACAGGTCCGCATTCGTGTCGAGGCGTGCGGGGTCTGTCATTCCGACAGTGCGACCGTCGAGGGTTTCGCTCCAGGTGTGACGTACCCACGCGTGCCGGGGCATGAAGTGGTGGGACGGATCGAGGCGCTAGGCGAGGGCGTTGCCTCGTTCGAGCTTGGCCAGCGGGTGGGGGTAGGCTTCCTGGCGGGCGAGGATGGCAGTTGTCCCTCTTGCCGTGGAGGCGACCTGGTCAACTGCCACAACCCGGTGATCTCCGGCATCACCGTCGATGGCGGTTACGCCGAGGTCATGCTGGCCGAGGCGCGCGGCCTGGTGCGTATTCCGGACCAACTCGCCGCCGTGGACGCGGCGCCGCTGTTGTGTGCGGGGCTGACCACCTACAACGCCTTGCGCAAGTCCACCGCTCGCGCCGGTGACCTGGTGGCGATCCAGGGGTTGGGTGGCCTGGGTCATCTGGGCGTGCAGTTCGCCCGGCACATGGGCTTCAGGACCGTGGTGATCGCCCGGGGCGCGGAAAAGGCAACGCTGGCCAGGGAGCTGGGCGCTCACCACTACATCGATGCCAGGGGCGAGGATGTCGGTCAGGCCTTGCAGGCACTGGGAGGCGCCAAGGTGGTTCTGGGCACCGCGCCGAGCGGACAGGGCATGGCGCAGACCGTGCCGGGGCTGGCGGCACGCGGCCAACTGGTCGTCGTCGCGGTGCCGGGCGATGCGCTGACTATCAGTGCAACGGACCTGATCTTCGGTTCCCGCTCGGTCGTCGGCGCGCTCACCGGCACGGTGGTGGACAACGAGCAGACGCTGGCTTTTGCCCAGCAGCAACAGATCCGACCGATGATCGAAACCTTCCCGCTGACCGAGGCCCGCCAGGCCTACGACCGAATGATGGCCGCCGACGTGCGTTTTCGCGCGGTGCTGGTCATGAACAGCGAACCGACTGCAGGAGCACATCCATGAAAGCCATCGTCTACGATCAGGCCGGGTTGCCGCTCGACGACCCGCGCGCACTGTATGAAATCGAACTGGAGAAGCCGGTGCCAGGGCCACGGGACCTGCTGGTGAGGATCCAGGCGATTGCCGTCAACCCGGTGGACAGCAAGCTGCGTCTCGGCGTGCCGCCCGCCGCACCACGCATTCTCGGTTGGGACGCGGTGGGCGTGGTGGAAAGCGTGGGGGCCGAAGTCACCGGGTTCGTGCCGGGTGATGCGGTCTGGTATGCGGGGGACATCACCCGCCCAGGTTGCTACGCCGACTATGGGCTGGTCGACGAGCGTATCGCCGCGCGGCGTCCGCAATCGATCAGCGCGACCGAGGCGGCGGCTCTGCCATTGACCGCGATCACGGCCTGGGAACTGCTCTTCGACCGCCTTAGGGTGGCCGAAGGGGGCGGGTTGGGGCAATCCTTGCTCGTCATCGGTGCTGGCGGTGGTGTCGGCTCGATTCTCGTGCAGTTGGCGCGTCGTCTGACCCGGCTCACCGTCATCGGCACGGCATCGCGCCCACAGACCCGCGACTGGGTCAGCGAACTCGGTGCGCATCATGTGATCGACCATGGCCAGCCGTTGCAGGCGCAGTTGGCCGAGCTGGGCGTGCCCCAGGTCGACTACGTGATCAGCCTGACCCACACCGAGCACTACTACCCGCAGCTGGTCGAAGTGCTCAAGCCCCAGGGCAAGCTGGCGCTGATCGATGATCCGGCTTCGCTGGACGTGGTGCCGCTCAAGCGCAAATCGATTTCGCTGCACTGGGAGTTCATGTTCACCCGCTCCATGTACCGCACCGAAGACCAGGCCCTGCAACAGGCGCTGCTGACGCGGGTGGCGCTGCTGGTGGACGACGGCATCCTGCGCACGACGGTGGGGGAACACTTCGGTGCCTTGAACGCCGACAACCTGCGCCGCGCCCATGCGTTGATCGAGAGCGGGCGGGCCCAGGGCAAGATCGTGCTGGAGGTGAATCCGGGCTGAAGGTGAGGCTTGAGCGGGCCGTAGCGTTGCGGCCCGTCGTCGTTCTGCCGGCAGCGCAGTGCGTTGTCGGCAGACTCTGGAAGGAAGGGATTTCGGCCTCAGTGCCCGCCTTTCATCCGGCGCGCCACCAGATAGACGCCCAGGCCGATCAGCGCCGTGGCGGCACCGATGTAGCCGGTGCTGGTCCAGCCCAGGCCGGCGGTGATCGCCATGCCGCCCAGCCACGGGCCCAGCGCGTTGGCCAGGTTGAAGGCGGCGTGGTTCGACGCGGCGGCCAGGCTCGGCGCCTCATGGGCGATGTCCATCAGGCGGATCTGCAACGGCGCGGCCAGGGCGACCATGGTCCCGACCAGACCGATCGCGACCAGGATCGACCACAGCGAACTGGCGGCGAAGGTGAAGAACAGCAGCACCGCGATCGACCATCCCAGAATCAGCCCCACCGCGCGGAACTGCAGGCGATCGAACAGCTTGCCGCCGACGATATTGCCAATGATCCCGCCGACGCCGAAGGCCGCCAGGCCAAACGGAATCCACTGCGGCGAGACCTTGGTCACTTCCAGCATGGTCGGGGCCAGGTAGCTGAACACGCAGAACATCCCGGCAAAGCCGATGGACGCGATCGACAGCGCCATCCACACCTGCGGCAGGCGGAAGGCCTGCAGCTCCTTGCGCGGATCGCTGCGCGCCTCATCGTGCCGCTGCGGCACGAAGCGCCAGACCATCGCGATGGTGCACAGCGCAATCGCCCCCACCAGCACGAACGCCGAGCGCCAGCCGAAGAACTGCCCGAGGAAGGTCGCCACCGGGTTACCCAGCAGCATCGCCAGCGTCAGCCCCATCATCACCCGCGCCACGGCGCCGGCGCGCTGGTTGCTTGCCACCATGCTCGAGGCCACGACCGCGGCGATGCCGAAGTAGGCGCCATGGGGCAGGCCGCTGATGAAGCGGAAGGCCACCAGGCTGCTGAACGAGGGCGCGAACGCGGTCGCCAGGTTGCCCAGCGCATACAGTGCCATCAGCAGGAGCAGCATGTGCTTGCGCAGCAGCTTGGCGCCGAGGATCGCCAGCGTCGGCGCGCCGACCATCACGCCCAGGGCATAGGCGCTGATCGCATGGCCGACCTGGGGCTCGGTCAATTGCAGGTTGTGGGCGATGTCCGGCATCAGCCCCATGATGGCGAATTCGCCGGTGCCGATGGCGAAGCTCCCCAACGCCATGGCGGCCTCCATCTTGGCGACCGTGCTCTTTGAATAGGTGGGCGGTGGTGCTTCGTGAACAGACATCGGGATCCTTACTGAAATACGCTGAAACGTTAAAGGTCCGATCTTAGACAATGGGGGGCGGGGGCGTCGAGGATTGATGTCGGTCAATGAAAGGTGGTTTTTGCTTGGGTAAGGCAGGCGGGGTAGGGGAGGTGATGGGGCTTGTAGCAAAACCCACGCCCTCCGATCGTTCCCACGCTCCGCGTGGGAATGTCTCCCAGGACGCTCAGCGTCTACTTTTGTGACGCAGAGCGTCGCAGGCAACTATTGCACTGAGAGCTTGGGAACGATCAGCAAGCGATAGCGCCTTGCTTGACGGTGCACACCTACCGGCGAGTCGGCTTCGTTGGTTGTATTCCTGGGCTGACTGAAATCTCTCGACTCAAATATACCTTGCCGGTTGCATTGCCGTTTCTGGTGGTGCGGCACCTTTTTTCGTCGCTGCCAATTCAGCGGCCGCGCTTGGAAACTCGATTGGGTATGGGAGAAATCAGACCTCATTTGATAGGGATGTTTATTCATGCACGCTTTCAGTACACACACCAATCCCGCTTTTCTTGATTCGCTACCACTTTCTTCTGCCACGATGCCAAATGCCTTTTGGATCTATTCCCGGGTTATATTATTTTAATTCTGTCTTTTTCTCATTATTCCTGCTGAATTTTAAAAAGTGATGATTTGACATGGCCTAAGGAAGGACTAAAATTATTCCGCAACTCACGCGAATCCTGACGGCTAGTAGTAGCACCTCTCAATTTAGTGGTTTGAAGCGTCTTAGGCGTAAAGATAAGCATCCCTATCGGTTTATTCGGTGGAGCGCTATCATGAGCCAAACACTTATAATTGAAGATTACATTGCACAAACCCAAAAATATCGTGAGCAGTATTTTTCGGTGTATTCGACTGTAAAACCCACTTTGGGTGATTTTCTGGCAATGCCCTATGAACAGCAGATTCTTGCTATCAGTGAAAAACTCGAACAATCTCCTCCCAGCGATGAACTGGTGTCCGACTATTTGGCTTGGGTTCCTCGAGAACAGTTTATCATTGATAACTATAACGCAAAAAGCACGCCCTTCTCCGGTAGCTGGTGGCCGGGCGGTGGCATTCTCCAGTTTGATACGTACACGGTTGCGAGTATTGGCGAAAGCGTGAAAATAATCACGGTGGCCGTGAAAGAGGCTCTCATCAATGGCAGTCAAAGAATTTGTGGCTACATAGAGAGTGTGGATGACCAGAAAAGATGGGGTTATCTTGTAAATTGTGTCGATTACGATGATGCTGGGCAGTCGGTCTCGAACTTTTTGAAGAGTGCCGTTGCAACCATATCGGATTATCAGGTCTACTACGATGGCAAAATAAATGGCACGGCAATTTCTCAAGACTTGTCCGGTGTCTCTTTCCTGAGGCAGGGCACCTGTCGTGCTGTGCTGGTGCGTACGGCTGATTATGTAAATCCGAAGGCTTACAATATTTCGGGTTATCAGCATAACTTCAGTATTAGAGATGGCGCTGATTTCGATATGTCCCATCAGTATTAATGGGGACGGGTTGAACTTTGGCTTTCCTGAATGAGACCTGAGTGTTCAAGGTGCTCTCATGTTGGGTGAGAGCACCTGATGGAAATAGTGTTTTCCAATCGTTCAAGCGTCTCGATCATCATCGGCGTTGCCCTACAGGTACCTGGATTCGGACTCAAGGTAGCGGGCCACGGCGCGCTTCGGGCGAGATTGGCGGTCTCGATCCGTCGCTTGCGCCAAGCGATCGGGTTTCTCCACCCCCTCATCCTCCACGCGCAGTGACCGCACAGGCGGGGCGCTCGCCCGTTCGCTGATGGTGATGATGGGTCTTCATTAAATCTTCTTTTGAGAATATAGTATATGAAGTCATCTCAATAAGAGAATTGAAGTGGACCTAACCTCCCTCGAAATCTTCCAGGCCGTGGCCGCCGAATTGAGCGTGACCCGCGCGGCGGCCGTGCTGGGGCGTGCGCAGTCCAACGTCACCACGCGCATCCAGGCGCTGGAGCAGCAGTTGGGCGTCGATCTGTTCGTCCGCGAAGGCCGGCGCCTGTCGCTGACCGACCAGGGCAAGCTGTTTCTGGATTACAGCCAGCGCCTGCTGGCCTTGGCGGAGGAGGCCGTGCAGGTGCTGCATCCCGGTCAGCCGCAGGGCACCTTGCGCATCGGCAGCATGGAGAGCACGGCGGCGGCGCGTTTGCCGGGGGTGATGATCGGCTTTCAGCAGCGCTGGCCGGGTGTCCGCCTGGCGGTCAGGACCGGGACGACACAGGCGCTCCTGGACCTGCTGGGTGATGGCCTGGTCGACTGCGCCTTCGTCGCGCTGACGGTGGAGGAGGGCAGCACCGTCGAGGAGGAACTGGCCCAGCACGGTCTGGCTGGCGTTGCGGTCTTCGAGGAACAGCTTGTCGCCGTGCTGCCGGCGGGGTATGCCGAGGCGGGTACGCCGCTGACGTTGGCGGCCTTCGCAACCGGCTGCACCTATCGTCGCCTTGGTCAGCAGTGGCTGGCCGAGCAGCGCGATGTGGCGGTGTCCCTCACCCATGAGGTCGCTTCCTACCATGCCATGTTCGCCTGTGTGGTCGCCGGGCAGAGCCTGTGCATTGCGCCCACCAGCCTGTTGGCGTTGCAGCCGGCGTCGCAGGCGATTACCACCCGACCGATCGCCACGGTGGCGACCTGGCTGGTGTACCGAAAAGCCGGCCGGACGGCCGCCGTCGATGCTTTCACGGATCTCGCCCTGGCTTCTCAGAGGTAGGTGACGCCATGCTCGCTTCTCGCTTGGAAACGGCTTCTTCGTCGGATCGCACGGTCACTTCTGCCCTGGCCGCCGCTGCGGTGATCGCGGTGGGGATGGGCTTTGGGCGGTTCGCCTTCACCGGGGTCTATCCGGTCATGGTGCAGGAAGGGGTGCTGTCGGTCAGCAACGGTACGCTGGTCGCTTCGGCCAACTACCTGGGCTATCTGGTCGGGGCCTTGCTGGCGGCCCGGCTGCAGGCGCCGAGTGCCCGGCGCTGGGGGCTGGTCTCGGTGGCCGCGACGGTGGTGTCGCTGGCCTTGCTGAACGTGGTGTCCAATCCCTGGGCAATTATCCTGGTTCGCGGTGCCTCCGGGGTCTTCAGCGCCTTGTCGATGATCGCCGCTTCGCTCTGGCTGCTTCAGCATCGCGATCACCCGGAAGGTGCGCCGATCCTGTATGCCGGCGTGGGCGCCGGCATTGCCCTGTCGGCCGAGCTGTTGGCCGTCGGCGAGCGCTATGGGCTTGACGCCTACCAACTCTGGGGTCTGCTGGCGGTGGCCTGTCTGATCCTGGGCGGGGTCGGCGCGCTCCTGCTCGACAAGCGGCCAGTCGAGGTACGGCCTGGGGCGGCCACGGCGTTTCGGCCCGCCCCCCTGCCGCTGGGCGCCTGGAGCCTGGTCGCGCTCTACGGCCTGGCGGGGTTCGGCTATATCGTCACGGCGACTTACCTGCCGCTGCTGGTGAAGGATGCGCTGGGCTCAATCAACCCGGTTCACCTGTGGGCTGTCTTCGGGATCGGGGCGGCGCCGTCCTGTTATCTCTGGCACCTGGCCCATCTGCGGCTGGGCACGCGCAGGGCCTTGCGCGGCAACCTGGTGTTGCAGGGCATCGGCGTGCTGCTTCCTGCCATCAGCCAGACCCCCGTGGCCTACATCGCCAGTGCGCTGGTGGTCGGGGCGACCTTCATGGGCACGGTGACCATTGCGCTGCCGGCGGCCAAGCGGGTCTCGGCGGCCTTTCGGATGAACATCATGGCGGTGATGACCGCCGCGCATGGCATCGGCCAGATCCTCGGGCCGCTGGTCGCCGGTTTCCTGTATGCACGAACCCACTCGTTTGCCCCGTCGCTGTGGGTCGCGACGGTGGCGCTGTGGTGGGCGGCGCTGCTGACCCTTGGTCCCGTCACGCGCGAGTGAGCCGCATCACGCAGATCGACTGCGTATCAAGAAGGGGACGGCTCCGAGGGGCTGTCCCGAGTGTCCACCCAGGCTGAGGAAGTTGAAGCCATGCCGCTGTTGAAAATCGATGTGATCAAGGGCCGTACCGACGAGGAGATCAGCGTGCTCCTGGATACGGTGCACCGTGCCATGGTCGAGGCCTTCGCCGTGCCGGAGCGGGATCGTTACCAGATCCTCAACGAGCACGCGCCGAGCCGGATGATCGTCCAGGACACCGGGCTGGGCTTTGAGCGAACCGACAAGGTCGTGGTGATCACCGCGATCAGCCGGCCGCGTTCGGTGGAGATGAAGGAGAAGTTCTACGCGCTGCTGGTGGAGGGGCTGGGGCGCGAGTGCGGTATCGAGCCTCGGGATGTGATGGTCTCGATGGTCATCAACGGTGATGAGGACTGGAGCTTCGGTTTCGGCCGGGCCCAGTTCCTGACGGGCGAGCTGTAGGCCGCCGTCTGCTTGCGGCCGTGTCGGGCAGGGCGCCCGGCCACCGGCCTTGCCACTTTTTGCTACGTCGTTCAGGTGCTGCCATGTCAAACGCTCTGCTGTCCTTGCTCAATGTGCAACTTCCGATCATCCAGGCGCCGATGGCGGGTGTCGCCACGCCGCAGTTGGCCGCTGCGGTGTCCAACGCCGGGGGGCTGGGTTCCCTGGGGATCGGCGCCTCCAACGTCGACCAGGCACGGCAGATGATCCGTGACACGGCGGCGCTGACGAGCCTGCCGTTCAACGTCAATGTGTTCTGCCACCAGCCGGCGCTGCCGGATCCGGCTCGGGACCAGGCTTGGCTGGAACTGTTGGGCCCGGTGTTTGCCGAGTTTGGCGCCGAGCCACCAGCGGTGTTGCGCGAGATCTATCGCTCGTTCCTGGACGATGCGCCGATGCTGCAGATGCTGCTGGAGGAGAAGCCGGCGGTGGTCAGCTTTCATTTCGGGTTGCCGCCTCAGTCCACCCTCGCGGCCTTGAAGGACATCGGCGCCAAGCTGCTCTGCTCGGTGACGAGCTTGGCCGAAGCGCGGATGGCCGAGCAGGCGGGCGTCGATGCGCTGGTGGCGCAGGGGTATGAGGCGGGCGGTCATCGCGGGATATTCGATCCTCGCGAGGATACGAAGATGGGCACCGTGGCGCTGACGAGGTTGTTGGTGTCCCGCTGCGCGTTGCCGGTCATCGCGGCTGGCGGGATCATGGACGGTGCCGGTATCCGTGCCGCCCTGACCCTGGGGGCGTCGGCGGCCCAGTTGGGGACGGCCTTCATCCTCTGTCCGGAGTCGTCGGCCAATGCGGCTTATCGGGCGGCCTTGAAAGGGCCGGCGGCTGAACGTACCGAGGTCACCTGTGCGATTTCCGGGCGTCCGGCCCGTGGGCTGGTCAATCGCAACTTCGCGCTGCGGGAGGGCAGGGACGTGGCGATAGCCGCCTATCCCTATGCCTATGACGCGAACAAGCAGTTGAACGCGGCCGCGACGGCGAAAGGCTGCCATGACTTCGCGGCGCAATGGGCGGGGCAGGCGGCACCGCTGGCCCGGGAGCTTCCCGCTGCGGCGCTGGTGGCGTTGCTGGCGGCCGAGCTGGAGTAAAAGTGGCTTGAGCCTGGAGAGGGGCGCCTAGTGAGGTGCCTCTTGTCGTCGGGCAGGCGCCCTACATGGCGGCGATTGAAAGCCTGTCGTTCATGACGCACCTGATTCCCGAGCCGTCCTGATCCCACAGGCTGGAGAAACCGCGCCCTTCCCTGGTGCCTTTGCACCGGGGAGAGCACTCAGGTGCGTTAGAATGACGCACTCGGGACTAGCTCTTGATTGAGTTGTACGATAACGTACCTCGATGCCGAGCCAATAAATCCCCAATAAGTGCTACCGGAGCGTGTGTTTGTGAAAGTCCGCAGTATCGAGATCATCCGCCTGAGTATTCCCTTCACGGCCGGGACCACCGAGCGCCAGTCGCAGGGCCAGGCCAAGGATGATGATGCCTTCAATGCCGCCTCTCCCCGTCATCGCCGCATGGAGTGCCTGGCGATCAAGGTCACGACCGACGATGGCCGGGTAGGCTGGGGCGAGGCCTTCGGCCACGGCTCGAACCCTGCCACCTTCAAGGCGCTGACCGATGTCGTCGCGCCGCAGTTCATCGGCAGTGCGGTGGCCGACCATCGGGCCCAGATGGAAAAGGCCCGTCGTGCTCTGCATGGCTTCGGCAGCACCGGACCGATCTTCTACGCGCTCTCGGGTATCGACATCGCCCTGTGGGACCTGGCCGCCCAGGCGGCGGGCAAGCCGCTTTACGACTACCTCGGCGGCACGCCCCGGGAGCTGGAGCTGTACGCCAGCCTGGTCAGCTACGGTGGCGATCCCGATGAGGTGTACCGCCAGGTTCGCCGTGCCCGCGACCTGGGCTTTCGCAAGATCAAGCTGCACGAGACCACCTACGAGTCGATTGCGGCCGCCCGCGAGGCGCTGCCGGCTGCCGAGGGCGAGTTGATGGTCGACGTCAACTGCCCGTGGACGGTGGAGGAGGCCGGGGCGATGGCCGCCCGCCTGCACGACCTGGACCTGACCTGGCTGGAAGAGCCGGTGTGGCCGCCGGATGACGCCCATGGCCTGGCGACCGTACGCGCCAGGGGCGTGCCGCTGTCGGCGGGCGAGAACGCTGCCGGCGTCAACGGTGTGCGGGCCTTGCTCGACCAGCAGGCGATCGACGTGGTGCAGCCGAGTGTCGCCAAGATCGGCGGCATCAGCGCCATGCTCGAGGTGTTCGAGTTGGCCCGGCAGTACGGCGTGAAGGCTGTACCGCATTGTTTCTACTTCGGGCCCGGTCTGTTGGCGGTGGCCCACCTGTGCACGCTGCTGCCCGAGGACGTGGCGGTGGAAGTGCCCTTCATCGAGTTCGAACGCCTGTTGTTCCCTGCCTTGGCGTTCCAACCGCGCATGCGCCTGGGCTGCGCCGCGGGCCTGGGCTTTAACCCCGACCTCGAGGTCCTGGAGCACTACTGCATCGATAGGGCTGTCATCGACTGAGCCACCGCATCACCCGTTCGAATAACTATAAAAGGCACTACAACAATGATGGGCAATTACCGCTGGAAGATCGCCGGGCTGCTGTTTTTCGCCGGCATCCTCAACTACCTGGACCGCGCCGCACTGTCGGTGGTCGCACCGCTGCTCAAGACCGAGCTGCACATCGATGACGCGCAGATGGGCTTCATCTTCAGCAGCTTCTTCATCGGCTACTGCGCCTTCTGCTTCATTGGCGGCTGGGCGGCGGACAAGTTCGGGCCCAAGCGTGTCTTCGCGCTGGCCGCCGGGACCTGGTCGGCGTTCTGCGGGGCGACCGCGCTGATCACCGGCTACTTCCAGTTGCTGGTGTTCCGGGTGCTGTTCGGCATGGGCGAGGGGCCGATGGGCACCACCACCAACAAGGCGATTTCCAACTGGTTCCCGCGGGAAGAGGCGGGACGGGCACTGGGCCTGACCAACTGCGGCCAGCCACTGGGCGCGGCGCTGGCCGGTCCGATCGTCGGGATCGTGGCGCTGAACTTCGGCTGGCGCATCTCGTTCGTGGTGATTGCCCTGCTGGGCATGGTCTGGCTGGCGGCCTGGCTGGTGTTCTTCAAGGACACGCCGGACCAGCATCCCAAGGTCTCGGCGGCTGAGCGCGAGCTGATCCGCAGCAGCCGCGCCACCTCCGCCGTCGAAGGCGTGCAGGAAGAGCGCAGCCTGGTTTCGTGCATCTTCTCGGCACCGGTACTGGCCGTGGCCACCGCGTTCTTCTGCTTCAACTATGTCCTGTACTTCTTCCTGACCTGGCTGCCCAGCTACCTGATGGACTTCCAGCACCTGGACATCAAGAGCATGAGCATTGTCAGCGTCATTCCCTGGCTGGGCGCGGCGGTGGGCTTCCTCGGTGGTGGTGCGCTGACTGACGTGCTGAGCAAGAAACTCGGCAGCGTCATCCGGGCGCGCAAGATCATGCTGGTGGTGGGCCTGGGTGTGGCGGCGGCCTGCGTGCTGCTGACGACTCGGGTGACGTCGCTGCACATGGCGGTGGCCTGCATCACCGTGTCGAGCGTGTTTCTGTTCGTCACGCCGCAGATCTGCTGGGCGCTGATCCAGGACATCGTGCCGAGCAATCGCGTCGGTGGCACCGGTGGCTTCGTGCACCTGCTGGCGAACATTGCGGGCATCATCGCGCCGTCGTTGACCGGGTTGCTGGTGCAGTACGGTGGCGGCTACAGCGGCGCCTTTGGTGTCGCGGCGCTGGTGTGTGCGGTCGGCGGGCTGGTGGTGGTCGTGGCCGTGAAAGGCCGTGACGCCGGGGTCAGGCAACTGGCGGCGCAGCATTGATTTGAATACGCCTGGGCGGCCGCAGAGTCGCCTGGGGCAAGCATGCGTGGGTCGGGCAGCGATCACTGTTCGGCCTGGCGTATCCGGTGGGGCGTCACAAGCGCCTTGTCGGCCTCCCACGATAGAATGACTGGCTTATTGCAGTGACGGTGCACCACGAGTGCGCCGTTTTTTTTGGGTGTTGGTTGCTGTGCCCACGATGTATGTGTCCGTACCGAAGCACGTTATGCTTGCGCGCCGTTGCGATCGGTCGCGGGCTCATGTCACCCAACAAGGAGATGTCGTTGAAGGATTACAAGTGGATTACCTACTTCATGGTTGGCTCGGTGGCCGTGGGTGTGGCTGTGACCGTGGGGGTGCTGGTGGCCTATGGCATGAACCTGGGAGCGATTTCTTCGTCAGCGGCCGACTGGGGCAATTTCGGTTCGGTGTTATCCGGTGCATTCACCTTGCTGGGCTCGGTGACAACGTTCGGCACCCTGGTTTTTCTGCTGATCCAACAGCGCAGGAACGAAGAGAATCAGCGGGCGCAGGAGACTCAACGGCAGGAGGCTCAGGACAAGCATGACAAGGTGATTTCCCGGCAGCTTGAAGCGCAGACCTTCGAGCAGTACCTCAAGCACCGCGAGGTGTTTTTCGACCGGTTGGAAAGTCTCGAAGCCACCTTCAACCACACCGTGCGCTTCACCAACAAGGATGCCTTGTACCAGTCGATCTTCCCTCGTAACTGCCCCACTCATTGCAGCTATGACGTCGATCTGTCGTCCGACCAGGAGCAGGCAGCGGGATTGGGCCAGTTGCACGGGAATCTGCTTGAACTCAGGGGCCTGATGCGTACCCGGCCTTTTCAGGATGGGCAGGGGTTCTCAATCATCGACATGATGTGGCGGATTCGTCAGCAACTGCACATCGCCTATCTGCCTGATGCGGTGGATGGGGACATTTCGCTGGGGGGCGTGAATCTTGGCATCAATCTCTATGCGTTGAGGGAGTCGCTGGAGGTCATCGTCTTGACGGTGAATTCGATCCTGTTCTACTCGGGGAACAAGGAAGTGGAACCCTTCGACGGGGCGCTGAAGGACTTGGTCCTGCGGCGCGCAATGATCGCTGAGACGCTGGGTTTTCGTTTTTCTCAGAATTCCTACCGCGTGCGAAAAGACGCTCCGGGGCTTGTCGAGTTGGAACAGTTCTATCGTCACATTCTGCAACTGCCACGTGCTTTGCGCGGTGCTGCGTTTGAAAAGATTTGTGGCACTTTGGATGTGTTGTTTGGCTCGAAGCACGAGGTTGGCAAGCTGAGTAACTACAGGTTCTTCAACTCGGTGCTCAAGAGCAGTATCCGCTTGCCCATGAATGACTTCTTCGCTGAGTTGGATGGGCAGGAAGAGCCGTTGGTCCTGCTGAGAGCTTGCCAAACTTCATTGGACCTTGCTTGGCGCGTCTCTTATCGCGCCGATGAAGCGGAGCAGGAGCCCAGGCTCAGATGAGCCTGGCCCTTATGTTGACTTCTCGCTTTACCACATGAACTTCAGCTCAACCCCCAGGTAGTTGCTGTCATCCCCACCGGCATCGCGCAGCGCCTGGCCGACCTGGTAGTGCACCGCTTCGACGGCGCCGGACAGGTTGCGGTTGAATGCATAGTCCAGCCGTAGCTGGTCGTAGTACCCGGTCCAGCGTCCACCTTGTCCAGCGGTGCCGGCCACCGGCAGGTTCGGTTGGGTGTAGACGGCATCTTCGGTGGTCTGGCGCCAGAGCAGGCCGACGGCGGCCTGGACCGACAGGTCGGTGACCGGCTTGACGGTGATCGACGGTTTGACGTGGATCAGGTTGCTGTAGCCGGTGTAGCCCGCCAGGGAAAAGTAGTAGCCATTGGGGAACAGCGGGTTGAAGGTGTTCAACGTGCCGTCGCCAGGATGGCGGTCACCCGACGCTGCGTCGAGTTGCAGGCCCAGGCGCGGTTTCCACGGCGTCGATTGCCAGGTGTAGCCCAGGCGGCTGCCACCGCCCCAGGCACGAATGTCCTTGGAACCGACCGAGCCGCTCTGCACCATCGCTTCCACGTCCCAGTCGTAGGGGCCCGAAGATCCCCCCAGGCGTACGTCGAAGATATTGCGGTGCTCGTCGCCCTGGGCATCCAGGAAGCGCGCATCGCGTTCCTCATACAGGCCGTAGTACGCCGACAGCTCGTTCTTGCCGCCGATCAGTCGTTCGACCCGCAGCATGTGGAACGCCACGTCCGAGTTGGATTTGTCGTCGAAATGCCGGCCGTCCAGGTACTGCACCGGATGGCTGGCCAGGCCGATGAAACGCCAGTTCTCGGTCTCCCAGTCGCCCCACACCGCATCGAACGACTGACGCACGTTCGGGCCATCGCGCGAGGAGATGAAGCGCTGCAGGTCGAAGGCGAAATCCTGGCGGCCGATCCGGGCCTTGAGGGTGTGGTCGGTCTGCTGGTCGACGTACTCGGCGAAGGCCAGGCGCAGGTCGAGGTGGTTCTGGTCGGCACCGCCGATGGTGTCCTTGCCGAAGGCGCGGGCGTCCTCCAACTGGGTGAAGACACGCCAGTGTTCGTTCAAATGCAGGTCGGCGTGGGCTTGCAGGCGCTGGATCAGCCAGGAATCGCGGCGGCGGCCACCGACGCCGAAGCCGTTGGCGTCGTTGAGTTCGAAACGCTCGCGCAGAGTCGCCCCGAACGACAGGTAGCTGTCCGGGTTGTCCGAAGACAGCGGAATGTACTTGAGGTCGTCCAGCGGCGCGGTCTTGAGGGCCGGGTTCTGCAGCACCGACCAGTCTTCCTGCCAGCGATTGGTTTTCAGCACCGGGCGTTCGGCGGGTTCGGCGGCGTGGCCGCTGGAAACTCCCAGCGGCCACAGCACGGCCAGAGCCCAGGCATAGCGGTTATGCGAAGGGCGTCGGCTCATGGTTCACCTCTCTTCAGGTCACTTGGCCGCGATGGGCTGGTGGATCTCGGCGACATAGCCACCCGGGAACTCGACGATGGCCGACTGGCGTCCCGGCTCGGCCTTGGGCTCGACGACCAGGCGAGCACCCGAGCTCTCGGCCTTGGCGACCGTGGCGGCCAGGTCGCTCACCTCGTAGCCGGTGGTTTCCCGACCGTACGGGTAGGGCAGGTGGCCGTCGGTGACGAACACCACCATCTTGCCGAAGTCGGACTCCAGCTTGACCCGGCGAATGGCCTTGCCCGGCTCGCCGACCACCGCGCCGTCCAGGCGTTTTTCATCGGCCACGACCTTGCCGTGGGAGAAACCGACGAAGCCCTTGATGAAGGCCTCGGCACGCTGTTCGGAAAGGTACACGCGGTTCTCCGGCACGGTCTGGAACGGCGCGTAGTCCGGGGTCTTGGTGTGCCAGTAGAGCTGCATGTTCACGCCGCCCGGCCACTGCACCACGGCGTCGCGGCCGATCGGATCGGGGAAGTCGTGGACGATGACGTCGGCGCCATGCTTCTTGGCTTCGGCCAGGGCGACGTTGAGGTCCTTGACCAGGTAACCGTTACGCTCGGCGCCGAAGGGGTACGGCACCGGCGTTGTGAAGCCGAACAGCGACACGGTGCCGACCGGCGTCTGCAGCAGCTGCGAGGTGGTGCTGCTCGGCACCGGCAGGACGTTGACCACCACTTGCGGGGTGCTCTTGCCGCCGAAGGTGGCGAGGAAGCTCTTGACGAAGGCGTCCACGTCGGTCGGTGCGACATACACGTGGCTGGTGTCGTATTGCGGGGCGACGGCCACGCTGGAGGACGTCGCGGCGTGCGCCGACAGCGAGGCGGTGAGGCCCAGCGCCAGGGCCAGGGAGAGCGGTTTGAGTGAGTGTTTCATTGAATACCCTTTCATTGGAGGTTGGCGGTGAGGACGCCCACGGCGAACGTCGGGCGCCACATCGTTCCGGATGGCTTGAGAGTCAGGGCTATCGGGTTGCGGTAGTTCGGGGCGGGGAGGGAGCGCGCGGGGCTCCATCCAACGATGGGCGATCGCTTATTCGGCGGCCAGCCACGACGCCAGCCAGCGGGTCACCTTGGGCATGATCAGGTAGGTGACCAGGCCGACGATGCAGGCGGTGATGATCAGGTTGCTCGGCACGATGCCGCCCAGCACGGGGTTGGCCTGGAACACCGGGCCCCACAGTTGCGGAATGACCATCGACAGCGGCGCGATCACCACGTAGCTGAGCAGCGCCTGTTTCCACTTGGGCGGCTGCCTGGCGTCGGCGTGGTTGGGGGTGAACCAGAACTCGGCCTGGCTTTCGATCTCGGGGTGGTCTTGCTCTTCCAGCATCGGCGCGACTTCGCGGATCAGTTGCTCGCGCAGTTGCGAGTTGATCCAGGCCTGCAGGCGGGTGGAGTCGATGAAGCGCACGATGGTGGTGAAGGTGTTGTCGGCGTCGCCGGGGCGAATGACGTTGACGCCCAGGTGACCCTCCTGCGACATGGCCGCGCGTACCGAGGTCTTGAGCCAGGCTTCGTACTCGGCCAGGTACGCCGAGCGGACCCGGTGCCGAACCACCAGGGTCACGATGTCATGGGGGGCGGTCAGGGTCGGCATCGGGCAATCTCGCAGAAAAGGAACATGAGCCAGAGGATAGAGAGTGAGAACTATCCGTGATTGGACTCCTGTGCTGTTTTCCCCGAACCGGTGGTCACTCGCTCAGCGTCGGCACGAACATCCCGGTCTTGACGTTGCTCATCGACACCAGTGTCTTGAAGCGCTTGACGTTGTTGTTCTCGAAGAACAGCTGCCGGGTCAGCTCGGTGTACTGCTCCATGTTGCGCACCAGCATGATCAGCACGAAGTCGCACTCGCCGGCGACGTAGTAGCACTGCTGTACCTGGGGGCAGGCCAGGAAGCTTTTCTTCATGTCGTCGAGCAGGTCCAGGCGCTCGTTCTCCACCTCCACCTCGGTGATGACCGTGAGGGTGTAGCCCAGCACCTGGGCGTCGACCTGGGCCACCGTGCCCTTGATCACTCCCTGGGCGGAGAGTTTCTTCAGGCGCCGGTTGACGGCGGCGGAGGACAGGTTGACCTGCGCCCCCAGGTCCAGTTGCGAGGTGCCGGCGTCGCGTTGCACCGCGTCGAGCAGTGCCAGGTCGAAGTGATCGAGGTCCATGGGGAGCCTTCCGTAAAGCAGCGGCGATAGAAGCCTTGAAGGCGCAATAAAATTGCATCTAACGCCTGAAAATCAAGCTTTTCGTACGCCGGATGCGAATAAAATTCTTCCATGATCGATAGCGGGGGCTGCGCCGACCGGTGCGCGGTCCCGGAGGAACGGGCGGATGAAGGCAAGTACACAACTGCAATTGAACGGTCCGCTGCTGCTGCAGCAGATCCAGGCGCTGGGCCAGGTCGGTGTCGATGCCGAGCAGGGTGGCCGCACCCGGATCGCCTTGACCGATGCGGAAAAGGCCGGTCGCGACCTGCTGGTCGGCTGGATGCGCGAACTCGACCTCGATGTCCAGGTCGACCGCATCGGCAATATCTTCGGCACCCTGCGTTCGGCCAGCGACAGCGGCGAACAGCGGCCGCTGATGATGGGCTCGCACATCGACACCGTGACCAACGCCGGGGCGCTGGATGGCTGTTATGGCGTGCTCGCCGGCCTGGCGGTGATTCGTGCGTTTCGCGATGCCGGCGTGCGGCCGCAGCGCTCGATCACCGTCGGCGCGTTCACCAACGAGGAGGGTGTGCGCTACCAGCCGGACATGATGGGCTCGCTGGTCCATGCCGGTGGCCTGGCGCTGGACGAGGCGCTGAACAGCATCGGCACCGACGGCACGCGGCTGGGCGATGAACTGCAGCGCATCGGTTATGCCGGCTCGCTGGAGCCGGGCGCCATCGTGCCCCATGAGTACATCGAGTTGCACATCGAGCAGGGGCCGATTCTCGAAGCCGAGCACACCCTGATCGGCGTGGTCGAGAACCTGCAGGGCATTTCCTGGCAGCAGGTCGAGGTCAAGGGCAACGCCAACCACGCCGGCACCACGCCGACCCGCCTGCGTCATGATGCCGGCTTCGTCGCCAGTGCCATCGTCGCCCAACTGCGCACCATCGCCGTCGAAGCCGGCTCGACGCTGGCCACCGTCGGCTGCATGAAGTTCGAGCCCGACGTGATCAACGTTATCCCGCGCAAGGCGACCTTCACCGTCGACCTGCGCGACCCGGATGAAGCCCGGCTGGTCAGCGCCGAGCAACGCCTGCGCCGCTACCTCGACGAGATAGCCGAGCGCGAAGGGGTGAGCATCCGCACCGAGCCCCTGGTGCGCTTCCAGCCGGTGATCTTCAATGCCGAACTGGCCGACGAGATCGAGGCCAGCGCCCGGCGCTTCGGCTTCAGCCATCGGCGCATGACCTCCGGTGCCGGCCACGATGCCCAGATGATCGCGCGCATCGCGCCGGCGGCGATGATCTTCGTCCCCAGTCGTGGCGGCATCAGCCACAACCCGCGCGAGCACACCGATGACGAACAGTTGATCCAGGGCGCCGAAGTCCTGCTCGACGTCGTCAGCCGCCGCCTCGGCGCTTCCTGATTCCACCTGTTCACCCCGAGCCGCCGAAGCTTGTGTTCAGCGGTCTCGGTCCCCCTTTGCCTGTCAAAAGGAGTTCCTGATGTTGATCGCCAACCCCAAGGCCACCCGCCAACCGTACCCCGACTCGCTGAAAGCGGTCATGAGCATCGCCAAGGCCGGTGAGAGCCGCCAGTGGCTGGCGCCCTGGAACCGCTTGAATGCCGGTGCGACGCCGTTGTACGCGCTGCCCGACCTGGCCCGCGAGCTGGGTATCGCGCAGTTTTCGGTCAAGGACGAGTCGGCCCGCTCGGTGCTCGGCAGCTTCAAGGCGCTGGGTGCGCCGGTCGCACTGTTGCGGCTGATTCTGGCGACCTTCCCCGAGCAGGGCTTCGAACCGCACCAACTGCTCGAAGGCCAGTACGCCGATGCACTGGCGGACTTCACCGTGATCAGCGCCACCGACGGCAACCATGGCAAGGGCCTGGCCGCCGCGGCGCAGAGCATCGGTTGCCGCTGCGTCATCGTCCTGCATGCCAATGTCAGCATCGAGCGCGAGCAGGCGATCGCCGCCTATGGCGCGACCATCGTGCGTATCGCCGGCAACTATGACGAGTCGGTGGAGGAGGCCGCGGCGCTGGCCCTGGCCAATGACTGGATCGTGGTCTCCGACACGTCCTATGAAGGGTATGAGGTGATCCCCCGCGATGTGATGCAGGGCTACGGCACCATCGCCGCGGAAATTGTCGAGGCCACTGCGGGGGGGGCCACCCCGGCGTTCAGCCATGTGTTCCTGCAAGGCGGGGTCGGTGGCCTGGCCGCCGGTATCGTCAGCTACCTGTGGGAACAATATGGCGCGCAACGCCCGACCTTCGTCATGGTCGAGCCGGCGCAGGCCGACTGCCTGTACCAGAGTGCGCTGCAAGGTCAGCCGGCCAAGGCCACCGGTTCGGTGGACTCGGTGATGGCCGGCCTGGCCTGTGGCGAAACCTCGCCGCTGGCCTGGCGGTTCCTCGAATTGAGCGTCGATTTCTTCATGACCATCGAGGACGACGAAGCCGTGGCCGCCATGCGCCGCCTGGCGGCCGGCAGCGCCCGTGACATTCCGCTGGTGGCGGGCGAGTCCAGCGTCGCCGGCCTGGCCGGCCTCACGCGGCTGCTCCAGGACGGCGGCGCAGCGGCCGACATCGGTCTCGACGCCGACTCCCGGGTGCTGATCATCAGCACCGAAGGCGCCACCGCACCCGGGGTGTACGCCGAGCTGCTGGGCGAAACCGCCGCCTCCGTCCTGGGCCGCCAGCAGGCCTGGACCCCGACGGCCTGATCCTTCCTCGCTGTTTCCGGCGGGCCGGGTCATGCCGGTCCGCACCTCGCTCCCCACAAAAAGAATAATCGGAGATTCCATGAGCAAGATAAAACGTGACATCAGCCCCTGGTCGCTGATGCTGACCGGCCTCGGCTCGATCATCGGCTCGGGCTGGCTGTTCGGTGCCTGGCACGCCTCGGCGATTGCCGGGCCGGCGGCGATCCTGGCCTGGATCATCGGCGCGGTGGTGGTCCTGGCGATCGCGCTGACCTATGCCGAAATGGGCGCGATGTTCCCCGAGTCGGGCGGCATGGTGCGTTATGCCCGCTATTCCCATGGCTCGCTGGTCGGCTTCATGGCCGCCTGGGCCAACTGGATTTCCATCGTCTCGGTGATTCCCATCGAGGCCATCGCGTCGATCCAGTACATGGCGTCCTGGCCGTTTCCCTGGGCCCGTGCACTGGTCCTGAACGGCGAATTGACCACCAGTGGTCTGGTCGCCAGCGCCGGCCTGGTGATGGTCTACTTCGCACTCAACTACTGGGGCGTGAAGCTGTTCGTCAAGACCAATACGGCGATCACCGTGTTCAAGCTGGTGGTGCCGGCCCTGACCGCAGTGGCGCTGATCTCCACCCGTTTCAACACGGAAAACTTCGGTGACGGCAGCCTGGCGAGCTTCGCCCCCTACGGTTGGTCGGCGGTGTTCACGGCGGTGGCCGCCAGTGGCATCGTGTTCAGCTACAACGGCTTCCAGAGCCCGGTCAGCCTGGCCGGGGAAGCACGCAATCCGGGGCGCAGCATTCCCTTCGCGCTGATTGGCTCGGTGGTGATCGCGCTGGTCATCTATGTGTTGCTGCAGATCGCCTTCATCGGCGCAGTCAGCCCGGACAGCATCGTCGAGGGCTGGCACCGGCTGAACTTCGATTCGCCCCTGGCACAGCTGGCCCTGGCGTTGAACCTGAACTGGCTGGCCATGCTGCTGTACCTGGATGCCTTCGTCAGCCCGTCGGGCACCGGTTCGATCTACACCGCGACCACCGCGCGGATGATCTACGCGATGGAGAAGAACAACACCCTGCCCAGGATCTTTGGCCACCTGCACCCGCTGTACGGCGTGCCGCGCCAGGCGATGTGGCTGAACCTGGCGGTGAGCTTCCTCTTCCTGTTCTTCTTCCGTGGCTGGGGCATCCTCGCGGCGGTGATTTCCGTGGCGGTGGTCATCTCGTTCCTGACCGGGCCGATCAGCCTGATGTCGTTGCGCATTCATGCCGCCGACATCCCGCGCCCACTGCGGCTGAAGGGCATGAGCCTCATTGCGCCGTTCGCCTTCATCTGCGCCTCGCTGGTGCTGTACTGGGCGCGCTGGCCGCTGACCGGCCAGGTCATCCTGCTGGTGATCGGTGCATTGCCCCTCTACTTCTATTACCAGATGAAAAGTGGCTGGACCGGTTTTGCCCGTGAACTCAAGGCGGCGCTCTGGCTGATCGGCTACCTGCCGGCCATGGCCCTGGTGTCCTTTATCGGCAGCCAAGCCTTCGGTGGTATCGGCCTGCTGCCCGAGGGTGTGGACATGGCCGTGGTCGCCGCGGTGGCGTTTGCCTTCTACCGGCTCGGTGTCAGCAGCGGCTACCGCACGCCCTACCTGAGCGAAAGCGTGGTCTGGCAGGGCCAGGCACTCGTGGACGCCAGCGCTCCCTCTCCGTCGGCGGACCCGCATTCGCCGCTGGCCAACTGATCAAAGGAACCTGCAGATGATCGACGATCACGCGTTCGAACAGCGTTTGAAACAATGGCGGCACGGCTTTCACCGCCAGCCGGAAACCGGCTTCGAGGAGTTCACCACCTCCGACGAGGTCGCGCGGATTCTCACCGATCTGGGTCTGGAGGTGCACCGTGGCATCGGCGGCACCGGCCTGGTGGCGAGCCTCACGGTCGGCGACGGTCCGGGGGTGATCGGCCTGCGGGCCGACATGGATGCGCTGAACATCACCGAACAGGCCCACGGTCGTGAGCATGCCTCGTGCACGCCTGGCAAGATGCACGCCTGTGGGCATGACGGGCACATGGCGATGATTCTCGGCGCGGCGCAGCTGCTTTGCACCCGGCGCGACTTCAATGGCACCGTGCGCTTCATCTTCCAGCCGGCGGAGGAACATGGCCGTGGCGCCAAGGCGATGATGGCCGACGGCCTGTTCGAGCGGTTTCCGGTGGACGCCCTCTATGGGGCGCACAACATGCCGGGGATGCCGGCCGGCCACATCGCCACGCGGGTCGGCGGGATCATGGCCAGCGAGGACAACTTCGTCATCCGCATTCAGGGCAAGGGCACCCATGCCGCCCGGCCGCACATGGGCATCGACCCGCTGGTGATCGGCGCCCAGATCGTCCTGGCACTGCAGACCATCGTCTCGCGCAATGTCGACCCGAGCCTCTCGGCGGTGATCTCCTGCACCGAGTTCATCACCGACGGCATCCGCAACGCGATCCCCACCCATGTCACGATCATGGGCGATACCCGCAGCTACAGCCCCGAGGTGCAGCGCCTGCTGGAAACGCGCATGCGCGAGATCAGTGAAGGCATCTGCCAGATGCATGGAGCGCATTGCGAGTTCGAGTACACTCATGAGTTCGCCCCGACGGTGAACTGGGCGGACAACACCGCACTGGCCGTGGCGGCGGCTCGGCGGGTGGTGGGTGAGCAGGCCGTGGATGCGGAGGTGTCGCCGATGATGATCTCCGAGGACTTCGGTGCCTTCATTCAGCAGGTGCCGGGCAACTTCGTGTTCATCGGCAATGGGGCGCAAGGGGAGGAGGGGGCGACGCCGTTGCACAACGCCGCCTATGACTTCAATGACGCGATCCTGGCGACCGGTGCGCGTTACTTCGCTGAAGTGGTGCGCCTGAGCTTGCCGGCCTGAGGTTTTTCCAGGGTGTTCCTGTGGTGCGGCTGATGGCCCTGTCGCGGGCAAGCCGCGCTCCTACAGGGACGGTGTCGTACGCAGAGTTTGCGAACGCCTCATGTCTGTAGGCGCGCGGCTTGCCCGCGAAGGCGCCAGTCGCCTTCCTTATCAGCCAATCGCCTGACGCGCAGTGGCCAGCGCAGGCTGCGGCCGGCGGGTAAACACCCCCAGCGCCACGATCAGCGCCGCCAATGCCAGGGTCGCGGTCACCTCCATGCGGTGCTCCGGCATGTTGAACATCACGCCCAGGGCGAACACCACGAACGCGATCACCAGCCAGGTCAGCCACGGGAACAGCCACATGCCGAAGGCGATGGTCTCACCGCGTTTCTGCCGCTGGGCACGGCTGCGCAGTTGGCTGACGGCGATCACCAGGTACACCAGCAGGGCGATGGAGCCGGAGGTGGCGAGCAGGAAGTCGAACACCGCCTTGGGCGCGAAGAAGTTGACCACGGTGGCGAGCATGCCGATCAGGGTGCTGGCGACCACGGCGGCACGCGGGACGCCGGCGGACGAGGTACGCTGGATCAGCGATGGGGCATCGCCGCGCTTGGCCAGGGAGAAGACCATCCGTGAGGAGATGTAGATCGACGAGTTCAGGCAGCTGGCGACCGCCACCAGCACCACCATGTCCACCAGGGCCTTGGCGTAGGGGATGTTCATGATTTCCAGGGCGCGCTGGTAGGAACCCTGCACCGGCAGCAGCGGGTCGTTCCACGGCACGATGGAGATGATCATGAAGATCGACAGCAGGTAGAACACGCTGATGCGCCAGATCACCGAGCGGGTGGCGCGGGTGATGTTGCGCTCCGGGTCACGCGACTCGGCGGCGGCGATGGTCACCGCCTCGGTGCCGACGAAGCTGAACATGGTGGTCAGCAGGGCGCCGATGATCGCGGTCCAGCCGTTGGGCATGAAGCCGCCGTGGGCCTGGGTCAGCTGGCTCAGGCCGCTGACTTCCACGTTCGGCAACAGGTGGGCCAGGCCCGCCGCGCCGAGGACGATGAAGGCGACGATGGCGATGACCTTGAGCATGGCGAACCAGAACTCGAACTCACCGTACTTGCTGACGCTGAAGAAGTTGGTGGCGGTCAGCGCCACGGTGATGCCCAGCGCGTACACCCAGCTGTCGAACATCGGCAGCCAGTGGTTCAGCACGTTGCCGGCGGCGATGGCCTCGATCGGAATCACCAGCACCCAGAACCACCAGTACAGCCAGCCGATGGTGTAGCCGGCCCAGCGGCCGATGGCCTGGTCGGCGTAGGTGGAGAACGAACCGGTGTCGGGGTTGGCCACCGCCATTTCGCCGAGCATGCGCATCACCAGTACCACCAGGGCACCGGCCATGACATAGGCGAGGATCGCGGCGGGGCCGGCGGAGGCGATGGCGTGGCCGGAGCCGACGAAGAGTCCGGCGCCGATGATGCCGGCGATGGACAGCATGGTGATATGACGGGTCTTGAAGCCTTGCGCGAGGCTGTCGCCTGCGCCGGAGGTAGGCATGGTCATCGTTGAAGCCCTTCTTATTGAAATTGTTGAGGGCAACGCCTGTCATAGCCGGGGCTAGAAGGGCGATGTCGCCTATTACGCTAAGCAGGGTGGGTTCGGCGGGGATGTTCCAGATCGTCGTAAACGTGTACGTGAGCGTCGTTTATCGATTCAGTGGCGCGGCAATGAGGTGGGAAAGGGGGACGGAAGGTGCGAGATAGAGCCCCACACGCCGCGGGCGCGGCGCGTGGGGGTGAAACGTACCGCCTGGATCAGTTGGCGTCGATCCAGATGGTTTTCAGCTCGGTGTACTGGTCGTGCGCCCACTGGGACTTGTCGCGACCGCCGAAACCGGACTGCTTGTAGCCACCGAACGGCGTCGAGGCATCGCCTTCGCCGAAGGTGTTGACGGTGACGATACCGGCACGGATTTCACGCGACAGGCGCAGCGCGTTGCGCAGGCTGCCGGTGTAGGCCGAGGCGGCCAGGCCGTAGATGGTGTCGTTGGCCAGCTCGATCGCCTGGTCGAGGGTCTTGAACGAGGTCACGCTCAGCACCGGACCGAACACCTCCTCACGGAACAGGGTGTTGTCGGACGGCACGTTGTCGACCACGGTCGGCTCGACGAAGCCGTCGGCGGCCTTGCCACCGAAGATGATCGACAGCTTGTCGCCGGCGGCCTTCTCGATGTAGCTGCGGACTTTTTCGAAGTGCGACTTGCTGACCAGCGAACCCAGGCGGTTGGCCGGGTCCAGCGGGTCGCCCAGGCTCCAGTCGCGCAGTTGCACGCCGATGCGCTCGAGCAGGGCGTCCTTGATGTCCTCGTGGACGATCAGGCGCGAGGAGGCCGAGCAGTTCTCGCCCATGTTCCAGAAGGCGCCGTTGACCACGTGGCGGGCCACGCGATCCAGGTCCTCGACGTCGTCCATGACCACGGCCGGGTTCTTGCCACCCAGCTCCAGCACGATGCGCTTGAGGTTGGACTCGGCTGCGTATTGCAGGAACAGGCGACCGGTGTCGGTCGAGCCGGTGAAGCTGACCATGGTCACGTCGTCATGACGGCCCAGGGGCTCGCCGACTTCCTTGCCACCGCCAGGCACGACGTTGAACACGCCGGCCGGGATGCCGGCCTGGTGCGCCAGTTCGGCGACGCGCAGGGCGGTCAGGGTGGTTTCCTTGGCGGGCTTGACCACGATCGAGCAACCGGCGGCCAGGGACGGGCCGATTTTCCAGGCCAGCATCAGCAGCGGGAAGTTCCATGGCAGCACCAGGCCGACCACACCGATCGGCTCGCGCACGACCATGGTCAGGGCGCCCGAACCGGTCGGGGCGCTGGCGTCGTAGATCTTGTCGATCAGCTCGGCGTGCCAGCGCAGGGTGTGGATGGTTTCCGGCACGTCGGTGGCCTGGCATTCGCCAACCGGCTTGCCGCTGTCCAGGCTTTCCAGCACGGCCAGCTCGTGCGAGTTGTCTTCCAGCAGTTGGGCGAAGCGCAGCAGCACGTGCTTGCGCTCGCCCGGCGAGAGCAGGTGCCAGCGACCGTCGTCGAAGGCTTCCTTGGCCGCGGCCACGGCCACGTCGACGTCAGTGCTGTCGCAGGCGGTGATCTTCGCCAGCAACTGGCCGTTGGCCGGGTTGAAGGTGTCGAAGGTGCGACCGGTCAGGGAGTTGCGGAACTCGCCACCGATGTAGGCCTGGGTCGGGAACTTCAGGTTGGCGGCGATCGCCGCGTATTCGTCCTTGCTCAGTACGTCGGCCATCTGCTTAGGCTCCCTTGATTGCGGCGACTTTGGCCTTGAGGGTCTTGATGATTTCCTGCAGGGCGGCTTGTTCCTGCTCGTCCAGGCCGCTCAGCGGAGCGCGCACGCCACCGGTGACCAGGCCGTTGAGGGCCACGCCGTGCTTGATCGACTGGACGAACTTGCCACCTTCGAGGAAGTCCATCAGCGGCATCATGGCGGACATGATCTTGCGGCCCTTGGCGAAGTCGCCTTCCAGCACGCAGGCTTCGTACAGGGCGATGTGTTCGGCCGGGATGAAGTTGGAGCCGGCGCAAACCCAGCTGCGCGCGCCCCAGGCGAAGAATTCCAGGGCCTGGTCGTCCCAGCCGCAGGACAGGGCGATTTGTGGGTAGCGCTCGCCGAAGTGGTGGATGCGGGCGATGTCACCCGAGCTTTCCTTGATCGCGACGATGTTGCGGCTGCCGCTCACGGCGTCGAAGAACTCGGGGCCCATGTCGACGCTCATGCGGCCAGGGTAGTTGTAGAGCATGATCGGCAGGTCGGCGGCGCGGTCGACGGCCAGCACGTGGTTGGCGATTTCCTGCTGGGTTGGCAGCGCGTAGGGTGGCGAACCGACCAGGATGGCGTCGGCCTTGGCAGCCTTGGCGGCTTCGGCGTAGGCCACCGACTCTTCGGTGCGGATGGCGCCGGTGCCGATCACCAGTGGGGTGCGGCCGTTGAGCACTTCGGCGGCCAGGCGGGTCAGGTCCAGGCGTTCCTGGATGCTGTGGGCGTAGTACTCGCCGGTCGAGCCGCCGATGATGATGCCGTGGACCTTCTGCTCCACCAAGTACTCCAGGACTTGGGCGAAGGCGCCGGTGTCGATGGAGCCGTCAGCGGCCAGGGGGGTGATCGCGGGGGTAAAGATACCGTCGAAGTTCATCATTGTTCTCCAGAGAAACAAGGGTCGGGATGACGCCGCCAGCGAACGTGGTGCTGGCGGCGTCGGTGCTACTCAGTTCTTAAAGGCAGTCAGCAAAAAAACGGTCAGTTCAGCGAAGCGGCCTGCTGCAGGTTCAGCGAGCGGGTTTCCGGTGCCAGGGCCCAGGAGAAGGCCAGGCCGACGAAGGTGACGATGGCGGCGGCGTACATGGTTTGCTCGATACCGAAGTTGTCGAGCGCCGCCGGTACCAGCCAGGTGCCGACAGCGGCGCCGATACGCGACATCGAGGTGCCGACGCCCACGGCCTGGGCACGGATCTCGGTCGGGAAGATTTCGTTCGGGTACACCAGTTGCAGCACCTGGGCACCGCCGATGAACAGCGCGTAGGCGCCGAACAGGGCGAGGATGACCAGGCCCGAGGCGTTGTGCGAGGCGCCCAGGGCGAGCAGGGCCAGGCCGGACCAGAAGAAGCTGTGGATCAGCATCTTGCGCCGACCCAGGCCATTGATCAGGCGGGTGGCGACGATGCAGCCGACCACGAACAAGAGGGTGATCGCCACCGAACCGACCGACGCCAGGGTGCCGTCCAGGTTGAGCGCGCGCAGCACTTGCGGGGCGAAGGCGTACACGGCGAACACCGGGATGACCGAGCAGGTCCAGAACATGGTCACGAACAGCATGCGCTTGCCGTAGCCCGAGTGCAGCAGGCTGAGGATCGAGACTTTGCGCTCGGCCGGCTCTTCTGGCAGGTTGGCCAGCGAGTACGACGGACCGAACACCTGCTGGATGATCGCTTCGGCTTCCTGGGCGCGGCCTTTCTTGAGCAGCCAGCGGGGCGACTCGGGGGTGCCCAGGCGTACCAGGAACAGCAGGGCGCCAATCACCGCGGCACTGGCCAGAACCAGGCGCCAGGCATCGGGACCGGCGAAGTGGATCAACAGCTCGCCGACCAGGTAGGCGAAGGCGGCACCGGCGAACCAGAGGATGGTCAGGGTGGCCAGGCGTGGACCGCGATACTTGCGTGGCAGGAATTCCACCAGCAGGGCGGTGGCGACCGGGTATTCGATCCCGATGGCCACGCCCAGCAGCAGGCGGGCGATGAAGATCTCTTCACCGGATTGGGCCCAGAGCTGGGCCAGCGAGCAGAGGATGAACAGGGTCGGGCCGACGAAGAAGATGCGTTGACGACCGAAACGGTCGGTCAGCCAGCCGCCGACGAAACCGCCGAAGAAGATCCCGATCAGCGCCGAAGCGGCGATCAGGCCTTGCCAGAAGGCATTGAGGCTCAGGGCGGCGGCCATGTGCACCATGGCGACGCCGACGATGCTCAGTACATAGCCGTCAACGAAGGAGCCGCCGCCGGAACGCACGGTCAGGCGCTGGTGAAAACTGTTGAGGGGTGCGTCTTCGATCGAATGATTGTTGTTTTTCATGTGGTCTCCACGTGTTGATCGTTCGCGTGTCCGGCCGGGTGCAGGCAGGGCAGGACCGCACCGCGGCATCCGGGGATGCCACGGCAGGTGATTCAGGGGCCGTCGGGGAGGAGGGCGGCCTCAGCTTTCCGCGCCGGCGCGGTACTGGCCCCAGCGCAGGTTCATGTTCACGCCCATGGACAGGAACGGTTGTGGCGGGTTGGCACAAGGGCCCGGGGCCTTGAGCAGGTACTGGGTCAGTTCATCGTCCTGGCCGCTGAGCCAGTCGCCCAGCAGCTTGCCGGTGGCGGTGCCACGGGTGACGCCCAGGCCGTTGCAACCCAGGGCGCCGTAGACGTTCGGCGCCAGTTGGCCGAAGAAACCGTTGTGGTTGCGGGTCATCGCCAGGGCACCGCCCCAGGTGTATTCGAAGTCCACGTTCGGCAGCATCGGGAAGCGCCGGGCGTAGGAGGCGCGGTGACGCTCGATGAAGCGCTCCAGGTAGCGTTCTTTCGCACGGCCATCCGGGTTGAAGCTGAAGCTGTTGCGGATCAGCAGGCGCTGGTCCGGGGTACGGCGCACGGTGGTGCCGAACGGGTCGGCGGGGATGATGCCCCAGTACGGGTCGCCCCCCAGGCGCGCCTGCTCTTCTTCGGTGAGCGGGCGGGTGATGCTGGCGTAGGTGAAGATCGGCAGCATGCGGCCCTTGAGGAAGCCGAAGTACATGCCGAAAGCGTTGTTGGCCAGCACCAGGCGGTCGGCCTCGATGCTGCCGTTGGCATGCTTGAGCACGATGCGCGGGCTGTACTCGACTTCGAGAATCGGCGTGTGCTCGTACAGGCTGACGTTGCTCGGCAGGGTGTCGGCCAGGCCCTTGACCAGGGCCGAAGGTTGGATCAGCGCGGTGCCGGGGGTGAACAGCGCCTGGCGGTAGAAGGAGGTGCCGACCCGCTCGCGCAGGGCCTCGGCGCCGATCATCTCGCACGGCTCACCGAGTTTCTCCAGGCCGCGACGGTAGGCGTCGAGCACGGCCATGCCGCGATCTTCGACGGCCGCCTGGTACTTGCCGCAGAACTTCATCTGGCAGTCGATGCCGTAGGTGTCGACCAGTTGCTTGAGGTAGCGCTGGCCGGAGAGGTTCAGCTTGAGGACGGTCTTGGCGTTATCGATGTCGCCGATGTAGTCCTCGGCGCCGATATCGTGGGGCAGGTCGATGGCGAAACCGGCGTTACGCCCGGAGGTGCCGAAGCCGACCTCCTGCGCTTCCACCAGGATCACTTCGTCATTCGGATGACCCAATGCCAACTGACGGGCGGCGGCCAGGCCGGTGAACCCGGCCCCGACCACCACCCAGCGGGCCTTGGACTGGCCGGTATGCGCCGGGCGGGCCTGGCGCTTCTGGCTGAGGTGATACCAACCGCAGGTTTTGTCGTCGGCTGGAAGAGAACTGATCTGTACCATGGGCACCGCTCTATTGTTATTTGACATCACCCGCCGACGACACGAATCGTGGCGGAAAATCGGATGTATACATGTTGTATCCACAAATATGCGGCAGGTCGTCGCGGCTGTCGAGTGCCGTTGAGCGTGCTCGATAACAAACCGGTGTAAATGTCGTTGGCAGACGAAGGGATGTCGCAGGCAAACTGGTCGACCTGGACACAAGGCACGGAAAGCGGCGGGAGGCGGCAAGCACGTCTGGAAAAACGACGTTTATCGATTTCCGACAGATTCATGCTTAAAACCGACTATTTTTCGTGTCAGGAGTCTGAGCTAAGTGATTGATTTAAAATAGAAAAATGTGAATTCCTCTTGTGTTCACTCTGTGTACATTGTGAATTCAATGGATTGACCACGCCCGAGTTGCGTGGGAGTCTGTTCTCAACCACGGTGCCATCACTGGCATCCAGAACACCGGAGGTCCCTGGTGAAAAGTGGCAAAACTGGGCTTTACGAAGACCTGAAGCGGCAGATCCTGACGATGGAGCTCGATCCGGACCAGGTTCTGGATGAGGTCACCTTGAGTGAACGCTACGGTCTTTCTCGCACCCCGGTTCGAGAAGTGTTTCGGCGCCTGGAAGGTGAGGGCTACCTGGACATCCGCGAAAACCGTGGAACCCGGGTGATCCCGATGAACCATTCGACGCTGCGCAATTTTTTTCTGGTTGCACCGATGATCTACGCTGCAATTGGGCGCCTGGCGGTTCAGAACTTCACGCCGGCGCAATTGGAAGAGTTGAAACAGACCCAGCAGCGTTTTCGGCAGGCCTCGGTGGAAAGAAATCCCCTGGCTCTGTCGCTGGAGAACAACCGCTTTCACGAAATCATGGGTGAAATGGCTGGCAACCCGTACCTGAAGCCGAGCCTTTCACGGTTGTTGATCGATCACGCACGGATCGGCCACACGTTCTACCGGCCGCGTGATCAGGACATGGAGCAACGCCTGGACCTGTCGGTGGAACACCACGACGAGTTCATCGAGGCGATTGCCAGGCACGATGAAAACCGGGTGGTGGACCTGGTGTTCGAACACTGGGAGCTGTCGCGAGCGAACATGCAGCTGTTCATTGCCCCGCAGGCGCTGAAGGCTGACTCGCTGGTGGAGGGTCCCTTGAGTTAAACGTTGGAGTGTTGCGTGTTGAGGTTCGAAGGTATGACTGCGCCCGTGGTTATTGCGCGGTACGCGCCGATCCTCGACGGCGACGCCTGTCATTTCCCGGCCGCTTGCACAGGGCCGGTACAGAAGCGAGGGCGCGGACTCACCGAATACGGCTAGGGTCTTTTCAATTGATTTAAATATCAACGTCAAGTGTGACGTTGTACAGACTTTCTGGCAGAGACTTTTGCCAGGAACGGGCGACTGCGTGCCGTAAAAGAGGATTTAGACACTAACACCGACAATAAAAAACAAACATCCGAAGTCCAACAACAATAGCAAGTGCTTGTTCTGCCGTTTCAAAAAATAACCAATTCGGGGAACCACCATGAAGATGTTTAAGAAAGCGTTTTGTGCATTGGCTCTGGCCGCGGCAGTTGTGCTGCCGACCCACGCCGAAGAAAAGACCATCACCATGGGCACCTTGTCCTGGGAAGATTTGACACCGATCACCGGTATTACCAAGAAAGTTCTGGAAGATCAGGGCTATAGGGTAAAAGTGACCCAATTCTCCGAATGGGGCATCGCCTATGCGGCGTTGGGCAAGGGTGACGTGCAGATCCTCGCTTCCCAGGTCGACTATGCCGCCGCCGACTACTGGAACAAGAACAAGAACCGGCTCGAGAAGATCTCGCCGGTGTCCTACGGCCTCTACCAGGCCATCGCCGTTCCGAACTACGTCACCATCAATTCCCTGGAAGAGCTCAACGCCAATGCCGACAAGTTCGGTGGCAAGATCGTCGGTATCGAACCCGGTTCGGGCCTGATGAACGACGCCGCCAATGCGGTCAAGGCCTATGGCCTCAAGCTCAACCTGCTCGAAGGCAGTACCGCGGCGATGACCGCCGCCCTCAAGGCCGCCGTGGACCGCAAGGAATGGGTCGCCGTGGCCATCTGGGACCCGTCCTGGATGACCCAGAAGTTCGACGTCAAGTTCCTCGCCGACCCGAAAGGTATCTTCCCGCCACCGCAAGGCTACTACTGGATCGGCCAGAAGGGCTTCAGCGCGGCCAATTCCCATGCGCGTGAAGTGATCGCCAGCGTCTATGTGCCACTGGCCGACATCAAGGCGATCAACGGTGAAGTCAAGGATGGCAAGAGCATGGACGCGGCAATCAAGGACTGGACCGACAGTCACGCCGAGTTGCTCAAACGCTGGGAAAACATCAAGAAAGACTGATTGTTTTCAACATTGCCAGCTGCCGAACTTGAATGCATTACAGGCCTGAACTACAGGGCCGGACGGGATTGATATGAGTACGCAAACAGTAGACGCCCAAGAAGTACTGGTCAGTTGCCAGTCTGTCTGGAAAGTATTTGGCGAGCGCTCCGAAGAGGCGATGCGCGCGGTCATTGAAAAGGGGCTCTCGAAGAAGCAGATCCTTCATGATTACAGTTGTGTCGTGGGGGTATCCGACGTCAATCTGGAAGTGCGCCGTGGTGAGATCTTCTGCATCATGGGCCTGTCCGGCAGCGGCAAGTCGACATTGATCCGCCTGTTGAACAAACTCATCACGCCCAGTGCCGGCAAGGTGTTGGTCAAGGGGCGTGAACTCAATTCGCTCAACCCCCAGCAACTGCGCGACATGCGTGCCAAGCACATTGGCATGGTGTTCCAGAGCGTGGCCTTGCTGCCACACCGCACGGTGCTGGAAAACACCGCCTTTGGCCTTGAGGTACAGGGTGTACCCAAGGCCGAACGGCTGAAAGTGGCCGAACGGGCGTTGGCCAAGGTCAGTCTCAGCGACTGGGCCAACCGCTACCCGAACGAACTCTCCGGCGGCATGCAGCAGCGTGTCGGCCTGGCCCGCGCCATCACCGCGGACCCTGAAGTGATCCTGATGGACGAACCGTTCAGTGCGCTCGACCCGCTGATCCGTCGCCAGCTGCAGGACGAATTCCGCCAGTTGACCAAGGAGCTGGGCAAGTCGGCGGTGTTCATCACCCACGACCTGGAAGAGGCGATCCGCATCGGCGACCGCATCGCCATCATGAAGGACGGCATGATCATCCAGGTCGGTACGGCCGAGGACATCGTGCTCAACCCGGCCGACGACTACGTGGCCGAGTTCGTGGCGGGCATCTCGCGCCTGCACCTGGTCAAGGCGCACTCGATCATGGCCCCGCTGGCCGTGTTCCAGCAGGCCCATCCGGGTGTCGACGTGTCGCGCCTGGCCCAGGTGGCTTCGGACGCCGACCTGGATCACATCATCGGCCTGGCGACCCAGTCCGATCGTGATTCGGTGGCCGTGGTCCAGGCCGGCGTGGTGGTCGGGGTGATTACCATCCGCGACCTGCTGCGCGGCGTGCAGGGCATCGCCAACGAACACGCCGAAGTCGCCGGCGAACAGCGGGAGAGGGCGTGATCATGGCCTTCGAAAGCTTTCCCGAACAATTCGACAGCACCGTCGATGCGATGCTCGAATGGCTGCAGGACCACGCGTCCTCGCTGTTCGACGGCATCAACGCCGGGCTGCAGGGCATGTACCAGGGCCTGTACTGGCTGCTGCAACTGCCACCGTTCTACGTGACCGCGCTGCTGCTGGCCGCCCTCGGCTGGCGCCTGGCGGGCCTGCGCTTTGCCATCGGCACGCTGGTGGCCATGCTGTTCTGCGCGTTCATCGGCCTGTGGGCGGAAACCATGAGCACCCTGGCGCTGGTGGTCGCGGCCACCGTGCTGGCGTTGCTCGTCGCCATCCCATTGGGCGTGGTGGCCGGCCTGCTGCCGGCCCTGGACCGGGTGGTGGAGCCGGCACTGGACCTGATCCAGACGCTGCCGCCGTACATCTACCTGCTGCCGGCCATCGCCTTGCTTGGCTACGGCCCGGGCACCGCGCTAATCGCGACGTTCATCGTGGCCTTCGCCCCGGCGTTTCGCCTCACCGCGCTGGGCATCCGCATGACGCCCACCGCGTTCGTCGAACTGGGTAACGCCAGTGGTGTGACCCACTGGCAGATGTTCAGCAAGATCCGCCTGCCGTTCGCCCTGCCGAGCATCATGGCCGGGGTCAACCAGAGCCTGATGATGGCCTTCGGCATGGTGGTGATCGCCGGTATCGTCGGTTCCGGCGGCCTGGGCCAGGTGATCTACAACGCCATCCGCACCCTCGACATCGCCACCTCGATCAACGCGGCCATCGCCATCGTGATCCTGACCATGGTGATCGACCGCATGGCCCAGAGCGCCACGCCCAAAGCCCGGGAGAATCGCGAATGAACCTCGCCGACCTGCAGTTTTCTCCAGGGCGCTTCATCGCGCCGGTGGTCGATTGGCTGAACACCAACATGCACGGCTTCTTCGCGGCCGTGAGCAACCTGATCTCGCTGGTGCTCGGCGCCGTGGAGTCGGCGTTCCTGGCCTTGCCACCGCTGGCGGTGATCGCGATCGTGTTCATCGGCACGTGGCTGGCCGCGCGCCTGCGCGTGGCGATACTGGCGGCGGTGATGCTCGGCTTCTGCCTGATCGCCGGCTTGTGGACCGCTTCGATG